>NZ_KQ031382.1:1558199-1869839 GCF_000384335.2 Hyphomicrobium sp. 99
GCCATCGACGGAACGCTCCGCTCGATTCCGCCGAAGCGGCGCGGAGACCACGCCATGGTTCAGGACGCGGTGCTTCGCTCGGTGCGTGCCGCCATTAACGAGGCATGGGGCAAGAAGCCAGTTGTCAAAGTGCTGGTCTCCGTGGTGGATGGCAGAAGCTAAAACGCTGTAACATTTCGCTCGCCTTTGCCATGCCGGAGACCCAAGCATGATCGGACGCCTTAACCACGTCGCCATAGCTGTCAAAGATCTCGCAAAGGCTTCAGCTGTTTACAAAAATGCCCTGGGAGCGCAGGTCGGTCCGCCGCTCGTGCAACCGGAGCACGGCGTTACCGTCGTTTTCATCGAGCTTCCAAACACCAAGATTGAGCTGCTCGAGCCGCTCGGCGAAGGTTCGCCGATTGCGAAATTTCTCGAAAAGTCTCCCGACGGCGGAATTCACCATGTATGCTACGAGGTGGATGATATCATTGCGGCGCGCGACCAGTTGAAGTCTCAGGGGGCTCGCGTACTCGGCGATGGCACTCCAAAGATCGGCGCACACGGTAAGCCCGTGCTGTTTCTGCATCCGAAGGATTTCTGCGGCACTCTCGTCGAGCTGGAGCAGGTCTGAAGCGGCCTCGGTGCAGCCAAGAGAATAAAGGTCAGTGCGATGCGTACGTCAGTAGCGGTGGCAACATTCCTTTGCCTGTGGTTCATCACGCTATTTGCGGTGCTACCCTTCTTCGCGAAAACTCAGGGCGAGGCTGGCGAGGTTGTTCCAGGCACCTCTGAAAGCGCCCCCCACAAAATGAACGTCCTCAGGCTTTTTTGGGTCAATACGATCGTTGCGGCGATCACCTTCGCGGGCGTCTACGCCGTGATCGCGAACATCTGAGACTTACCGCTCCAATCCCGATTTGGCAGTCAATCAAAGCTCATAGTGTCGTGGATTATCGCCACGCCGCCGATTGCCAGCGGGGCGGTCCCCCGCTATTGCGCGCTATCTCGGTCTCGCCGTCTGACGCGCGCGTCTCCGCGACGTTGAACCTTTGGGCAGCCAGCTTTGCATCGTTGCAACGCCAGCATGAAAAGGCTATTCGGCTGAGGCTCAATTCCTGAATTCCAAGAGACTACGGCGCGGCTCGCCCGCGCGGATTTAACGAGCGAGCCCGCAATGCGCATGTCCAAGATCTTGTCCTGCCGTCCATCCCGTTCGCACACTGGCGCGCCGGAGGCCGCACGATGAGCAAGCGCGCCCTTTCCGTCACCCGCGAGCAGAACTTTCCGGAATGGTACCAGGCGGTCGTCCGCGACGGCGACATGGCAGAGACGAGCCCTGTCCGCGGCTGCATGATCATCAAGCCATGGGGCTGGGGCGTCTGGGAACGCATCCAGGCCGACCTCGACGCCCGCATCAAGGATACGGGTCACGACAACTGCTATTTCCCGCTTTTCATTCCGATGAGCTTTCTCGCCAAAGAGGCGGAGCACGTCGAAGGTTTCGCCAAGGAAATGGCGGTCGTCACGCACCACCGCCTGAAAAACGAGGGCGGCAAGCTGGTGGTCGATCCCGACGCCAAGCTCGAAGAGCCGCTGATCGTCCGCCCGACGTCCGAGACGATCATCGGGGATGCATTTCAACGCTGGATCAAAAGCTATCGCGACCTGCCGCTGCTCATAAATCAGTGGGCGAACGTCGTGCGCTGGGAAATGCGTACGCGTCTCTTCCTGCGCACCGCGGAGTTCCTCTGGCAGGAAGGCCACACGGCGCACGCGGATCGGGAAGACGCAGTCGCCGAGACGCTGAAGATGCTCGAGGTCTACCGCACGTTTGCGGAAGACGTGCTCGCGATGCCGGTTGTCGCGGGCGAAAAACCGGCGAACGAGCGTTTCCCCGGCGCCGATAACACCTATTCGATCGAAGCGATGATGCAGGACGGCAAGGCCCTTCAGGCCGGCACGTCGCATTACCTCGGCACGCACTTCGCCGAAGCGCAGAACATCCAGTTCCAGAATGCGAAGGGTGAGCTCACCTATTGCCACACGACGAGCTGGGGCGTCTCCACGCGCCTGATCGGCGGCGTGATCATGACCCACGGCGACGACGACGGTTTGCGCCTGCCGCCCATGATCGCTCCGCGTCAGATCGTTCTTGTCCCGATGCTGCGTGAAAAGCCCGAGGACGCCGAACTCATCGAATATTGCGCTAGCCTCGAGAAAGAGCTGAAGGCTGCCGGCATTCGCACGCTCGTCGATGTGAAGCCGATCAAGTCCGCCGAGAAGCGCTGGAACTGGGTACGCCGCGGCGCGCCCGTCATCGTCGAAATCGGCGGCCGCGATGCAAGCGGCGGCAACGTCACGTTCATGCGCCGTGATCGTCTGCGCGACGGCGATAAGATCATCTCGCACACGATGCCGCGCGCCGATTTCGTCGCCGGTGCCCCCGCGCTCCTGAAGGAGATCCAGGCAAACCTCTACAACGAGGCGAAGGCGCGGCTCGATGGCAACATCATCTCGAACATCAAGTCGTTCGAAGAGCTTGAAGCCTACTTCGGACCGGGCGAGGGCGACGACGAGGCAGGCGCTTTCAAAGGCTGGGTGCGGGTGCCCTGGTCGCGTCCCGAAGGGGCAGCGCTCGAAAGCATCGCGGACCGCTTGAAAGCGCTGAAGCTTACGATCCGCAACGCACCGCTCGAGCAAGAGAAAGCCACGGGGCCGTGCTTCTTCACGGGGGAACCGGCGAAGGAGTACGTGCTGATAGCACGCGCATACTAAAACGGCTGGAATACGGTCTACGGCCTTAACTGCGACACAGGGAGCTGCGATGCGGCGCGCGATTGGGGTAACGGCGGTGAGGCCACAATGACTGTTTCAGGGCACAGTGAAGCCGCGGCTGGATTGGGTGGGGAACGGGTCGCCTCCAGCGGCACCGCGCCATTCTCCGCCTTCGAGTGGATGATTGCAGGCCGCTATTTGCGCGCACGGCGCAAGGAAGGCTTCATCTCGGTCATCGCCGGCTTTTCGTTTCTCGGCATCATGCTCGGCGTCGCGACGCTGATCATCGTCATGGCCGTGATGAACGGCTTCCGGCACGATCTGTTCGGCAAGATCATGGGCCTCAACGGCCACGTCATCGTCCAGAAGATCGGCGATCCGTTCACCGACTACACCGATATTTCGAGTGCGATTTCGAAAGTTCCCGGCGTCGTCATGGCCATGCCCGTGATCGAAGGCCAGGTGATGGTCTCCTCGAGCACGCAGGCGCTCGGCGGTCTCGTTCGAGGCGTGCGCGAGACCGATTTGAAATCGCTGAAACTCGTTTCAGACAACATTCGCGCCGGCACGCTCGATGGTTTCGATAAGCAGACCGGCATCGCGATGGGCGTGCGCTTGGCGAACCAGCTGCGCGTCGGCCTTGGCGATACGGTGACGCTCGTGTCGCCGCGCGGAGCAGCAACTCCGTTCGGCACCGCGCCCCGTTCGAAGCCCTATCAGATCACGTCGATCTTTGAATTGGGCATGTCCGAATACGACCGCATGATGATCTTCATGCCGCTCCCCGAAGCACAGAAATATTTCTCGAAGAACGGCGAGGTCGATGTCGTAGAAGTCGTTGTCGATCGCCCCGAAGACGTCGATCACTACAACAATCTGATCAAGGATGCAGGCGGGCCATCGGTAACCATCAACGATTGGCGCCAGCGCAACGAAACGTTCTTTAACGTGCTCGCAGTCGAGCGAAACGTGATGTTCATCATCCTCTCGCTCATCGTGCTCGTCGCGGCGCTGAATATCATCTCCGGTCTGATGATGCTCGTGAAGGACAAAGGCCGCGATATCGCGATCTTGAGAACCATGGGCGCGACCAAGGGCGCCGTGATGCGAATATTCCTGATTACCGGCGCGTCGATCGGCGTTGTCGGTACGCTCGCGGGCCTCATCCTCGGTGTCGTGTTCTGCTGGAATATCGAGAACATCAAGAACTTCGTGTCGTGGGTCACCGGCACGACAGTCTTCGATCCGAGCGTCTACTACCTGACGAAGTTGCCCGCCGAGATCGATATCCACGAAACGGGAGGCATTGTCCTGATGGCGCTTCTGCTGTCCGTCCTTGCGACGCTCTATCCATCGTGGAAGGCGTCGAAGCTCGATCCGGTTGAAGCGTTGCGGTACGAGTGAGACCCATGGACACCACATCTGTTGCGCCGATTTTGCAGCTCCAGAACGTCACGCGGTCATTCCGCCAAGGCGAAAAGGAGATCACGGTTCTGACGGGCGTCGACGCCGTTCTGTGGCCCGGTCAAGCCGTGGCTCTAGTCGGACCCTCCGGCGCCGGTAAATCGACTCTTCTGCACATCACGGGATTGCTTGAATCTCCGACCAGCGGCCGCGTGATCATCAACGGTCGCGACTGCGCAACGCTCTCCGAAGCCGAGCGCACGAAACTGCGTAGAAAAGAGATCGGCTTCGTCTATCAGTTTCATCAGCTGTTGCCGGAATTCAGCGCGATTGAAAACGTCGTCATTCCGCAGCTCATCTTAGGGACCAACCGGAAGGCTGCCGAGGCGCACGCGCGCGAGCTTCTGGCGAGTGTCGGTCTTGCAGGACGGGGAGAGCATCGTCCCGCCGAGCTATCGGGCGGCGAACAGCAGCGCACCGCCATTTGCCGCGGGCTTGCCAACAGCCCAAGGCTTCTGCTCGCGGACGAGCCGACCGGAAACCTCGATCCGCATACTTCCGAGCATGTGTTCCGTCAGCTGATCGATGTTATCCGCCGCCAGGGCGTCGCAGCGCTGATCGCGACCCACAATATGGAACTTGCGAGCCGCATGGACCGCGTTCTGCAGGTTCATGAGGGCCGGCTCGTCGAGATCTCGCTGGCGCAAGCGCGCTGAAATTGGCTTGGCCGTACGCCTTATGCTCGTAGCTGTGCGGCATCGGCGCGTTTAGCTTGCGACCGGCCGACGGGTACATAACCTAGCGACATGGAACACGCGATTCGCCCACCCGCACGAAACCCGAAGTTCATCCACCTCAAGGTGCATTCGGCTTACTCGCTGCTCGAGGGCGCGCTTCCGATAACGAAGCTCGCCAAGCTCGCGACCGCGATGAACCTTCCCGCGCTTGGCTTGACCGATACGAACAATCTCTTCGGCGCGCTCGAATTTTCCGAGAAGCTTTGGGGCGCGGGCGTGCAGCCGATTTCCGGCACGACGCTCGATATCGATTTCGGCGACAATCGCGATAACGGTACGGTCACGCTCAAGGCGATGAGCAACGAGCCGCGCGTGAAACCCGCCGGAAAGCTTGCGCTTCTCGCCATGAACGCTGAGGGTTTCGCCAACCTCATGCGGCTTTCGAAATCCTTGAATTTCGAACCGTCGGCCGACGAGCCCGCGCACGTCAAAGTCGCGCGCCTTGAAGAACTGTCGGCGGGACTGATCGCGCTGACGGGCGGCCCGCAAGGTCCGATCGATGCCGCCCTTCGCGATGGCCAGCACGAGCAGGCCGTCGAGCGGCTGAAGACGCTGGAGAAGATTTTCGGCAACCGGCTCTACGTTGAGCTTCAGCGTCACGGTCTTCCAGAAGAAGCCGAGGTCGAGCCGCAGCTGCTCGAACTCGCCTACGCGCGCGGTCTGCCGATCGTTGCCACGAACGAATGCTACTTCGCAGTCCGCGGCGACTATGAAGCGCACGACGCGCTGCTCTGCATCGCCGATGGCCGCTACGTCGTCGAAGACAATCGCCGCCGTGCCAGCCCCGAGCACTATCTCAAAACCGAAGATGAGATGGCGGCGCTGTTCGCTGATCTGCCCGAAGCGCTCGAAAACACCGTCGAAATCGCCATTCGCTGTGCCTATCGGCCCGAAGGCCGCAAGCCCATTCTCCCGCGCTTCGTCGCAGCCGACGATAGCCTGAGCGAAACCGAGAACCTCAGCCTCGAAGCGGCAGAACTGAAGAGACAGGCGATAGAAGGCCTCCAGCGTCGCCTCGACGCGCATGGACCCGCGGAAGGCTTCACGACCGAGGATTATGAGAAGCGCCTCGCCTACGAGGTGGACGTCATCACGCAGATGAAGTTCCCCGGCTACTTTCTGATCGTTGCCGACTTCATCAAATGGTCGAAAGCCAACGGCGTGCCCGTCGGTCCGGGCCGCGGCTCGGGTGCCGGTTCTCTCGTCGCTTACGCGCTGACGATCACCGATCTCGATCCGCTGCGCTTCGGCCTGTTGTTCGAGCGCTTTCTCAATCCTGAACGCGTTTCGATGCCCGACTTCGACATCGACTTCTGTCAGGAAAAGCGCGATCGCACCATCGATTACGTGCAGAAGAAATACGGTGACGATCGCGTCGCGCAGATCATAACGCACGGTAAGCTGCAAGCGCGCGCCGTGCTGCGCGACGTCGGCCGCGTGTTGCAAATGCCGTACGGTCAGGTCGACCGGCTCTGCAAGCTCGTGCCGAACAATCCTGCAAATCCGGTAACTCTGCGCGAGGCGATCGACGGCGAACCCAAGCTTCAGGAAGAGCGCGACAGCGAACCGCTCGTTGCGCGGTTGCTCGAGATCGCCGAAAAGCTCGAAGGCCTTTATCGCCACGCCTCGACTCACGCAGCCGGTATCGTGATCGGCGACAGGCCGCTCGAAGAACTCGTGCCGCTTTATCGCGATCCGAAATCTCACTTCCCGATCACGCAATACAACTGGAAAATGGTCGAGGCGGCTGGCCTCGTGAAATTCGACTTCCTCGGCCTCAAAACGCTGACCGTTCTCGCGAAGGCGCTCGAGTTGATCAAGCGCGGCCGCGGCATCGATATCGATCTAGCGGCGCTGCCACTCGACGATAAGCCGGCCTACGAAATGCTTGCTAAAGCCGATACGGCGGGCGTGTTCCAGCTCGAAAGTACGGGCATGCGCGAAAGCTTGAAGCGCCTGAAGCCCGACCGCTTCGAAGACATCATCGCCATGGTGGCGCTCTATCGCCCCGGCCCGATGGATAACATCCCGACGTACATCAACCGCAAGCACGGCGAAGAGCCGGTCGACTGCCTGCATCCGATGCTCGAAGGCATCCTGAAGGAGACGTACGGCGTCATCATCTATCAGGAGCAGGTCATTCAGATCGCTCAGGTGATGGGCGGCTATACGCTCGGACAAGCTGACTTGCTGCGCCGGGCGATGGGCAAGAAAGACAAGGCCGAAATGGCCAAGCAGCAAGCGCGCTTCGTCGAAGGTGCGCTCGCTAATGGCGTCAAAAAAGAAGACGCTATTTATATCTTCGAGCTGGTCGATAAGTTCGCAGGCTACGGCTTCAACAAATCGCACGCGGCGGCTTACGCGCTCGTCAGCTATCACACCGCCTATTTGAAGGCGAACTTCCGCGAGGAATTCTTTGCGGCATCGATGACGCTCGATATGGGCAACACCGACAAGCTCGCTATGTTTGCATCCGAAGCGCGAAAGTCCGGCATTAAAATGCTGCCGCCGTGCGTCAATCAATCGGGTGTCGATTTCGGCGTCGAGCGGCCAACGGGCGATTCCAAATTGGGAGCAATCCGCTATTCGCTTGCGGCGCTGAAGAACATCGGTTCGGGCGCCGTTGAAACCATCGTCAGTGAGCGGAGCACCAGCGGACTCTACAGTTCGCTCGGCGATTTCGCGGGCCGTGTCGATGCCAAGGCGCTGAATAAGCGCGCCGTCGAAACGATGGCCAAAGCCGGAGCTTTCGATTCTCTGAATTCCAATCGCGCACTCGTTGCGGCCAACGCCGATACGATCCTCGCATCAGCGCAGCGGCGAACGTCTGATGCAGCGCAGGGCATCACGGACCTCTTTGGTTCAGGCGGTAAGCCGGCTGATCTCGTGTTACGCGCTACGCCCGCATGGACCAGCATGGAGAAACTCTCCGCTGAATTCGAGGCCATAGGCTTTTATCTTTCCGGCCATCCGCTCGATCAGTACGACCGCGTTCTAGGAAAGCTCGGCGTCAAGCGGGTGAGCGAGTTCGAAGCGCTGGTGATGCGCGGAGCAACTGCGGGACGTCTCGCCGGCATCGTCATCGCTGCCCGCGAGCGACGCTCTCAGAAGGGCAACAAGTTCGCGTTCGCAACATTTTCCGATGCGACCGGACAATTCGAAGCGATCATTTTCTCCGACACCCTGGCCGCGAGCCGTCATCTTCTCGAACCGGGAACGCCGGTCATCGTCTCAGTCGAAGCCGAGCGCGACGGCGAGACGATGAAATTGCGCGTGCAGTCGATTGAAGAATTGGACAAAGCCGCAGCCAGCGTTCCGCGCAATCTGAAGCTCGTTCTCGATCGCAAGTCCGTGGTCGCAAAAGCTGCACCCGTTTCCGATGTCGGCAAATTTTTGAAGCCGAATGCGCGAGGAGGAGAAATTCGCCTCGTGCTCGCGTTGGATGACCGCAACCGCGAAATGGAATTCCTATTGCCGGGCCGATACGACGTTTCCCCGCGCGAGGCACTTCGCATTGAGGCACTGCCGATTGTGTCGGAAATCATTGAAATTTAAACCGGCGGTTGCGGGTCGGATTTAATGCTCCGTACAGCAAATATTTTATTGTAATTATCGACGGCTTTTTCCTCGAATGGACGTTATGTGCTCAGACGTGAGAGACGCGTCTAATATTCGATAGGAGCCTATCCAATGAAAAAGAGCTTGATTGCTGCAGCGACCTTCGCAGCCATCGCCCTCGGTGCTGCTGGCGGCGCGAATGCCGGTGTGGCCGGCGCTGGCCTGAACGGCATCGGCGTCCACGCCGATAAGACCGTTGCAGAACACGTCGACTACAGAAGGGACCATAGACGCCCGCACCACTTCAACCGTCACCACCGTCATGGCAAGAAGTGGATCTGCCGCTATCGTCACGGCCATCGTCACTGCTTCTGGCGCTAAGCCCTGAGAACTAAAGCGAAGGTAGCGCGTTAGCGCTGCCTTCTTCTGACACAGTTTGCGTACATAGCTCCGCTCGTTTGAGCTAGCCAATTAAGAGGCAAAACATGTCGAAGTTCTACGCCGCTCTGGTCGCTGGTTTGCTGCTCGCTACTGGCGCATACGCCGCCGACCAGAAAATTGCCGCGCCCGATATTAAGAAGAACCTCGAAGCAGCCGCGTCTGACCCCGCGAAGGTCACGGCCTATTGCGCGATGTCGAAGAAGATGGACGAGATCGGCGACGATGAGAAGAAGGCCGAAGCTGCTGGCGATCAAATCGACGGCTACTTCAAGGTGCTAGGCGACGATTTCGAGAACGCCTGGGACGCTGGCCAGGACGCCGCGGATGGATCGCCTGAAGCGACCGCGATGGATCAGGCCGTGGCGACCCTCGACGCCAAATGCAAGTAAATCGAACAAACGTCGATGCTGCATCCGGCCAAGCGCTGGACCGGACCCAATAGCTTATAAATTGCGTGAAATCAGTCGCGCACTGCGAGCCGTGGCAAATGCCGTCGGTCGCGGTGCGTTTTTTTGTGCCCATTCAAGATGAATGGCTAGGGGACTTCGCTTCGGCATACCCGCGCAGGGTGATCAAACGTCGCCCGTGGGTTGCACAATCGGACGATCCCCCGTATAAGGCCGCCATCTCACACGCGAGACGCTCGCGCAATGCGGATGAAAAGCCCCGTATCGCGCTCCGGTGGAGAAGCGCTAAGCCTATGAAACGGCTGGCAATTCTCTTCTCAAGTCTCGCGGAGGTCTAACCGGAAAAAGGAACGTTACGATGGCACTTCCTGCCTTCAACATGCGTCAGCTATTGGAAGCTGGCGTTCACTTCGGCCACCAGGCTCACCGCTGGAACCCCAAGATGGCACCGTTCATCTATGGGTCGCGCAACAAAATCCACATTCTCGATCTGACGCAGACGGTGCCGCTCTTGCACCAGGCGCTGCTCAAGGTCTCCGACACGGTCGCCGGCGGCGGTCGCGTGCTGTTCGTCGCGACGAAGCGTCAGGCTTCCGATGGCATCGCTGAAGCCGCAAAGCGCAGCGCCCAGTACTTCATCAACCACCGTTGGCTCGGCGGTACGCTGACCAACTGGAAGACCGTTTCTCAGTCGATCCGCCGTCTTCGCCAGCTTGACGAGATCCTTGCCGATCCGCAGGGCCGCACGAAGAAGGAAGTCCTGAACCTCACGCGTGAACGCGACAAGCTCAACCAGTCGCTCGGCGGCATCAAGGACATGGGCGGCACGCCCGATCTCCTCGTTGTCATCGACACGAACAAGGAAGCGATCGCCATTCAGGAAGCGCGCAAGCTCGGCATCCCGATCGTCGCGATCGTCGATACTAACTGCGATCCGGACGGCGTTGATTATCCGGTTCCGGGCAACGACGACGCTGGTCGTGCGATCACGCTTTATTGCGATCTGATGGCACGCGCCGCTCTCGATGGTCTCGAGCGTTCGCAGGGCTCTGCTGGCGTCGACATCGGTGCGTCCGAAACGCCGCCGGCTGAAGATCTGCCGAAGGTCGTGTTCAAGGGCATCGAAGCACCGCGCGGCGAAGCTGATGACCTGAAGCGCATCACCGGCATCAATCCGAAGGTCGAGCAGCGCCTCAACGATGCGGGCGTCTACCACTTCTGGCAGATCGCCGATCTTACCCCGGACTACGCTGAATCGCTCGATCGTCAGCTGAAGCTCAGGGGCCAGATCGCCAAGGAAGACTGGGTCGCCCAGGCCAAGAAGCTTGTCGAGGCAGCCACCGTTTAATCGGCGTTGGCGCCTGACATCGAACTGACGTGCTGCTGAAGCACGACTGTGAATGAACTGATATGAGGCGCCCATCGTGGCGCCTCGAACCTCATAGGTGACAGAATGACGACGATCACCGCCGCAGATGTGAAAAAGCTGCGCGATATGACCGGCGCCGGCATGATGGATTGCAAAACGGCGTTGACCGAGACCAACGGCGATATCGAAGCCGCCGTCGATTGGCTCCGCAAGAAGGGCCTGTCGAAAGCTGCAAAGAAGTCCGGCCGCGTCGCCGCCGATGGCCTCATCGGTATCGTTGCGAAGGGTCGCGAGGGTGCCGTCGTCGAGGTGAACTCCGAGACGGACTTCGTTGCCCGTAACGAGCAGTTCCAGACGCTTGTCCGCGAGATCACCGCGTTGGCTCCGGCCGCCAAGGGCGATCTCAAGGCGCTTTTGGCTGCAACCTATCCCGGCAGCAAGAACACCGTCGAAACGACGATTCAGGAAGCAGTCGCAACGATCGGCGAGAACATGACCGTTCGCCGGACCGCAGCGGTTGCAGTCAAGGAAGGCGTCGTCGCCGACTACGTCCACAACCGCGTGGCTGACGGTCTCGGCAAGATCGGCGTGCTCGTCGCGCTCGAAAGCGCAGGCGATGAGCCGTCGCTGTTCGAACTCGCTCGCATGATCGCAATGCACGTCGCGGCGGCAAGCCCCGTTGCACTCGACATTTCCGAGGTGCCTGCCGAAGTGATCGAGCGCGAGAAGGCAATTCTCGCCGACAAGAACCAGGGCAAGAAGCCGGACGTTCTCGAGAAGATCATCTCGGGCGGCATCAAGGCCTTCGCTAAGGAGAACTGCCTGCTCGAGCAGCAGTACATCCACGACACCTCCAAAACGGTCGCGCAGGCCGTCAAGGAAGCCGAAGGCAAGGCCGGAGCACCGATCAAGGTCGCAGGCTTCGTTCGCTTCGCGCTCGGTGAAGGCATCGACAAGAAGGAAGAGGACTTCGGCGAGGAAGTCCGCAAGCTCGCGAGCGGCGGCTAAGTTTTTGCCCGGTCGAATGGCCGGGTAAGACGCTGGCCGGAATCGCTCGAGCGCGTTAGGTATCAGCCGGCCGGTCCTCGCGACCGGCCGGTTTTTCATGGCTATTCAGATTGTCGTGCCGAAGGGAGTGAAACGGATGCCGGGAGCGCAGGGTCTCAAATACAAGCGGCTGCTGGTGAAGCTCTCCGGCGAAGCTCTGATGGGCTCGAAACCCTACGGCATCGACATGGCCGTCGCCGACCGTCTGTCGAACGATATCGCCGCCGCCGTTGCCGAGGGTGCCGAGATCGCGATTGTCGTGGGCGGAGGTAACATCTTCCGGGGCTTGAGCGGTGCGGCCAAGGGAATGGACCGCGCCACCGCCGACTACATGGGCATGCTCGCGACCGTGATGAATGCGCTGGCCCTCCAGAATTCGCTCGATCATCGTGGCGTCCAGGCGCGCGTTTTGTCGGCCATTCCGATGCCGACGGTCTGCGAGAGCTATGTCCGACCGAAAGCCCTGTCGTATCTTGCCCGGGGCAACGTCGTCATATTTGCGGCGGGCACGGGAAACCCCTTTTTCACGACCGACACGGCGGCTGTCCTGCGCGGCATCGAGATGAACTGCGACGCGGTTCTGAAGGCGACCCAGGTCGATGGCGTCTATTCGGCCGACCCGAAGACGCACAAGGACGCGGTCCGCTACGACAAGCTGACCTACTCGGAAGTTTTGGCCAATGATCTCAAAGTGATGGATGGTGCGGCCATTGCCCTTGCCCGCGATAACGGACTTCCGCTAATTGTGGTCTCGATCGAAGAACCGGGAAATCTCTTGAAAGCTCTGCGCGGAGAAGCTCGCCAGACCCTTATCGAGGGAGCCGGCTGACGGCCGCTGAAAGCCCGTCTTCGCGCCGCCCTTTCGCGGCGGCGAAGATTTCGCGGTTTCGCGCGCTTGGAGGAATAGGAAAATGGCACTAGCAGTTCACGACATCAAAGAAATCGAAACGCGCATGCGCGCCTCGATCGACGCTCTGAAGCGCGAGTTCTCGGGGCTTCGCACCGGCCGCGCCAGCGCCAACCTTCTCGATCCTGTACAAGTGATGGTCTACGGTTCGCGTATGCCCTTGAACCAGGTCGCGACCGTTTCCGTGCCCGAGCCGCGAATGATTACGGTTCAGGTTTGGGATCGCAGCAACGTCATCGCCGTCGATAAGGCGATCCGCGAAGCCAACCTCGGCCTCAATCCCATCACCGATGGCCAAATTCTCCGCCTTCCGATTCCCGCGCTGACCGCCGACCGCAGACAGGAGCTGGTCAAACTCGCGCATAAGTATGCCGAGCAGGCCAAGATTTCGATCCGCAACGTCCGGCGCGAAGCGATGGACGTTCTCAAGAAGCTTGAGAAAGACGGCAAAATGAGCCAGGACGACCATCGGGGCAATTCCGATAAGGTGCAGGAGTTGACAGATCGCCTCATCAAGGAGATCGACGCGACTCTCGTCACAAAAGAAGCTGAAATTCAGAAGGTTTGATGTCCCGGCCCTTATGGGGGCGGGAAGTCGTGTAACCGATTTTGAGATCTTGATCCCAGAGGCCATTCGACCGTGGCGGCAGCAGCGAAGCCTATCGACGATGGGTCCGGAGTTTTGGTCCCGCCGCGTCACGTCGCTATAATCATGGACGGGAACGGGCGGTGGGCGCGCGAGCGCGGACTGCCGCGGGCGCTGGGCCATCGCCAGGGGGTCGAAGCCGTCCGCCGCGCCGTACGGGCTGCGATCGAACTCAAAATCACTTATCTGACGATCTTCAGCTTCTCGTCCGAGAACTGGAAGCGCCCAGTCGAAGAGATCGACGACCTCATGGGCTTGATGAAGCGCTTCATCCGCCGCGATCTCGCCGAGCTGCACGAGGCCGGCGTCTGCATTCGGGTGATCGGACAGCGTCAGCACGTCGACAACGAGTTGGCCGCGCTGATCGACGAAGCGGTCGAGCTGACCCGCGGCAACGATGTGCTGACCCTAGTCATCGCCTTCAATTACGGCTCGCGCTCCGAGATTGCCGGTGCAGCGCGGAAACTCGCCGAGCAAGTGGTAGCGGGCGAGTTGCGGCCCTCGGAGATCACTGTCGAGCGCATCGCCAATGCACTCGACACCTCCGGCATCCCCGATCCCGATCTGTTGATCCGGACATCGGGTGAGATGCGGCTGTCGAATTTTCTGCTTTGGCAAACGGCCTATTCGGAATTTGTTTTTCTGGACTGCTACTGGCCGGACTTCGATAAGGCTGCCTTCGAAGTCGCCATCGAAGAATTTCGTTCGCGCGAACGCCGCTTCGGCGGCTTGTCCAAACGCTCGACCGCTTGAGGGCCAGGAAAATGCCGGCCGAAGGTCCCGATAATCAACGGCCGTTCCTTTCGGGCGCGCTTGATTTTATCCCGCAAGAGCTGAGGCTTCGTATCGCGTCGGGTATCGCCATCGCCGTCGTTGCGTTCACGATGCTTTACTGGAGCCCGACTGCGTTCACGCTGCTGACGTTTCTCGTCGCGGCAGCGATGAGTTGGGAGTGGGGACGCATCGTCAGGGATACCATGCCGGATCGTGCCCTGATCGCGCATATCGCGACCGTCTTCATCGCCGCAATCTTTGTGGTCAACGACATGGCCGGCTGGGGCGTCGCTGCGGCAATCGTTGGCGCAGGCGTGGTTGCCGCGTTGGCGATTGGATCTGGCAGGACGCGGCTGTCCGGCGCCGGCGTGTTCTACACGGCGTTGCCGGTCGTGGCGCTCGGATGGCTACGCTCGGATGAGCCTCTCGGATTTCTCGCAACGCTCTTCGTCGTGCTTGCCGTCGCCGTGACGGATATCGCGGCCTACGTATCCGGACGAACCATCGGAGGGCCGAAGCTCTGGCCCGAGATTTCCCCCAACAAGACGTGGTCAGGTCTCTTGGGCGGCATTACTGCGGCCGCCGTGGCAGGTTTTCTTTTTGCGTTTTTCACCGGTACAGGAAGCCCCGGCTGGCTTGCGAGCCTCGGTCTTGCCATAGGTTTGGTAGCCCAATGGGGCGATCTGGCAGAATCGGCATTGAAGCGGCATTTCGGATTGAAGGACTCAGGCGACTTGATACCGGGGCACGGCGGGTTCATGGATCGCATGGATGGCCTCGTAACCGCGAGCATCCTGGCAGCCTTGATTGGCTTCGGCATCGACGCTTTTGCGCCCGCCCGCGCACTTCTCTACGGATCATAGAAGAATGGCAGTGACAGCGAGCGTTCCTTCTCAGTTGACTGGGCGAGCGTCTGCTGCGCGCCCTGGACCTGCGGACGCATCCCGGCCGATGCGCCTCACCGTTCTCGGCGCGACGGGCTCTATCGGAACGAGCACGCTTGATCTCGTCTCGCGCAGCCCGGGCCGCTTCGAGATCGTCGCGGTGACGGCACAATCGAACGCTCAGGATCTCGCCGCCATTGCTCGCAAGCATAAGGCGAAGCTGGCTGTGATTGGCGACGAGAGCCGCTTGAGCGAGCTCAGGGAAGCGCTGGCCGGAACTGGCATCAGAACAGCTGGCGGCGCCTCGGCGCTCGTCGAAGCGGCGCTCGAGCCGGCCGATTGCGTCATGGCGGCAATCGTCGGCGCGGCCGGGCTTCGGCCGACATTCGCAGCGGCGTCCCAGGGATCCCGCGTAGCCCTCGCGAACAAGGAGTGCCTCGTCTCGGCCGGACACGTCTTCACGGCCGCGATCGCTCAATCCGGTGCCGAGCTGCTGCCCGTGGACAGCGAGCATTCTGCAGCTTTCCAGGCGTTGGCAGGCGCCGACCCAGTGTCCATCGAAAAGATCGTCCTGACGGCGTCGGGCGGCCCGTTCCGCACCTGGACCTACGAGCAAATCCAGGCCGCAACGCCCGAACAGGCGCTGAAGCACCCGAACTGGTCGATGGGCGCAAAGATCACGATCGACAGCGCCAGCCTGATGAACAAAGGTCTCGAGCTGATCGAGGCATTTCACCTCTTCCCGATTTCGGTGGATGCGCTCGACTGCATCGTCCACCCCCAATCGATCGTCCATTGCCTCGTAAGCTACGTCGATGGCTCGGTGCTGGCCCAGTTGGCGGCACCCGACATGCGCACGCCCATCGCCGTCGCGCTCGCCTGGCCCGATCGCATGGTCGCGCCGACCGAGAAGCTCGATCTTGCCCGGCTCGCAACGCTGTCCTTCGAGCCGCCCGACGAAACCCGTTTTCCGGCGTTGCGCGTCGCCCGGGCGGCGATGCGACGAGGCGACACGGCCCCGGCCGTTTTGAACGCCGCCAACGAAATCGCGGTTAAGGCCTTCCTTGAGCGGAGGATCAAGTTTTTGGACATTGCCGCCCTCGTCGAAGAAACGCTCGACGCGGCTGAGCGGAAGGGCGCGATTTGCCCTGCCGAAACCCTGGACGATATACTGGCGGTCGACGAGTTGGCTCGCTATCTGTCGGAAGACAAACTCAGTGGTTATTAGGGTCGCCCGCGCTTAAGGTCGGGCTTCCTGCTGTTCGAATCAGCACGCAAGGGATTTTCAAATGGATTTTCTGACGTCGGTCGCAGGTGGGATCTGGCAATACGGGATCATGTTCCTGCTCGTACTGACGCTCGTCGTATTCATCCACGAGCTGGGCCATTTTCTCGTCGCGCGCTGGTGCGGCGTTACCGTCAAGGCCTTCTCGATCGGCTTCGGCCCTGAAATATATGGGTTTTACGACAAGCACGGCACGCGCTGGCGCTTTGCCTGGATACCGCTCGGCGGCTACGTCAAATTCATCGACGACGAAAACCCGTCCTCATTCGGCGGCGAGAAGAAGCTGACGCCAGCCGAGCAGGATGGAGCGTTCCACTCGAAGTCGGTCGGCAAGCGCGCGGCTGTCGTCGCGGCCGGACCGATCGCCAACTTCCTCCTCGCGATTGTGCTGTACTCCGCACTTAACGCCACTGTCGGCCTGCATATTTTGCCGCCGCTCGTCGATGCGGTCGTCGCCAATTCTCCGGCCGAGAAGGCAGGCTTCAAGTCGGGCGACATGATCCTCGCCATCGACGGCACGAAGATCGCCAAATTCGACGACCTCCAGCGCATCGTCGGCTCGAGCGCCGGAGAGGAACTCAAATTTACCGTACAACGCGGCAGCGAGACCCTTGTACTCAATGCAACCCCAAGTGTTGACGAGCAGAAGGACGCGATGGGCCGGACGTTCCGGCGCGGCCTGATCGGCATCCAGCGGGCGATATCCCCAGATAAGGTAAAAACTGTTCAGGTCAGCCTGCCGGAAGCGGTAATGCTCGGTGTATCTGAAACCTATGGCAATTTAACGCAGACGCTCGCCGGACTTCGGGACATCGTCACGCGCCGCCAGTCGGCGGAGCAGATGGGCGGCCCGATCATGATGGCCGAGGTGACGGCCAAGGTCGCCGAGCTCGGCATCGAGCCAATGCTGCGCTGGATCGCCTTCATTTCGGCAAACATTGGCTTTCTGAATCTCTTGCCGATTCCCGTTCTCGATGGCGGACACCTAATGTTCTACGCCTTCGAAGCAATCCGCAGGAAGCCGGCGAGTGAACGCCTTCAGCAAATGGGCTTTCAAGTCGGTTTGGCGCTCTTGATGATGTTGATGGTTTTCGTGAATTTCAACGACATTTTGAACGTTTGGCGACGATTGACGGGAACTGGCTGACACCACGCCGAATCCTCCGTGAGTGACGTAAACTTACCACTTCCCGGAGCCTTTCTGAATCGTTAAAAGCGGTATGGTGCGCAGCATGTTAGGGCGACGAATCGGGGGGCCGAGTTGAAGTCCTGAGTATGACTGCCGGGGAACTAAGAGCCTTCACGACCATAAGAAACGACCGAAAAGCCTATAAAAACACGACGAATAACAATACGCATGAGTGTGACGCTGCCGCCGACAGCTCGCATGTGAATTTGGGGGTCGGCGGCACACGGGGGCAATTCCGCGTATGCAGAAATTTAGGATCATCTTGGCGGGACTGCGCCTCGTTCTGGCGCTTTTAGTTCTCTCGCCGGTGGTCGCGATGGGGGATGCAGCCTGGGTATCGGGCCCTGCATCAGCTCAAGGCGTGATCAAAAACATCGAAGTCGTCGGTAACCGGCGCGTCGAACCTGAAACTGTGCGTTCGTACCTGCAGTTCGGGGCGGGCGATGCATACAACGCCTCCAAGATCGATGCGTCGATCAAAGCCCTGTTCGGAACCGGCCTCTTCGCCGACGTTTCGATGGACTTCAAGGGCTCGACCGTCGTCATCACGGTCAAAGAAAACCCGGTCATCAATCAGGTTGCCTTCGAAGGCAACAGCGAGGTCGATACGGCGACCCTGACCGGCGAAGTCCAGTTGAAGCCGCGCTCGGTCTTCACGCGCGCCAAGGCTCAAGGGGACGTTCAGCGCATTCTCGACGTCTATCGCAGGCAGGGCCGCTTTGCCGCCAGCGTCGAACCGAAAATCATTCAGCTCGAGCAAGATCGCGTCAACCTCGTCTTCGAAATCGACGAAGGCGCAGCGACGAAGGTCAAGGGCATCAACTTCGTGGGCAACCACGCATTCTCTGACAGCCAGCTTCGCGACATCATCTCGACGACGCAGGCCGGCTGGTTCGACTTCCTTAAGGGCACGTCAGTTTACGACCCTGACCGTATGAACCTCGATCGCGAGCTCATCCGTCAGTACTATCTCAAGAACGGCTATCCCGACGCGTCCGTCACGGCAGCGAACGCTGAGATCGATCCCGATGGTTCGGGCTTCCTCATCACGTTCGCGATCGACGAGGGCCAGCCCTATACCTTTGGCGCGATCAACATCGAAAGCTCACTGCCGGGCGTAGATGGCAGCTCGTTCACGGGCGATCTGCTGACGCAGGCCGGCACGACGTATGACGCTTCGCAAATCGACAAGACGGCAGAGAGGCTGACACTCACCATCGCCGACCAGGGTTATGCGTTCGCCCGCGTTCGCCCGCGCCCGATCCCGGATGCTGCAAGCCGCACGATCGCCATCACCTACGTCGTCGACGAAGGCCCGCGCGTTTACATCGAGCGCATCAACATCATCGGCAACACGCGTACCAAGGACTTCGTGATCCGTCGCGAATTCCGCTTGGCTGAAGGCGACGCCTTCAACACGCTGATGGTCGATCGCGCCAAAAAGCGCCTGCAGGGACTGGGTCTCTTCAAGAACGTCGACATCAAGCGGCGTCCTGGATCGGCACCTGATCGCGTCGTGCTCGACGTGGTTGTTGAAGAACAGTCGACGGGTGAACTCTCGTTCGGCGCCGGCTACTCGACGAGTGAAGGCGTGATCGGCGACGTGTCGATCACCGAGCGCAACCTGTTCGGTAACGGCCAGTTCGTTCGACTGAAACTCGCAGGCTCGTTCGAGCGCATGCAGGTGGACTTCTCGTTCACCGAACCGCGCTTCCTCGACCGCAACTTGGCGGCTGGTTTCGACCTCTTCTACAAGCAGCTCGACTACACGCAACAATCGGGTTTCGAACAGAAGAAGATGGGCGGTCAGGTCCGTCTCGGCTTCCCGATCGCCGAAAACCTCTGGATGCAGACGGCGTACTCGATCTCGCGTGACGAAATCTTCAACGTCCAGGACGATGCTTCGCTTGCGATCAAGGAAGCTTGCGGCAACACCAATCCCGATCCGAGCAAAGTGACTTGCAGTAATTCAGGTTACTGGACGTCGCTGGTCGGCACCACGATCAGCTACGACAAGCGCAACAATGCGCAGAACCCGAACAAGGGCTATTACATCGAAGTCGCCAACGACTTCGCGGGCCTTGGCGGCGACGCTCAATACTGGCGCGTCAATGCGGAAGGTCGCTTCTACTACCCGATCACCGACAAGATCACCTTCGTCGCCCGTGGCGTCGGCGGTATGATCCAGGGTTGGGGCGGTGAGGATGTTCGACTGCTCGACGCCTACTTCAAGGGTGGCGAAACGGTCCGCGGCTTCGACCGCTCGGGTTATGGTCCGCGCGACTTGAGCTCGGCTAACAAAGACGCGCTGGGTGGCCAGAAGTACTGGGCGGCGACTGCCGAAGTCCGCTTCCCGATCCCCTACGTGCCTGACGACCTGGGCATCAGCGCCGCTGTCTTCGCCGACGCCGGTTCGCTGTGGGATGCAACGGGTGGCGCAAAGAAAGCGTTGGGCAACGATCCGAGTATCTTGGGCGACAGCGACTCTGTCCGTTCGTCGGTCGGCGGCAGCTTGATGTGGAACTCGCCGGTCGGTCCGCTGCGCATGGACTTCGCGAAGGTCCTGACGAAGCAGGCCTACGACGAGACTCAGTTCTTCCGCTTCGGCGCACAGACGAAGTTCTAAGTCTGAGCCGATCGGCCTGACGGTTTGAAAAATCAAAGAGCGGCGCCCCAAGCGCCGCTCTTTTTCATTGGGTTATCACCTGTTGGAATGGTCTATTTCCGTCAGGCACTTGCCAACGTCCTTCCCGTCGTTCATTCAACCCCTTAAACACCGTTAGATCTGAAACCGCGGCGACCGGAGGCGGCGTAATGGAGCATCCCGGATTCTTTGAACGCGCCGGGCCTTATGCACTCTCTGAAGTGGCAGTGGCGGCAGGCGCGGAGATCCTGAGCGGCGCTGACGCGACCGTCAAAATCGATGACGTGCGTCCACTGCACGAAGCGGGTCCAAGTCACATCTCATTCATCGACAACCGGAAATATCTTTCGCAGCTCGATGCGACGAAGGCCGGTGCCTGCCTTGTCGTCCCCACACTCGCGGACCGCGTTCCGGCCGGAACGACCGCGCTCATCACCAAGCAGCCCTATCACGGCTTCGCCCGCGCCCTGGCGCTGTTCTATCCCGATGCCATGCAGCCGATGGTGGCGAGCGCAGGCGCCGCGCCGATCGATCCAACGGCCAAGCTCGAGCCGGGAGTACTGATCGAACCCGGCGCGATTATCGGCCGGGAGGCGCAAATCGGCGCCGGAACCCGTATTGCCGCAGGCGCCGTCGTCGGCGCGCGCGTAACGATCGGACGCGATTGCTTTATCGGTGCCCTCGCAACCGTAACCCACGCACTTGTGGGCGATCGGGTCATCATCCATTCCGGTGTCCGGATCGGTCAGGATGGCTTCGGCTTCGCCATGGGCCGGTCAGGGCACCTGAAAGTGCCTCAAATCGGCCGGGTGGTTATCCAAGATGACGTCGAAATTGGAGCAAATACAACCATAGATCGGGGTGCCCTTAAGGATACGCTTATCGGCGAGGGCACTAAAATTGATAATCTCGTCCAGATCGGGCACAACGTCATCATCGGTCGCCACTGCGTGATCGTTTCGATGTGCGGCATCTCAGGCTCGACCGAACTAGGCGATTTCGTCGTCATGGGCGGCCAATCCGGAACTGTCGGCCACATCAAGATCGGCAGCGGCGCACAAGTCGGCGGGGCGTCCCATCCGACGCATGACGTGCCGCCGGGCGCCCGCTATTTCGGCACCCCGGCGAAACCCCTGCGTGAATCCGCACGTGAACAAGCCATGATCAAGCGGCTCGTCGCGCGCGATAAAGACAGCTATGAGGACGGGGCGCCGGAGCCTGAGGAAGGCTGACAGCCGGCGGGCTCTTCTTTCGAGCGTAATTTTTTTGGAGCACACGACTATGGAAGGCAAGGCTACGGCGGTTAAAACTCTCGGCACCGCGGACATCAACCGCGTGATGAAGCTGCTGCCGCATCGCTATCCGTTCCTTCTGGTCGATCGGATGTACGATATGGACGCGGACGAGAGCTGCGTCGGCGTGAAGAACGTCACCATCAACGAGCCGTTCTTCCAGGGACACTTTCCCCAGTTTCCCGTGATGCCGGGCGTGCTCATCATCGAAGGTCTCGCCCAGACGGCGGGCGCGCTTTGCGTCTCGAACGTCGGCCACGACTACAAGGCCGAGCTCGTCTATTTCATGGGCATCGACAACGCCAAGTTCCGCAAGCCGGTGCTGCCGGGCGACCAGCTCCACTACCACGTGCGCAAGGTCCGCAACCGCGGCCGCGTCTGGCGCTTCAAGTGCGAAGCGAAGGTCAACGGCAAGACCGTGGCCGAGGCCGAAATCAGCGCCATGCTGGCGGACACGGCCGATGCGCGCGCATTTGCGAGCCAAAATGGCTGAAGTGGAAGTCCATCCGACGGCCGTCGTCGAAGACGGGGCTAAGCTGGCCGCCGGCGTAAAAGTCGGACCCTTCTGCGTCGTCGGTCGCGACGTGACGCTCGGCGAGCGCGTCGAACTGGTGAGCCATGTCGTCGTCGCCGGAACGACTGACATCGGCGCCGGCACGCGCATTTTTCCGTTCGCGTCGATCGGCCACCAACCGCAGGATCTGAAATACAAGGGCGAGCCTTGCTCGCTCTCGATCGGCTCGGATTGCATCATCCGCGAAGGCGTGACGATGAATCCCGGCACCGCAGGCGGCGGCTCGGTGACGGTTGTTGGCGACGGCTGCGCCTTTCTGGCGAACAGCCACGTCGGCCACGATTGCCGCGTCGGCAACGGCGTGATCTTCTCCAACAACGTCATGCTCGCCGGTCATTGCAACGTCGGTGATTTCGCGATCATCGGCGGCGGCGCTGCCGTCATTCAGTATGCGCGCGTTGGCCATCACGCTTTCGTCGGCGGCATGTCGGGCCTCGAAAACGATCTCATTCCGTACGGCATGGCGCTCGGCAATCGCGCCTACCTCTCGGGCCTCAACATCGTCGGCCTGCAGCGGCGCGGCTTTTCCCGCACCGACATTCACGATCTCCGCCGCGCCTACCGGCTGCTCTTCGCTGCTGAAGGTACGCTCGTCGAGCGCATGGAAGATGTCGCTGAAGAGTTCGCCGGTCACGCGTCCGTGCAGGAAATCCTCGCGTTCATCCGCCAGGGCGGCAAGCGTTCGCTGTGCACGCCGAAGAACGGCGAAGAGAGCTGAAACCGCCCATGGACGGTCCGATGAAGCGCATCGGGATCATCGCTGGAGCCGGCTCGCTTCCTCTTGAAGTCGCGGAAAGTGTCACGCGCCGCGGCGGCGAAGTTCACGTCGTCATGGTCGAGGGCGCGGCCGATCCCGCGCTCGCGAAGTTCCAGCATACGCTCGTCAATTGGGCTCAGCCCGGACGCGCGATGGCGGCATTCCGGCGTGCAGGCATCAGTCACGCGCTGCTGCTCGGCGGCTATCGGCGCCCATCGTTTCGGACCGCGCGTCCAGATCTCGCATTTCTGCGGCTCGCCCCGGCGGTCGTGAAATTGTTGAAAGCAGGCGGCGACGACGCCGTGCTGCGCGGCGTCCTCGCGCAATTCGAAGCGCTCGGCCTGCACATCGTCGGCGTCGAGGACGTGGCACCCGAACTGCTCGTCGGCGAAGGCAACCTGACGAGAGCCGCGGCCTCGCCGGAGAATGCCGCGGACATTGCGCGCGGCTTCGATCTCGTTGCCGCGCTTGGACGCTACGACATCGGCCAGGCGGCCGTCGTCAGCCGCGGCCACATCGAAGCGATCGAAGGCGCCGAAGGCACGGATCGCATGCTGAAGCGCGTCGCTGAAGCGCGCCGGGCGCGAGGCGACAACGAACGCTACGGTGTGCTCGTCAAGCGCCCGAAGCCCGGTCAGGATCTTCGCGTCGATCTCCCGGCCATTGGCCCGAACACGATCGTGGGTGTCGAAGCTGCTGGCCTCAGCGGCATCGCCGTGATGGCCGATCACGTGCTCGCCGCGAACCGCTCAGAGATGATCGCGCGCGCCGACGAGCGAGGCCTCTTCATCACGGGCATAAAAGCGGGAGAGGGGAAACGCGATACGACAGGCATCCCAGATATCCGAACGCACGCTCTGGGCGATCTCCCGGTCAATCCTTCCGCCGAAAAGGACATCGCACGCGCCGCTGGCGTTCTTTCCGCCTTGTCATCGTTTGGCGACAGCTCGGCTGTCGTCATTGACGGCGGACGCATCCTCGCCGTCGGCAACTCAGAAGACCCCGCATCGGTCGTCGAACGCGTGAGAATCCTGCGCGGCAAGAAAAAGCGCCGTCGCGGCATCCTGGTCGTCGGCGAAAAGTACCCGCTCGACGAAGCGCTCATTCGCGCAGGCGAGAACGCCGACCTCAGCGGTATTGCGATCACCGGCGACGCGGCGGGTCTCGAGACATCTTCAAGTGTCATCCGGTTGGCAAACAGTTCCGCGATGTTCGTCGCCTCTTCACAACCGGGATCAGGACCGAAGCCGTTGAAAATATTCCTCATCGCCGGTGAACACTCAGGCGATGCGCTCGGCGCCAAGCTGATCGGCGCGCTGAAGAAGCAGCATCCCGACCCGATCGCCTTCTCGGGTGTCGGCGGAGAGGAAATGGAGGAGCAGGGGTTCCGTTCGCTTTTCCCCATCGAAGACGTGGCCGTCATGGGGCCAATGTCCATACTGCCGAAGCTGCCGCGCATCGTCCGCCGCGTCTATCAGACCGTCGATGCGGCGATCGCGTTTGCGCCCGATGTTGTGGTCATCATCGACAGCCCCGAGTTCACCCACCCGATCGCGAAGCGCATCAGGAAGCGCGCGCCGAACATCACAATCGTCGATTATGTGAGCCCCAGCGTTTGGGCTTGGCGTCCTGGCCGCGCCAAGAAAATGCGGCCTTACGTCGATCACATCCTGGCGCTGCTGCCGTTCGAGCCGGAAGCGCATGCGCGTCTCGGCGGACCGCCGTGCACGTATGTCGGTCATCCGCTGATCGAAAAGCTCGACGACATTCAGAATGCCGACGCGAACGGCCTGGCGTCTCGCCTCGGTATCGCACCTGACCGCCCGGTCTTGCTCGTTCTCCCTGGCAGCCGCACTTCAGAAGTCGAACGACTAATCGACGTGTTCGGCGAAGCGGTCGCGCGCGTTGCGTCGTCGAAGGGACCGATTGAAGTCATCATCCCGGCCGTCCGCCATCTGCGCGATCGCGTCGCCGCGAAAACAGAAGCATGGACGCCTAAGCCGCACATCATCGATGCATCGGCGACGAACGACAAATACGCCGCCATGCGTCTCGCACGAGCCGCGCTCGCGGCATCTGGCACCGTGACCCTCGAACTTGCACTCGCCGGAACGCCCTCGGTCGTTGCCTACAAGGTCGATAAGGTGATGGCGAACTTGCGCTTCCTGCTGAAGGTGCCGAGCGTCGTCTTGGCGAACCTCGTCATCGGCAAGAACGTCTATCCGGAATATTTGCAGGAAGCCTGCACGGCCGAAAATCTGGCAAACGCCATCGCGCCGCTTCTGAGCGATACCGTTGCCCGCTCCGCGCAACTCGCCGGCTTGAGCCTAGCGCCAGAAAAGCTTCGCCTCGCCGCCTCGAGTCCAAGCGAGGCGGCGGCAGCTGTCGTGTTGTCGGTTGTTGCGGATCAGCCTGCCGGGAAATCGCGGCGCGCCGGCCCGATGTAGAGCTGCCTCGGACGGCCGATGCGCTGCTCCGGATCCTCGATCATTTCCTTCCACTGCGCGATCCAGCCGACCGTGCGCGCGACCGCGAACAGCACGGTGAACATGTCGACGGGGAAGCCCATCGCCCGAAGCGTGATGCCGGAATAGAAGTCGATGTTCGGATAAAGCTTCTTCTCGATGAAGTACTCGTCCTGAAGCGCGATGCGCTCGAGCTCCAACGCGACCTTGAGCAAAGGATCGTCGCCGTGGCCGAGTGCATCGAGAACCTCGTGACAGGTCTTCTGCATCACCTTGGCGCGCGGATCGTAGTTCTTGTACACGCGATGGCCGAAGCCCATCAGCCGGAAGCCGGACGACTTGTCCTTCGCCTTCTTCACGAATTCGGGGACGCGATCGACCGTGCCGATCTCTTTCAGCATGTTGAGCGCAGCTTCGTTGGCGCCGCCATGCGCGGGGCCCCATAGGCAGGCGATGCCGGCCGAGATGCACGCGAACGGATTGGCACCCGACGAACCCGCCAGACGCACCGTCGAGGTGGAGGCGTTCTGCTCGTGATCGGCATGCAGGATGAAAATGCGATCCAACGCACGCGAGATGATCGGATTGACGATGTAGGGCTCGCACGGCACCGCAAAGCACATCTGCAGGAAGTTCGATGTGTAATCGAGATCGTTGCGCGGATAGATGAAGGGCTGCCCCATCGAATATTTGTAGGCCATTGCCGCGATCGTCGGCATCTTGGCGATCATGCGCTGGCTCGCGACCTCGCGCTGCGTCGTATCGTTGATGTCGGTCGAGTCGTGATAGAACGACGACAATGCGCCGACCGTCCCGACCATGACCGCCATCGGATGCGCGTCACGCCGGTAGCCCGTGAAAAAGCGCGTCATCTGCTCGTGAACCATCGTGTGGTTCGTGATCGTCTTCCGGAAATTGATGAACTCGCCGTTCGTCGGCAGCTCGCCGTAAAGCAGCAGGTAGCAGACCGCCAAGAAATTCGTATTTTCCGCGAGCTGATCGATCGGATATCCGCGATACAGCAATTCGCCCTTATCACCATCGATATAGGTGATCGAACTCTTGCAGTTCGCCGTCGACGTGAAGCCCGGATCGTACGTGAAGCAGCCGGTTTCTTTATACAGGCTGGCGACGTCGATGACGTCAGGCCCGATGGTGCCGGAACGCACCGAAAGCTGAACCTGCTTGTTATCGACAGTCAACGTCGCACTGGGCTTCGTCGCGCCCTTTGCAGCTTTGTCGTAAATGTTCATGCTCGCCACCTCGCCCCGGAAGACACGACCGATGCCTGAAGTAACTTATCGCACTCTCCGGTTAACGGCCGGATGTCGGCGGCCCGGAGAACGTTTGGCGGCCTTCACAAAAGCAATCGGCTATTGAAGGATTTAACGGATATTTTGCGGTGCGGCAAGAGACCGTTAAGACGCCAATTGCCCAGCTATCCGGCAGCATCCGCAATCCGGCCCAGGCTTTCCTCGCGTCCTAGCACCTCGAGCACGTTGAACACGGGTGGCGAAACCGCGCGCCCCGTGAGCGCCGCGCGAAGCGGCTGTGCGACGTTGCCGAGCTTCAAACCCTTCTCTTCGGCAAAGGCTTTGACTTTGGCCTCCAAGAACGCCGCGGACCATTCAGTCTCCGGAACCTCCGACAAGAGTTTGAGAACATCGGAGTTCGACGCGCGGCCTTCCGGCCCGAGCAGTTTTGCGGCCTTGTCCTCGAGCTTCAGCGGCCGCTCGGCAACGATGAACAATGCGCCGCCAACGAGTTCCGCGAGAGTCTTCGACCGCTCTTTGAGCGACGGAATTGCCGCTGTGAAATTCCCCCATCCCTTGGCGGCGAAGAGATCCGCGAGAAGCTTGCCTGACAAGACCGCAGGCAGCTGCCGCAGCACTTCGCGCGCGAGCGCAATGTCCGGACGCGGCGGCGCTTTCGGATCAGGAGGCAGCTCAGCCAGCGCCTGAAAATTCAGATGAGGCAACATTCCGCGCACGTGCGCTTCGAGTTCCTCGTCTTGAGCGGCGCGAATGTAGTGCCCGTTCAAATCATCGAGCTTCTTGAAGTCGAGCCGCGCCGGGCTCTTGTTGATGCCGTCGATGTCGAACCAGCGGATGAGATCGTCCGTCGAAATGATCTCGTCGTCGCCGTGGCTCCAGCCGAGGCGCACGAGATAATTGCGCAGAGCGACCGGCAAATAGCCCATGTCGCGATATTCTTCGACGCCCTGCGCGCCGTGACGCTTCGAAAGCTTCGCGCCGTCCGCGCCATGAATGAGCGGCACGTGCGCAAATTCCGGAACGTGCCAACCCATGCCCTGATAGATCTGCGTCTGCCGCGCCGCGTTCGTCAGATGATCGGCGCCGCGGATGACGTGCGTGATCTCCATGTCATGATCGTCGACGACGACGGCGAGATTGTACGTGGGATTGCCGTCGGATCTCAGAATGATCAGATCGTCGAGATCCTTGTTCGGGAATGCGACGCGCCCCTGCACATGATCGTTGACGATCGTCTCGCCCTCGCGCGGCGCCTTGAGGCGAACCGCTGGCTTCAAGTCTTTCGGCGCATCCTTCGGATCGCGGTCGCGCCAGGGCGAAAGGAAGATCTGCGGACGCCCCTCGGCCTTTGCCTTCTCGCGCGCGGCATCGATCTCGGCGGGCGACGAATAGCAGTAATAGGCGGCGCCGCGGGCGAGCAGTTCGTTTGCAACCTCGCGATGGCGATCCGCGCGCGAAAACTGCGAGACGACGTCGCCGTCCCAGTCGAGCCCGAGCCATTTGATGCCGTCGAGGATGGCCGCGACCGCCGCCTCGTTGTTGCGCTCGCGATCCGTATCTTCAATACGCAGCAGAAAGCGTCCACCGCGGCCGCGCGCGTAAAGCCAGTTGAAGAGCGCCGTGCGCGCGCCTCCGATATGCAGATACCCTGTCGGAGAGGGTGCAAATCGCACGATGGGCGCACTCGGTGTAACGGTCTCGGACATTGACCTTTTTGCTCGCCTGCCATTGAGGGAATGAGGCTCCGCTCGTAGCATGTGAGGTGGGACAAGTTAAGAGGGCGGAAATTCCGGCCTTGGCTTGCAACGGGCAGGGGGCATGTCGGTCGAAGCGGCTGGGCTAGAGATCGGATTTCCGGCGCAACCGGAGCGTGGCCTCAGCCGCGCCGCGCTTCTGTTCGACGCCGAACGGGAAAGCTTTTTTCTTTGGGCTCCGGTTTGCCTCGGCGCCGGGATTGCGGCCTATTTCTCACTTTCCGTCGAACCGCCGACGATCATGGCATTCGCGCCCCTCCTGCTGGCGCTCATCCTGCGTTTGACGGTCCGAGCGGGAACACTGGCCGCAGCCATGACGACCGCTTTTGTATTGGCGGGAGCGGGCTTTGCAATTGCAAAGCTGCGTGTCGAAGCCGTCCGCGCCCCAGTCCTGACCAAGGCCCTGCATGGCGTCGAGATCACCGGCACCGTGACGATGGTCGAAGCAAAGATCCCGCGCGGCCAACGGCTCACAATCAGGAAGCCGACCATCGCAGGCCTGACAGCCGATCAAACGCCGGCCGTCATTCGCATCCGGACGATGTCCGCGCGTTCGCCCGCGGCGCCCGGAGATCGCATTCGCATCAAAGCGAACCTGTCGCCGCCTGCGAAGCCTCCGCTTCCGGGTGGCTTCGATTATGCCCGCACCGCTTGGTTCGATTCTGTCGGCGCGGTCGGATACGCATTCGCCGCGCCCGTCATCGAGGGGCATGAAGAGTCCGGCTCGCTTTCGCAGTGGTATCGTCAGACGATCGAAAGCGTCCGCCAGGGAATTGCCGCGCGCATTCGCCAAGCGTTGCCGGGAGAAACCGGCGAGATCGCGCTTGCGCTGATAACCGGAGAACGCGGCGGCATCACCGCTGCGACGAACAACGCCTTCAAGAATTCCGGCCTCTTTCACATCCTGTCGATTTCCGGCCTGCACATGGTGATTGCAGCTGGCGCCGTGTTCTATTCGGTCCGTCTCATGCTCGCCGCCGTCCCGCTGATCGCATTGACGCTGCCGATCAAGAAGATCGCCGCCGCATTGGGAATACTGAGTGCCATCGCCTATCTTGCAATTTCCGGCGGACAGTTCGCGACCGTCCGTTCGGCGCTGATGATCCTGATCATATTCGGAGCCGTGCTTCTCGATCGCCCCGCGTTGGCATTGCGAAACGTCGCGCTCGCGGCTTTTCTGATCCTCATCGTTTATCCCGAAAGCCTGCTGGACGCTGGCTTCCAAATGTCGTTTGCCGCCGTCACGGCGCTGATCGCATCGCACGAAACCTTGAGCAATTTCCTCGGACGTCAGTCGCGCCCGCATCCGGTGCTGAAGGTCGTGAAGTTCTTCGGCGAGATTATTGCCTCGACCCTCATCGCGAGCGTGGCCGTCGCGCCGTTCGCCGCCTACAACTTCCACCAGAGCCAGCAATATGCCGTGCTCGGCAATATGATCGCCATTCCGATCTGCAACATCATCGTCATGCCGTCGGCGCTGCTGGCGATGGTGCTGATACCGTTCGGGCTTGAATGGCTTGGACTGAAGCCGATGGGCTGGGGCATTGAAGGCATGGCCTGGTGCGCGAACAAGGTTGGCGCATTGCCGGGCGCCGTCGGCCACATTCCGGAAATTCCGGCGCTCGCCTTCGCCCTGATGCTCGCTGGCGGAATCTGGCTTTCGCTTTGGCAGACGCGCATTCGGCTTTTAGGCGCGGCTCTCGTGGTTCTTGGTCTGCTCCTCGCGCCGTGGATGCCGCGGCCCGATATCCTGATCGGCCAGAAAGGTCTGATCGCCGTGCGCGACACCTCCGGAAAGCTCTCCGCGCTGCCGAACAAAGGCTCGAAATACGATCTCGACCGCTGGCTCGAATATGACGGCGATGGCCGGACCGCGCGCGATGCGCAAAGCGGTGACGCATTCACCTGCGATGCGGCTGGATGTATCGCCCATGTCAAAGGCGCAACCGTCGCCGTTGCGAACCATCCCGCGGCCATCACCGACGATTGTCTGAATGCCGACGTGCTGGTCATCAATGACCCGAAGCCGGAGGACTGCAGCGTCCCGCGAACCATCATCGATGTCTTCGACCGGTGGCGAAACGGCGCTTATGCGCTCTACGTCGACCGGACCGATGATAGCCCGGAACCGCGCGTGCGCCTCGAAACGGTCGCCGCCCATCGCGGCGAGCGGCCGTGGAGCGTGATGCCGGAGCGCAAGTCGCTTGGATTGCCGAAGCCGCGCATCGTGGAGACGCCGGGGGGAGGGGCACCCCCGCCCGCAGTGGCACGCGCGACCGAAAACCCGGAATCAGATCCCCGAACCCTGGCCGAAGACGACCCGGGCGAGGGGCCCGAACCCGCGAACGACTGGCTCGACGACGCGTCCGCTGACGCGTCTGCCGCCAGCGACGCCCAGTAGCGCCAGCCTCAGTAACGCCTGAGCAGCCCGACGAGCCGCCCCTGAATGTCGATCTGATCCGGCCCGAAAATGCGCGTCTTGAATTCCGGATTGGCCGCCTCGAGCGCGATCGTCGACCCCTTCTTGCGCAGCCGCTTCAGCGTCGCTTCCTCGCCCTCGACGAGCGCGACGATGATGTCGCCGTTCTCCGCGTTGTTGCAGCGGCGGATGATGACGGTATCGCCGTCATGGATACCCGCCTCGATCATCGAATCGCCCTTCACTTCCAGGGCGAAATGCTCGCCGTTCGTTAAAATGTCGGGCGGCACGGCGATGTCGTGGGTGTGGTTCTGAATGGCGCTGATCGGCGTACCGGCCGCGATCCGGCCCATGACCGGGATCGAGACCGTCCGCGCGTCGATGACGTGCGACGGCGGCGGTGGCGAAACGCTCGCACGCGGCCCGGAGCCTTCGATCACGCTCGGCTGGAAACCGCGCTGCGGCGCGATCGAGGAAACGGAGGCGCCTGCCCCCGCGCTTTGATTGTCCGGAAGCTTGATGACTTCGATGGCCCGCGCCCGGTGCGGCAGACGGCGGATGAACCCGCGCTCCACGAGAGCCGTGATGAGCCGGTGAATGCCGGACTTCGACCTCAGATCCAGCGCGTCCTTCATTTCATCGAACGAGGGGGGCACGCCGCGTTCTTGCATGCGCGCGTGGATGAAAAGCAGGAGGTCTTTCTGTTTCTCGGTGAGCATCGCGTTTCGTCTCAAGCCTTCCATGGCTGTGCGAGCGCCGCTGGCCGAAACGCTGACCACCGAACGGCCACCCGCAGGATGACGGTACAAATCGTGTATGTACGCTACACGTTCTTGTCTCGTTCTGCAACCTCGCCCCAACTTATGCAACCCATCGTCGTGCGAATGAAGGGAGGAGTGGCACGAATGTCTCGGCCTCCACTGCGTCCAGCACGGGAACGACAAGTTCGGGCGGACAGCAGCAACTCTCGTCATCCCGGCGCAGGCTGGGATCCAGGCAACGTGAAGCGCACTCGCATGTGCTGTCCCCACGGAGCGACCCGCGTCTGACGTTTTGTTGAGGCTTGTCTGGGTGCCGGCCTTCGCCGGCATGACGGCGGTGGGGGAGAGCAAGCGCTCGCCCGGGATGACAGCAGGAAGCCCATCTCCGTAACAATTCTCGTCATCCCGGCGCAGGCCGGGATCCAGGCAACGTGCAGCGCACTCGCATGTGCTGTCCCCACGGAACGGCCCGCCTCTGACGTTTTGTTGAGGCTTGTCTGGGTGCCGGCCTTCGCCGGCATGACGGCGGTGGGCGGGGCTCGCTGCAGCCATAGCCATCCCTGCCGGCTGGGTCCCGGGTCTCGCAAGCGCTCGCCCGGGATGACAAGCGGGGTGTCGCGGGCGACGTATGAGGCGAACGCTCCAGTTCGAGCGCCTGAATTCCGCCGCCTCGCAGCCGTGCAAAAGCGCCGGAAGCCGTGCGACGGAAAGATGGTCGCCGCCGGTCCAACACCGGCGCAGCAATTCGATTTTCGGCCGTTTGGAGCGGGGCATCGTCGGGCCATGCAGGGTTGGTTCTCGCAGATCGTCATAGGCGTCATCGTCACCGTTTTGGGCACCGTCATCGCGAACGCAGTCACTGGCGGCCGCGCCGGCCATCACTTCGTCCCGAGCTTCCACGCCTCGTCTCGCCACTGATCTCTTCCGCACCGGCGGCCGGCTCCGCGAAAGCGGAGCCGTGTGCGCAATCAATAAGCACGAAGCGGACGGGTTCCGCGGCTGGGTCGTGCAGCAATGAAGTCTCGGAACCGATCCGCTCCGTGACAGACCGAGAACAGGGTCTCGAGCAGGGTCACTTTACGTCAGCGGGATGCTCCGCACACAGGCTTCTCACCCTGTGCGAACCTTGCCGATCGCCTTGTCCGGAAGCGCGCGTCACGCCCCGGGTCGGGCTGCCCCACCCGAGCCCGACGCAACGCCTTGCGCACGAACCCTTCGCCGGATGGGCGACGCGATTATGCGTGAGGAGGCGAGAGCGGGGATAAGTTTTTTTGAGTGGGGGGAATTGCAATTTGGAAAAGGAGGAATGGGGGCTGTACAGATGATCTGCTCTGAGAGAAGTTAACGGAATTGGGTGGGGTCGCGTTGTTGCGTTTGGGGGGCGTAAATATGTTCGAGGAACTTTTGCATTCGGTTTTTGAGCAATGGTCGCACGTCGCGGAGACGTTTTTTCAAGGAATTCAGGCCCCCAAAATATTGAGCTTTCTCATTCCGATCTTTCCGGCGGCCTACGGAGTGTTCATTAAATGGCGCAGCTCGGGATATCGTCTCTTGGACAGGATGGACGAATTCTTGGGGCGGCAAGAGAAGCGCTTGCAGGAGTCGAGAGAGTCCGTTGCGGGTCTGTTTCGTTGTCCTTCACCGGCTAGGGCGCTCGACGAGCCCACTTTTGACTCTCGCTCTGTCAGCAGATCGCTTCGCAAAATGAGTTGGGGCTTCGGAGCTGCGGCTGTCAACGACTTGCACGGAGCTATCGTCATCAGTTCCAATCAAGCTCGCCTTGCGCAGAAGCAACTGGAAGAATTCAAAAGTCGGCAAGCGCTTGCTCACCTCTTGCTGGGCGCAAAGGAAGCCTCAAGAAACTTACAAGATCCGGAAGGACGACGCGCTTCGCGAGAGGCAGCGCTTGAGCATTTTAATTCAGCAATTGAGATCAATAGTGGTGATGTTGATGCAATCGAATACGCCGGGATGATGCTGCTCGAACTAGCAAATCCCGCAGGCGCGCTGTCACGCTTCAATGAGCTGATTGCATTGCGCCAAGCGGACGGTGGGGTTTCGCTTGCCCGTGCATACCGTTTGCAGGCTACCGCTTTCGAAACTCTACCTTCGCCAGCGAATGCCAATGCAAACGCTGCGCTCGGGAATGCACTTGCGGTACTTCCCCCGTCAGAAGCATTGGAACGCGCTCTCACTTTTGAGCATCGGGGAAATGTTAGAGTGAAGCTCGGGTTTCTACCCGCAGCGAATACCTGCTTTCAAAACGCCTTGACCATCTATCAAAGCTTTAGGTCAATGCCCGCAGGTCGCGAAGGCTTGGACGAGTCAATGCTGCGATAGCAAAGATAAATCGCTCGCAGAGCGCCTCCGTTGACACCCCGTCGCAGCAGGATGAGGTGCCACCACCCGTAGGCCCCTCTAATAATTGGCTAACTAGATTTGCAAAGCCCAACGGCTAGCAAAGCCTATTGCAAACGCCGCTCCGCTCGCCAATACCGCATGCCCTGCACTTTGCCAGTGGGCCATCGTCAGCATTTGCGATAGGCCGAGGTTCGTAAACCGAGCTGCGAATTTGCGCTGCTCACGGAGCGAAACTGAAAAGAGAGCCGCGGCTCCAAGCAGCGCTGCCCATATCGGTGCGCCAGCGAACGCAGCGAATGCCGTGAATAGTATCGATGTGAATGCCAGCATTGGTATCCCCCAATTTGGGGTAATGAGCCGTGATTCCCGAAATCCATGCAGCTTCGCGCTGTGAGCGAACTGGAATAACCTGTTGATAACAAGCCAACGCCCAAGCTCCGCTTAAGTTGCGAGCACCAACGCCACCCCAAGCCCGCGCCGGCGGCCGGCTCCGCGCAGCGGAGTCGCCGGCGCAATTAAAAAAGGCAGCTTGCGCCGCCTTTTTCTTTCTCGTTTGGGAGGATCGGTATTCGAAGTTTGGGGAAATTCAGGATTCAAGTTGCCAGATGCCCGTCGGCAAACGGCAGGCGACGATTTCGGTCTCCTTCGTCGTGTCGACGCCGGTCAGCGAGACGACCGCATGGCGGCAGACGCTGCCGCGCGTGTCCTTGAACGATGAGACGGGCTTGACGATGCCGGAGAGGCGTCCGTGCGCGCGGTGCCAGACATAGCTCGAGCCGTCGGCAACTTCCGTCAGGGCGAATTGCACGCTTTCGAGCGCCGCATATTCGTCATCCCGGTCAAGCGCGACCTTGACGCTGGTGAGTTTCGTTTTGTCGTCGAGGGCGCTGGGTTTCGGGCAGGCGGCCGATGCGAGGGGCTGGTCCGCACCCCAGGCAAACCCGTAAGGTAAGAAAATCGCCGCAACCAGCGCGAATGCCGTTGCGCCGGCCGCGGCAGTCGAGAATAGGGACGCATTTGAGGACATGACGCTTACTTTCAACTCAGGCGGAACGCGACGCTCGCCCAACAAGACGATGGGGGGAGTCTGCCTCAGTATGGTTAAAAGGGACTGAACATATGTCGCGGCGTGTGCTGTAACGGGGCGCGCCGCCATCTTGGCAAACCGATTTGAACGCGCGATCTGCAATTGAGACTGAAAATCCAGCGTTGAGCACGCAACATGAGTGACACCGGAACTTCCCAGACCTCGGCTCCCGAAAGGGCACCTGATTTCTCGACCGCCGAAGATCCTTTTCTGCTGTTCGAGACCTGGATGTCGGAGGCAGAAAAGTCCGAGCCGAACGATCCGAACGCGATGGCGCTCGCGACCGTCGATGCGGGCGGAATGCCGAACGTGAGGACGGTGCTGCTGAAGGGACTGGATGGGCCAGGCAGCGCCGATCGCGGCTTCGTCTTCTACACGAACTTCGAAAGCGCGAAGGGCCGCGAGCTGCTCGCAAACCCGAAGGCCGGTCTGCTGTTCCATTGGAAGAGCCTCGAACGGCAGGTGCGCATTCGCGGTCCCGTGTCGCTGGTCTCGCATGGCGAGGCGGATGCCTATTACGCCTCGCGGCCACGGCTGAGCCGCATCGGCGCCTGGGCTTCGCATCAGTCGCGGCCGCTATCGTCGCGCGACGTGCTCGAAGCCAAGGTCCATCATTACGAAGCCAAGTTTCCGGAAGAAGCCATTCCGCGCCCGGCCCACTGGTCGGGGTTCCGCGTTCTCCCGGTCGAAATCGAATTCTGGATGAGCCGTCCGTTCAGGCTTCACGACCGCATCGTCTTCCGCCGCGACGCGCCGCGCGACTCCTGGCAGAAAACCCGTCTCTATCCCTGAGCGACCACAAAAAGCGCGGCTTGTGGCACAATGAAGCTAAGGCGTGAGGATTGACTTGAGGCGCGAATGGTAACGGACCGCATCGACGAACGCCGCCCGAAACGGCGGCTCCGCGACCGTTATCAATCGACGCGGATCTATTACGCAGCCGGCCAGCCGCCGTCTTTTCTCGCGAAGTGGACGAGCCGCATCGCGCTCTTCTCAGCCGTCGCCGCGCTGGTGACGGCGGGCCTGCACCGATTGCATTTGCTGCCCACGCCCGTCGCGTTGACGATCGCCTACATCGTCATTTTCTGCGCGGGCCTTTCGCTGCTGATGGCATTCGTCGCCGGGCTCGATATCTGGGTGACGGGACGGCAGGGCGCGGCGCGCGTGTTCTGCGGGGCGATCGTCGCGCTGGGGCTGCTCGCCATTCCCGCCGGCGTCTGGGCCATGAGTTTCAAGTGGCCGCCGATCAACGACGTCTCGACCGATCTCGACGAGCCGCCGGAGTTCACAGAGGCCAAGGACGAGCGGCCGGCCGACGCCAATCTGACGGACTATCCGGGCGATGCGTTCGCAACGATCCAGCGCGCGCATTATCCCGACCTGAAGAGTCTGGTCCTCCCGCGGCCGACCGAGGAAAGCTACGAGCTGGTGCTGCAAGCGCTCGCCAAGCTCAAGCTGAAAACGACGCTCGAAGTGCCGCCGGAAGATGAGCAGGACGCGCCGGGCTTCATCGAGCTTTCCGACCAGTCGCAGATTTTAGGGCTTGTCGACGACATCATCATTCGCGTGCTGGGCGAGGATGGCTCATCCCGCATCGACGTGAGATCAGCGTCGCGCTATGGCGATATCGATTTCGGCCGTAACGCCGCCCACGTGCGCGCGATCCTGAAGGAAACCGCGAGCCGCTTCGAAGCCTCCGTCCCCGACGTCGACAAGGATACGCGCGCCGCCGTCGACAAGCGCAACAAGCTCAAAGCGGAGAAAGGTCGCGGTCCGGCGTCAAAGGCAGATCGGAAGCGACCAAACCCTTCTCGATTAGATACTCGACGTGCGCCTGGACAGAAAGCGTCGCAGCCGGGATCAGCTGGGGGGCAAGGCCGCGGTAAACAGCGGGGACAATTTGACGAATAGTCGTCGCGCCACCAGTGAGCGCGTCGAGCACGGATTTCTCGCGCCACGTCCGGTGCAGAAGATAGGCTTTCACCGTGCGCTGGGGATCGTTGAGGCGATCGCCGTGACCCGGCAGAAAAACATCGTCCGTGCGATCGAGCAGAATTTCGAGCGATGAGACGTAATCGGCCATGCGCCCTTCCGGCGGCGCGATGACCGTCGTGTTCCACGCCATCACATGATCGCCGGAGAAGACCACCCTGCGGCCTTCGAGCGCGAAGCAGAGATGATCCGGCGCGTGGCCGGGCGTGTGGATCGCGGTCAGCGCCCAGTCGGCGCCAATAATCGTGTCGCCGCCGTTGAGCGCGATGTCGGGCACGAAATCATAGTCGACGAAGTAGCTTCCCGACGGACTGTTCTCGAGCGCCATCTTTCCCGCACCCGGATCGCGCGCATAGGCAGCCGTCACGGCACCCGTTTTCGCCTTGAGCTTGGCGATGCCGTCGACGTGATCGCGATGCGCGTGCGTCGAGAAGATGTGCGTGATCGGCCGACCGGCTGCGGCTTTCAGAATCGCTGCGCGATGCTCCGCGCTGTCAGGCCCCGCATCGATGACAGCGAGAGACGTTGAGCCGACGAGATACGTATTCGTACCCTTGAAGGTGAACGGGCTCGGATTATCCGCGACGAGCCGAATGACGCCCGGTCCCATCGGAGACGGCACGCCATAGGTGAACGCCATCTCTGTTTTGAAATTGAGTGAATCCAAACCCCGTGGGCCCTCGTTGAAACGTGACGCGCTTATAGGGAACTCGGTCGAACTACGAATACCCTGAAATTCGACGCAGGTTAACGTGGCGCGCGATTTCGCACATGCTCCGGCCGGAAACCGAGACCGATGAGACGGCCCGCAAGATGCGCGAGTACGGGCCATTTGGCGATGCCCAGAATAAAACCCGGCGGACCTGATCGCGTCGGCTCAACGGCTTCGCGTTTTCGCCGGTCGCTGCGCATCATGAGCTGCAGCTTTTGCGTGGCCTTCGTCGGAAACGTGCGGCGCGTTTCGACCGCCGCAAGATGCGCGTTGGAAAGACGGCCTTCTTTCAACGGCTTCGTCAAAATGTTCGCGCTCGCAACGGCATCCTGTATCGCGAGGTTAACGCCGACGCCGCCGATGGGCGACATCGCATGCGCCGCATCGCCGATGCAGAGAAGCCCCTCGCGCCACCAGTGCTTCAGGCGATCGATCCTGACGCTCAAGAGATGCACATCGTCGAAGGACCGGATTTCCTGCAACCGTTCTGGCGGCAGCGGCGAAACGGCAGCGACCATCTCCCGGAAGGCTTCGATCCCACCCGCCTTGATCTCGGCATATGTGCCTTTACGGACGACATATCCGCATTGCCAATAATCACCGCGATCGATCATAACGAAACCTTGCCGCGGACCTGCATGACCCATGGTCTGCTCGGGATCGCTCGCCGCATGCGAAAGTTTCATCCAGAGTACTTCGCTTGGGTTCCCGAAGCTCTCGACTTCAAGTCCCGCAAGCTTGCGTGTCACCGAATTCCGGCCATCAGCGCCGACGATGAGGGATGTGGAGAGCGTTAGCGGTCCGTCGGCTGTCAACGCGCGAAGCCCGGTAACCCGATCGCCTTGAATGATGAGATCCGTGACTTCGCTCCGCATCAGCAGGCGAAAGTTCGGATAGCGCTTTGCCTCGCGCGCGAGGAAATCCAAAAAATCCCATTGCGGCATGAAGGCGATGAAACGGTTCTTCGTCGGCAGCCAGGAAAAGTCTGCGATGGTGATGTTTTTCCCGCCGACCTCCGCATTGAGCGTGCGCGCTTGCGTATGCGGAAGTTTCAAAAGCTCATCAGCAAGCCCGAGTTCCTCCATCACCTGCAAAGTCGAAGGATGGATCGTATCGCCGCGAAAATCGCGCAGGAAGTCGCCATGCTTTTCGACGACGGTCACGTCGACGCCGGCACGCGCCAGCAAGAGGCCGAGCATAAGGCCCGCAGGCCCCGCGCCTACGATGGCGCACGTCGTGTTGATTTCGCGTTTCGCGGCAATGTCCTTTTCGATCTCTGAGCTTTCCGAAATAGGTACAGCGCGGGTCTCAACAATCATATCGGACTCCCGAGCGCCATCGATTTGAGATCGATGACGTCGCGTTTGGGTGGCGTGCCGAACATGCGCGCATATTCGCGGCTGAACTGTGAAGCACTCTCATAGCCGACTTGATAGGCCGCGCCCGCCACGTTGATGTCGCCGGCTGCCATCAGGCGGCGCGCTTCCAGAAGGCGCAGCTGCTTTTGATATTGCAGCGGGGTCATCGATGTCAGCGCTTTGAAATGCGCATGAAAGGACGACGGGCTCATCCGCGCGACGGACGCGAGCTGCTCGATGCGGACGGGGCGCGCGAAATCCTCGCGCAAAACTTGGATCGCCTCGGCGAGGCGCCGCGTGCGGCTGTTCGGCAAAACGAGCTTGCAGAACTCGCCGCCGTACTCTCCCGTCAGTAGCCAGAACGAAATTTCGCGCATGATCGTGGGATAGAGCACGGGAATGGCGTTCGGCTTCGAAAGCAACTGTGCAAGCCGCACTGTGCAATCGGCGAGTGGTCCTTGGAGATTGCCGACGAACACGCCGACGCCGCCATCGTCATTGGGAAGAGGCGGCGCCTCCAGCTCTTCCATCACCTCCCGCATGATGCGGAGGTCGAGTTCGAGGATGAGTCCAAGCAGCGGCTTCTCAACACTCGCCTTCGATACCCACCCGAGCGCCGGAATTTCGACGCTGAAGACCAGCGCCTGCAACTCGCCGTAAGTGAGCGTATCATCGTCGAACAGCACCTGCTTTTCGCCCTGCGCGACGATGCACAGAGACGGCCGGTAGACCATGTGACGCGGGAGAGTGGGGCGGCTCGTACGCATGAAGGTGAAGCCCGGGATCGGCGTCTCGAAAACGCCTTCGCCTCCGCCATTCTCATCGGCATAGGTGCCAAGCGCGGTCTTCAAATCGAGCATCTCGAACCTTTCGTTTTGCGGACATTTTCTCGATGATCCGAGCCTTATCATAGGACGAGAGGGCGTGACGCCCAAGCCTGTTAGAGGATTAGGCAAGAAATTCGAGAGTTCCGGCATTCAAGAGGCGACCGTCGAAGCCTAGATGTTCCGCACGCAAACACTCGCTTTGAGGAGAACACAATGGCACAGGCAAAAAGCGGTTCGGGTCCCAAGATCGCCATCGTCACAGGCGGCAGCCGCGGGCTTGGACAGAACACAGTTTTGAGCCTCGCCGAGCGGGGCATCGATGTGATCTTCACCTATCGCTCCAATCGAGCGGAAGCCGAGAAGACCGTCTCGGCGATCGAAAAGCATGGCCGCAAAGCCGTCGCGCTCCAACTCGACACGGGCGACGTCGCCTCGTTCGATGCCTTCGCCGCCGAGGTCAGGAAAATCCTCAAGGACAAGTGGGGTCGCGACACGTTCGACTATCTCGTGAACAATGCCGGCATCGGTTTGATGGCGCCCATCGCCGATATGAAGGAAGCCGACTTCGATCAGCTCTACAACATCCACTTCAAGGGCGTGTTCTTCCTGACGCAGAAGCTGCTGCCGCTGATCGCTGACGGGGGCCGCATCGTGAACCTATCATCCGGCCTCGCGCGCTTCACGATGCCTGGGTTCGCAGCCTACGGCGCCATGAAGGGCGCGATCGAGGTGTTGACGCGCTTCATGGCGAAAGAGTTCGGACCGCGCGGCATTGCCGTCAACGTTGTTGCGCCTGGTGCGATCGAGACCGATTTCGGCGGTGGCCTTGTGCGCGACAACGCCGAGATCAACAAACACATCGCATCCGCGACGGCGATGGGACGCGTGGGCGTTCCCGACGATATTGGGCCGATGATCGCTGTGCTGCTTGCAGACGAAAATCGCTGGATGACGGCGCAGCGCCTCGAGGTCTCGGGCGGCGTGAACCTCTGAGCTTGTCTGGGTGCCGACCTCCGTCGGCATGACGGTGAGGAGGCGAGAGTGCGGCTCACACGCCGTAGTACGACCGGTACCAATCGACGAAGCGGCCGATGCCCTCGGCAAGCGGCGTCGAAGGCCGGAAGCCGACGTCGCGCGCAAGATCGTCGATATCCGCGTACGTTTTCGCGACATCGCCGGGCTGCGGGGGAAGAAAGATTTTCTTTGCCTCGCGGCCCGTCGCCTTTTCGATCGTCGCGATGAAGTCCATCAGCTCGATCGAATTGTTGTTGCCGATATTGTAGATTCGGAAAGGCGCGTTCGAGGTTGCGGGATCCGGCGCGTCGCTGTTCCAGTTGGGATCAGGCTCGGCGATCTTGTCAGCCGTGCGAACGACACCTTCGACGATGTCGTCGATGTACGTAAAGTCGCGCGCATGGTGGCCGTTGCTGAAAACTTCGATCGGCTCGCCCGCGAGAATTTTCCGCGTGAAGCTGAAATAAGCCATGTCCGGGCGTCCGAACGGCCCATAGACGGTGAAGAAGCGGAGGCCCGTGACGGGAAGGCGGTAGAGATGGGCATATGCATGCGCCGAAAGCTCGTTGGCTTTCTTCGTCGCGGCGTAAAGGCTCAGTGGATGATCGACGTTGTCGTGCGTGCTGAACGGCATCTTCGTGTTGGCGCCGTAGACCGAACTCGATGACGCGAAGACGAGATGCTGCACGCCGTAATGGCGGCACCCTTCCAGAACGTTCTGCGTGCCGACGATATTGGAATCGATATAGGCGCCCGGATTCTCGCTGCCATAACGCACGCCCGCCTGCGCCGCGAGGTGAATGACCTTGTCGAAACGCTGCACGCGGAACAGCTCGTTCATCGGCGCGCGATCGGCGATATCGAGATGCAGAAACGAAAATCCTTGTCGCCCGCCGAGCTTTGCGAGCCGCGCCTTCTTGAGTGCGGGATCGTAGTAGCCGTTGACGTTGTCGATGCCGACGACCTCGTCGCCGCGATCAAGAAGTCGGGCCGCCGTGTAATAGCCGATGAAGCCGGCAACGCCAGTGACCAGAAACTTCATCTGTTAACAGTCCTCGTCTGATTTCTGGCCTGGGGGATAAGCGACGGCCCGGTTTAGTAGGTCCGTTGGGAGTGTCAATCACGCCCAATGGCCGACCCGCAGAAGGGCAGGTACCGACCCTGAAGGGGCCGCGGAAGGCGCCCCAAGGCCGCGCCGGCGGCCGGCTCCCCGTAGGGGAGTCGCCGGCGCCATCAAAAACTCTAACCCGCACCGGCGGCGCCTGCGAGCTGCTTCCCGTAGGGGAGTCGCCAGCGCCATCAAAAACTCTCCCTAAAAAACTTATCCCCGCCCTTAGGCCGGGTCTTATCTTTGCGCGTGGGAGCCTCGTTGCAGACATTAGCGTGAACATGAACGATACGCCGAACCTCGCACTACCCTACATCCTGGCCGCTCAGGCGCAGAAGCATGTCACGCATAACGAGGCGATACGCGCCCTCGATTGCCTTGTGCAGCTTTCCGTCGAAAGCCGGACGCTGACGGCGCCGCCCGCCTCTCCGGCGGAAGGCGCGAGATATGTCGTAGCAGCGTCCCCGACAGGCGCATGGTCCGGAAACGCAGGTCGGATCGCGGCATTCCAGGACGGCGCGTGGACTTTTTATGCACCGAAAGACGGTTGGGTCGCGTGGGTCGCAGCTGAAAGCGCGCTCGTCATCTACGCTGCGGGAGCGTGGTCGCTGTTCGCGGGGTCAGGTGGCGGCGGGGAAGGCGGGGGTCTATCCGCACCTGTTGCGAACTCCAGTCTCGCCAACATGGCGAACGGCACGATTAAGGGCCGCTCCTCATCCGGAAGTGGCGCACCCGAAGACCTGACCGGAGCGCAGGCGACTGCGCTTCTCGATGCCTTCACGGGCTCGGGCGCGAGCCACAAGAAGGGCCTCGTCCCCGATCCGGGCGCGACGGCTGGGACCGCCAAATATCTGCGCGAGGATGGCTCGTGGAGTGACGTGAGCAACGTCCCGCTCGTTGGCGTTAACACGACCGCGGACGCGACGAACAAATTTGCAGTCAAGAGCGCGGCAACTCTCTTCGACAACGCCGGCAACGGCCATCAGCAGAAGATCAATAAGGCGGCCGCGAGCGACACGGCAAGCCAGCTCTACCAGACGAACTATTCGGGCCGCGCCGAAATGGGCCTGACGGGCGATGAGGATTTTCACTTCAAGGTCAGCGCGGATGGCGCGACGTGGCGCGAAGCGATAAAGATCGATCGCAACACCGGGTTCGTTTCGTTTCCTCAATCTGGCGGCCCGCGTGAAGTCCTGACCGCCAACCGAACCTACTACGTCCGATCCGATGGCAGCGATAGCAATAACGGGCTGACGAACACGTCCGGCGGGGCGTTCGCTACCATTGGCAGAGCGCTCACTGTCGCGGCGGCGCTGGATTGTTCGACTTTCAATTGCACCGTCTCTGTGGGAGCGGGAACGTTCGCTCAGAACGTGGTGCTGCCGCGAATGTTCGGGTCCGGAACTTTCACGCTCCAAGGGGCCGGCCCCACAACGATCATACAGCCCGCAAGCGGCATCCCGATTAGCGTTAGCTACAACGGCACCAGATGGTTTCTCACGTCCGTTAAACTCGCATCGACGAATGCGAACCTCATCGAATGCCGCGGAGCCGGTTCAGTCGTGACGATCACGACTGTGGAATTCGGAAACGCAGGCACGGCCGCGCATGTCTTCTTCGCGCTTGGTGCTATTGTTAATACCAACGGCAACTACTCGATTTCAGGCAATGCAGTTTACCATTTCAACAGTAGCTCCGTGGCGTCGTCCACCACATTTGGCCGGACCATAACATTCATAGGGGCCCCCAGATTTTCCAGTTACTTCGCATATGCCACCAGCGGCTCTGTACAGCTATGGGGCAGCGTCACATTCAACTATCCCACGGCCACAATATCCATCGCCTCTCCCGGAGTGGTCACGTACGCGGGGCACAATTTGTCGGCGAACCAACCGCTAGCCTTTGCGACCACAGGGGCGTTACCAACCGGACTTACGGCGGGGACGACCTATTACGTGAAGACGGTTATTGATGCGGATACGTTCACCGTTTCCGCGACAGCGGGCGGCACGGAGATCAACACTTCCGGGTCGCAGAGCGGCACACATTCGATCATACCCACGGGGACGAGATACCTGGCAACGCAGGCTTCTGTCGTCGACACAAGCGGCGGCGGGGCGTCCTACCTTCCCGGCAATGCAGCCGGATCGACCGCAACCGGAGGGCAATACACATGAGCGATTTTCCGAAGAATTGGTTTTGGATCGTTGGTGGCGACGAGAGCAAGGCGTGGTCAAGCGCGGCTTGTGCTTATGTGGCCGAGTACCCGTCCGATCGCGCCACGCGCATTGCAAATGAGATTGAACTCTACGACGTGCTTGCAAAAAATGGCGCCGTGTCGAGGGCGCCGCCCGGACCCTTTTCGGTCGAGCAAATTCGGGAAGCGCTTTTGAGGATTGACGCGAGTGCGACCGGAGAGGCGGGAAACTATGAGGAGCTTGCCGAGGTCGCAGCCGAAATCGAGTTTATTCTACCTAGCTCGGCGTCCGATCCCTGATTGCTTCCTGGCGGGCCTTGTTGAGTTGCGCCACACGGCCACGCCGGCATCAGTCGGGTTTTCCATCCCCAATGCGCAGTTGGACGAGATGATGACGTTGGTGACGTTCTTGCCGCTGTTCTTCGAGAAGAGCTTCAGCGAGTTTTGCACGTTCCTGAGAGCGCTCGGCAGCGTCGTCGAGAACTTGCACTTTTCGGGCCACTTCGTGCGAGGGATATGTGGCGGCCAGGACAGGGGGTAAGCACTCGTCATTCGTCCACCCCATCGGTTGAGACGCGAAAGATCGACCAGCGGTGCTCAGCCATCCACTTACGACCGAACCAATCGCGGAAAACGTAGACGGGCTTGGGAGCGCCCCAAAAGCTCGAGACATCAAAGCCTGCGGAACACACGCGCTCCATCGGCCGACCCGCCGGTAAGCTCCATCAGGACGCGCTTGGCGAGCGAAGGTCTCCTCATGCGGCACCTCGGAAACCGGCCGTTTCTTGGGCGGTTTCTTGGGCGGATGTTGAGGGGGGTATTTGCTAAGCTATTGGAATGACTGGTCGGAGCGAGAGGATTCGAACCTCCGACCCCTTGCTCCCGAAGCAAGTGCGCTACCAGGCTGCGCTACGCTCCGCCCGACCGTCAGCCTGAAAAAGGCTTTCCGCGGCGCCGGGTAGGCACCGAAGAGAGGGGGGTTATAACGACCTCGATCACGTACCGCAAGCGCCTCTTAGCGAGAATGTGAAGGGTGCCGCATGCAACGATACCGAATGCCTTTTGTCGAGGAAGGAGGGCTCGGTCCGTGCGTCGGGACCCGGGGACTAGTACTCGGCTCCAAGGGCGGGGGCCTTCCACGTCCGTCTGGGGCTCAGAATGGCGTCGTGGCCAAGCGTGAGTGCTCCAGGCGCATTGCACTTCGGTCGTCGTTCTTCACAACCAGCCGGCGACGCTCCAAGTGGGTGACCAGGTTCCCCGTATCGACCATCTCGCAGCGGCGCATCACCAGCACGATCGCCTTGCAAAGCGGCCAGATGGTGGTTCTTGGCGGCCTTATCGGCGAGCAGTCGGATCAGCAAAAAAGCCGAACTCCGGTTATCGACAAGATCCGTATCTCGGTGACGTTTTGGGCGGGACCACGGAAAGGGCACGCTCCAGAACCGAGCTCGTCGTATTCCTGAGGCCGAGTGTGATCCGCAATCCCGGTGACGCAAGCAATGTCGCCGAGGCGGTGCGCGCTTCAATGCAATCACGGCAGAGCGCGCCTCGAGGGCACGTCTTGTGCGGCCCCCGGCAGCGACAGCCCGCAAGAGCTTGGCGCTCGCCGCCATCGGACTGGCATCCGCTCTTTTGATTCGCTTGCCAGGTAATGGCCCCGCTTTGGCCGCCGTCCACATCGAAGGCGACGACCAGAGCAAGATCGAGCTCAAACATCGAGGCTGAAGCCTTATCCGTCACAATCGAGTCGCTGGCGACGGAATACGGCATCGAGGTCGAAGGCGCCGAACATGCCTCCAAGGCGAAGCCCGTGAGCGCAACCATCCAAGGGAGCCTGAAGGAGATCCTCGCTCGCCTCCTGAAGAACTGGAATCACATCATCGTCTCGGACCCCGACGACCCGGACCGTATGGAAAAAATTATCATCTTGAATGATGACCAAGTTTCGCGATCGCCCGCGGCCAAGGCTCCGCCGCCGCCCGCGTCACCTGAAATTCCATAGGTTCCGGGAGCCGCTTTTGTGGGCTGCAATCCTCGCCCCCGTCGTGCATCAAATGGCCGCCCGCAAGTGTACCTTGATACCCGGCGTAAACACTGCTAACTCGCCGGTCTCCCATTGGGATGTCGCCAAGTGGTAAGGCAGAGGATTTTGATTCCTCCATTCCCAGGTTCGAATCCTGGCATCCCAGCCAATAATTTCGCTAGGCGTTAGCCGCTTCAGTTCTCTCACCCTTTTGGGCCGAGCGCGTGTTGAAGTGCCCGATGCGACAGGGCAGCCCTTGGCGCATTGATTCAGTCGCCCTGATGTCCGTCCTTAAGGCTGAACACGGGATAACACCGGGTCGAGCGGCGCCGCAAAACATCGCGTCTTTGCAGATGCCCTCGGCCCGCCCGCGTTGGGTTTCAATTTTTAAGGCTATTCAGGAAATTGCTGCAATGCGGAGCAAGTTCTTTGCTTCTGTACGCTGACGGATCCGGCGCAGCGCTTGCGACTCAGTGAAACTTCCGGCTTGCTGTTGCTGGCTTACTGAGGAGAATTTCCATGGATCTCACCTCACTAATCATCCAACTCATCAGCGGTGCCATCGGTGGTAACGCCGCGGGTGCGCTTTCCGACAAAACGAGCCTGGGCACTCTCGGCAATTCGATCGTTGGAGCCCTCGGTGGCGGCATCGGCGGTCAGATCTTGAGTTCCCTCCTTGGCATCGGTGGCGCGGCAGCAACCTCGGGCCTGGATATCGGCACGATTGTATCCGGCTTCGCCACTGGCGGTCTCAGCGGTGGTGTGACCGCGCTCGTCATCGGCTTGCTGAAGTCACGGTTTGCACACTGAGCAAATGCGATCTGCACTGCTGCGGCCGCGCGCGAGCAACTGCAGCGGCGTCAGTCGCCCTTCCCATTTTGCATTCCGGCTGATTGTCCCGCGATTTTTCTGAGTAGACTCTCTATGAGCAGATCCGCGGACTCATTCTCCGATCCATCAATCGTTTCGGTGATCGCTTGTCCGCGGTTCTGCGCGCTCCGATAGTTTGCGCGTTCCGGGACGAACCCCGGCAATAATTCGTAACCGGCGGCATCGATGTAATCCCTCGCGATTTTCTCCTCACTCGGCTCCAATACGCGGCAGAGCACAACAGCCAACCGGCTTCGAGTAATGCCTATCTCCTCGAGAGCATGGAGCAAGAGAACAGTCGGATACAGATCATCTATGGTCGGGCTCGTAGGCACCACGACGACGTGCGATGCGCGCGCGACTCTCCCCGTCGAGGGGCTCGTATGGCCGGGCATATCGACGATGATGAGATCGAATGCTTCACTGTCGTCGAGTGCGTCTTCGAACGAACGGAAGGCTCCGACTTCCACGTAGGAAGCCGACGCTCTCTGCTTACGCGCCTTTCCCCATCTGACGGCCGTCTGCTGTTGGATATCGAGGTCCGCGAGCTTGACCTTCAACTTGCCCGTGGCGCCGACCGCGGCAAGCGCCCGAGCGAGCGTGCTTTTGCCGACGCCGCCTTTCTGACTGACGAATGAAACGATCAACGGCATTCGCGCTCCCTGGCGTGCGCTTTTTTTTGATCCGTCTTTTTTCTGAACGTGTGATGGACCGTTACATCATGAGACGCAAGGAGTGTTCGGAAAGGCACTGATCCTTTGGGGGGGCCGAAACCCAATGTCCTACGATCAAGAGCAACAATGCACTCGCGTGCCGGCAAGCGAGAACTGTCCTCCGTCGCTGACTTTTAGGGAGAGAGCTTCACATCAATGGCCGCATAAATATGCCGCGCTTTCGATACCTCATGCCCTGCAGAGCGCTGAACATATCGTCCGTTAAACAATTTCCCAACCTGTGCTCGATTGGTTGACCCTCGATAATTTAAAAGGAACTTTAATTGCATCCTTTCTGTAAGGACGGCATTTGATGTCCTGTCATCGTAGCAGCTACCGAAAGACCGCGCTTTGGGCGTCAGGCGTCATGCTATCCGCAGTAGTGGCCGCGATCGCGTTGCTCAATTCAACCGACGCAATCACACATTTTCGTCTGCTGCCGGATCTACTCGCACTGCCATTGCTTCTGGTGTCAGTGCTGGCAGGGCTTGTCGCCTTGGGCGGATGGATCGGCCTACATCGCGACTCACTTGAAACGAGCGGGATACCTTATTTTGCAACCGGACCTCGCGAACGGTCGCCCGGGGCTTTTACCCGCGTGCGCCGACTTCTGCTCAATATGCTCCCCGGTTCCGCAAGGAGATTGCGGCTGCACGCTGGTGAGTGGGTTCGCGTCCGACCGCTGGCTGAAATATATGCGTCGCTTGATGCAGACGGGCGGTTGGACGGGCTGCCATTCATGCCGGAGATGGCGCGCTATTGCGGCAAGCATTTTAAAGTCTTTCGACGAGTGGAGAGGATCCACTATTACTTTGATCCGGCGGGGGCCCACTTGCGCCGCATGCATGATGCGGTCTTGCTGGATGAATTGCGTTGCGACGGCGGAGCCCACGGTGGATGTCAGGCAGCCTGCCAAATCATTTGGAAGGAAGCGTGGCTCTCTATCGATAATGGTGTGCGGACAGCTGAAAATCCAACGGTTCTTGCTGACGCAATGAAGTTGGAAGCGCTCGATCAGCTCACCCGCGTCAAATCATCGGACGGTGACACACGTTACGTCTGCCAAATGACCACGCTTCCCGACGCGACAGTCCGGACGCGTTGGAGCGATCCTCGTCATTTTTTGACTGACTTGTGGTCAGGCAATATCCGTTTCGATTTATTCGTTACCGCCATTTCGCTTGCTTTGTTCAATATGGTGCAACGAAGGATGGGCGGAGCGTTGACGCCTTATCGTGAAAATGACCTTCCCAAAGTGCCCCCCGCAGAGCCGCTTAACTTGCAACCCGGCGAACTCGTGCGTGTAAAGAGTAGGCCAGAGATCGAGCGCACTTTGACGAAGTCAAGAAATCGGGGCTTGTGGTTCGATGTCGAAATGCACAGGTTCTGCGGCGGCGAGTTCAGGGTCGCGAGCCGAGTGACAACGATGGTGGAAGAGGCGACTGGCCGGATATTATCACTAAAGAATCCGTGCCTCATCCTTGAGGGGGTTGCCGCGACAGGGGAGTATCAATCGCTTTGTCCGCAAAACGAGCTTATTTATTGGCGCGAAGCGTGGCTAACGCGTGTGGGAAACCCTGACGTCGGCGAAGTTCAGCGGAGCCAAGTCGAGCCCTGCGAAGGTTGAAGGCGGCGCGCTTCATCGGCTAATGATCGATGATTAAGTCGGAGCTCAAGCCGATATGATGCCCATTCCAAATGTTGAATAACGTTGATGTCCAAACGGCCGTCATCGGGGCCGGTGTCGTTGGCCTTGCGATCGCCGCGGAGCTTGCAGGAAAAGGACAGGACGTGCTCGTCGTCGAGCGACGCCACGCTTTTGGTACCGAAACTTCTTCAAGAAATTCGGAAGTAGTGCATGCCGGCATTTATTATCCGGAAGGATCTCTCAAAGCGAAGCTGTGCGTCGAGGGCCGTGAGCGTCTCTATGCGTTTGCCGAAGAATATAAGGTGCCGTTCAACCGTTGTGGCAAACTTCTTGTCGCGACGAACGAACTGGAGGTCGATCAGCTTGCCGCTATAGAAGCGAAGGCGGCGCGAAATGGAGTGAATGATCTCGCGCGCCTGACGGCGGAAGAAGTTCACCTACTCGAGCCTGAGGTTCGCTGCGTCGCTGCTACATTGTCGCCTTCGACGGGGGTCATCGACAGTCATCTTTTCATGGCCGCTCTCGAAGCTCGTATTATCGACGCTCGAGGGCAGGTAGCCTTTAATTCTGAAGTGGTCGGCATATCACGCCATTCGACTGGTGGATTTCTGTTATCCGTTTTATCCGGAGGCGAAATCACCGATCTGTTATGCGCCCGCGTAATCAATGCCGCGGGGCTCGGCGCTTCGCGCATCGGGCGAATGCTTGCGCCTGAAAAGCCCGGATACGTGGTTCCCGCCTTGTATCCCGCGAAAGGGCATTATTTCTCACTGTCGGCACGGGCTCCGTTCAAACATCTTATCTATCCGATGCCATCGGCGGATGCCCTTGGTGTCCACGTCACGCTCGATGCCTCAGGTGCGGCAAGGTTCGGACCGGACATCCACTGGCAGGAAGAACTCGATTATACGTTCGTCGATCCCGATGCCCGCCGGGAGGTCTTTGCGAAGGAGATCCGACGCTATTGGCCTGCGCTGCCGAAAGAAGCTCTTGTCCCTGCCTACACAGGCATCCGGCCGAAAATCTATTCGCAGGGGATGCCGCCCGCGGACTTCGCCATCCACGGCGAAGAGCAACATGGGATACCTGCCTTCATCGCGCTCTACGGGATTGAAAGTCCCGGCTTGACCTCTGCACTCGCCATCGGCGCGTATGTTGCGGAAATGATTGAGCGCGGTCGCGCGCCCGTAAGCAGCTCCGGAATTTAAGCCTAATATTGAATTTTCGCAGAGGGGCCGAGCGCGCCGCAAAACAGCGCCAAGTGGTAAATCCTGAATGGCCTTAATCTTGTCGCCGCGACAGTGCTGGAGAATAGGCTCATCCTCCCAGCGGATTTTATTCTGGATTTGACTAGATTTTGCCGACCGGCCGGTCGCCGACCGCTGCGGAAAGAGGGATTCGACACCGAAGGCGGACAAGATATTCGGATACCCAGCCACAACACGCCTTACGCATTTTGTATTAGGCGGGTGTACGCCTTTTTGAGGTTCGAAACCGTTTGCGGCCGCGAAAGAGTAGCTCCCCTCGGCAAATTAGATTGCTTGGGTGCAACGCCCATTATGGTACGGTCATTTATGTTTTTCTTGTCCGTTTTTATCTGATCTGACGGGCGTTTGCCGAACGCAAAGCGACCGAAGAGCAGGAGAGTCAGAGGCTATGACCAATCCAATCCGCTATAGCGTGTCCGGTTCGTTTAGCCGCGGAAATAACGCCCCGCCCCCCCGCTTCATTGCCCGTTTTCGAGTTCAAAGAAAAATGTTCGGCAAAAGCAGGACCATTGGCGGCCGTTTCGGGACCTCCGCCCTGACCTTGGGAATGCTTGCCTTTGCGGGAGTTGGCATAGGGATTCCGGCTGCAATCACCCACGCCGATACGCGTCAGGAGACTTATCGCCAAGTTAATTCGCCTACGCTTTCCGAGTACCGATTGAATGTGCGCGATCGCCTGCGCATTCAAGTAATCGAATGGCGGCCTTCTCGCGACGAGGTCTACACCTGGACGGCGATCAATCAAGTCTACACCGTCGATCCGGCAGGCAAAATCTCTCTACCGCTGGCAGGAGAGGTTGCGGCCGCTGGCTTCACGACTGCCGAGTTGGAGCAAGTGATTTCGCGACAGTTGGCCAAGCGCTTGAACTTGGCGACGTTGCCCGATACCACCATCGAAGTTACGGATTTCCGGCCCATCTACGTTACGGGTGCCGTCGAAAAATCCGGTGAATATTCCTACACTGGCGGCATGAGCGTGCTGCAGGGCGTGAGTCTCGCGGGCGGTATATTCAGAAATTCGGCAGCAGGCGGGTTGAGGCTCGAACGTGAGTGGGTGACGACCGCAGGCAACTACCAGAGTCTCGCGAGAGAGCGTCAACGGCTTCTTGCGCATAAAGCGCGGATCGACGCCGAACTGGCATCAGCCGATTTTATCGCATTCCCTCAAGAACTGCAGTCGGTGAGCGGACGGACAGCAATCGAATATACCGCTTCTGTCATGAGCAAAGAGCAGAGCGTTTTCGATTTGCGCCGGAACGCCAACAACACGCAGGTTGTCGCGCTCAATCAGTTGCAGAAGTCCCTGGAGTCCGAGGTCGACTCCTTGACCAAGCGCATAGCGTCCCAGCAAACGCAGATCGATCTGCTGAAGTCGGAATTGGGCGGTATCAAAGCTTTGAGCGACAAGGGACTCGCGACTCAGCCGCGGCTCCTTGGACTGCAGCGTAATCTTGCGGAGCTCGAGGGTCAGAAGCTCACGATAGAGAGCAATCGGACGCGGGTCGAACAGGAAGTGAATCGGACCAAGCTTTCGAAAATCGAGTATGAGAATAAGCGCGCCAATGATCTGACCGTCGAACTTCAGACCACAGAGGCTCGGCTGCAGCAGATCGTTCAAGAGGCGACCATCGATGAGCGCCTGCTCGCCGAAACGAGAACCCAGGCTGTGGCCTCGCCACTGAGGCTCGCTGTTTCCACTTCCGACAGCAATTCGGCGAATGGAGGTCGACCCGCGCTTCACTACACCATCGCTCGCCAGATTGGTGCAGATACGATTGAAATCGAGGCCACGGAAAAGACCCTCTTGCAACCCGGTGATACGGTGAAGGTCGAGATGACCATGCCGGCCACCGAAGCTAACGACGAACTTGATGCGCTGTTCGAGGGTATGCCGGCGTCCAAACCGGCTACGCCGATCTTGGATGATGACACCTTCCGCCGCTCGACACCCGCGCCAACGCACGCTTCAATTGAAGTTTCGACAACGCCAACATTGCGACCCTAATAGAATCTGAGGCCGTGTTTATTTCAACTTCTGAGCGGTCGTTAGCTTGGTCGAGCAGGGAGGCAATTTTTTGCGTCTCCCTGGCTCGACATTGATCGCGAAGTCGGCGGCATTGTGATTCATCACGGGGAGCGGACCAACGAAGCATGAGAATTCATTGAACCCATTAGAAGTTTGATCTTCCGGCCTTTGCCAGACCAATCATGCTTCCGAGCTAATGGTACGGTGCAACTTGAGTCGAATATTGGTGGTAGGAGCCGGTTTTGCCGGCGCGGTTCATGCCCGAGAATTGGCCGAGGCGGGATTCGAAGTTGATGTAATCGATAAACGTTCCCATATCGCAGGCAATTGCTACGACTACGTTCATAGCTGTGGGGTCAGGGTACACAAATATGGCCCCCATCTTTTTCATACTTCCAATCAAAAAGTTATCGACTGGCTATCGCGATTTACCGGGTGGCTACCGTACGAGCATCGAGTGGCGGCGCGGCTTCCGGATGAGAGGTTGGCGCCACTGCCTGTCAACCTCGATACCGTGAATATCGTGTTCCGTGAAAGCCTATCCACGCCAGAGGAAGTGGCGAGCCTCCTTGCTTCAAAGGTTCTGAACCGAAATCCGATTTTAAGCGCAGAGGACCATCTTTATACTCATATCGGTCCCGATCTCACCAATCTGTTTTTTCGCCCCTATAGTTTGAAGATGTGGGCAATGGACTTGAGCGAAACCGATGCGTCGGTCGTTCGTCGCCTTGAAATTCGCATGGACCGAGACGACCGATATTTTCCGAACGATACCTTTCAAGCTATGCCGAGCGAAGGCTTTACCCGGCTATTTGAACGCATATTGGACCACGATCGGATTCATGTCCGGCTGGGAGAGAGCTTCTCCGCAGATGTCGCTGACGCGTACGATGAATGCTTCAACAGCATGCCGATCGATGAATTCTTCGGATTTGATCTAGGCGAGCTGCCTTACCGTTCGATCCGCTTTCATCTGAATGAGCATGCAGCCGAAGTCACATCGGCGCCGTATGCAGTCATCAACTATACGGATCATGGACCTTTTACGCGCGAAACATGGTGGCACAGGATCTCCGGGCATCACGTCCGGCCCGGTCCCACCGTACTGCGCACGGTGGAGGAGCCGTGCGATTATCGCGATAACGGATATGAGCGCTATTACCCCGTCAAAACGCGCGACGGCCGCTATGACGCCCTATATCGGCAGTATGCGGAGCGCATATCTAGCGATAAGCGAATGCATTTTATCGGCCGGTGTGGCACCTACCAATACTTAGACATGCACCAGGTGATCAACCAATCGCTCGCGCACGTCGGTAAATGGCTTGAACGGGCTCGACATGACACCGTGGCGTAAGGCGACTCTTGCAGTTGTTCGTTGCGGCGACGCCAGTCTTCACAGGAGCTGGTCCGGCCCTGACCGGGCGTTCGACGTTGGCGTCAGCTACTTCGGCAACAACCCTGCTAAAGCCTTTCCTGAAGCGCGCTTCGTTCACCGCTATAAGGGCGGCAAGTGGGACGGACTGTTTGATTTCTTTCTTAAGTTTCCCGATGCCTTGGACGCGTACGATTATTTTTGGTTTCCGGATGATGATATCGCAGCCACCGCCAACGACATTAATCGGCTCGTCGAGATTGGAACTGCATACGGCCTAGAAGTATTCCAGCCGGCACTCGACGATGAATCGTACTATTCGCACGTAATCACCCTTAGACATCCGAGCTTCAATCTAAGGTACACCAACTTCGTTGAGATCATGGCGCCCGTAATAAGCAGGGCGGTGCTGACGAGAACGCTGCCGATGCTCGACGCCAATCGAAGCGGCTTCGGAATTGATTTCGTATGGCCGGAAATGGCTGCCGACATAAGTGGCGAGCCGATCAAGAGTACGGCGATCGTCGACAGCGTCACAGTCCGTCACACGCGCCCTGTCGGCGGGAGTCTTCATAAATTTATGAACGAAGCAGGTGGCGTCAGTGCGGTGGAGGAAATGGCGAAAGCGCTGAGTATTGTGAAGGGACCGCGAAACTCGTCGATAAAGGGCGTTCCTACTCCCCGAATAACCATTCGCTCCGGCATGGACCGGGCTGGAAACTACCTTCAAGGTTATGCCTTGGTCTCGCGTGTCCTTCTTGATCTACTGCTTCGCCATACGAATAGGGCTCAACCGGTTAAGTTTCGGCGCGTAATAAAACTTGCCTTTGCCTGATCAAGGCTAACGTTTCTTTTTCTTGCACGAGCCCGTTCTTGTTTGTCGCCGAGTGGGCCGATGATGTAACGCAGCGGTCATCGCTGGCAAGTCATGGTCCTGTCCTTGGATGCCTGACGCGTTCTCCAGAAGGGAGGCCATGATGGGTGCTTTATCAGTTCGCTGTTTCGGAATTACTTGTGCCTTGCTCATCCCAAGCACGGTCGGAAGCGTGGAAATACCAGGGCCTTCGAAATCATGTGAATTACGGCCGATAATGCAGGAAGACTTCAATGAAGAAAGCATCGCGGCCCATCGCATCGGCCCAGCTCGTTGGACCGCTCACACTCCCTGGAACGGTGATTTCGGAGACGCCGGATTTGCAAACCCAGGACCGGGTGGTCCGTTCAGTGTCAAAGATGGGGTTCTCTCGATCACGGCTGCAAAGGGAAAAGATGGGCGATGGAGCTCAGGGCTCATTGCTGCTGCCGACGCCTCGGGGGCGGGATTTGGAACGCGTTACGGATATTTTGAAGCGCGCATGAAGATGCCTCCAGGGCCAGGGACTTGGCCTGCATTTTGGCTAGCAGCGCTAAAGCCGGTCGGCAGCTCGGATGGGAGCTTGGAAATCGACGTCGTAGAGTACTATGGCCAGTTTACAGCGTCCTACCAAGCCACCGTTCAGGTCTGGTACAAAGACCAAGAGAAACATAGAGCCGAAAGCAAACAGATCGACGTAGCGGACAATTCTCTGGTCGGTGACTTTCATACCTTCGGCGTGGACTTGTCCCCCCAAGCGATAATCTTCTTCCTCGACGGAAAGCAAGTCTGGACCCAGCCAACGCCGCCTGAACTTACCACTCCCATGTATCCGCTCGTCAATCTTGCACTCGGAAGCGGCTGGCCGATTGATCGGACTCCAAATCCGTCGACGCTTCTTGTTGACTACGTGCATGTCTACGGAAGGGACGCTGGTCCGCCGGAAGGCTGCACGCCCGGCCTTCCTCACTGACGCTATCATCGCGCAACGTTGGCATCCTCATTGATATCGGAATGAGCGCCGGCCAAAGTTCTGCCCAGCGATCAATTAAATGGCGGAGTATTGTTTCAGCGAATTGGCCGAAGAAAGGCCCGTGCGCGGGGCTCCCACTAACAGCTTTTCACTGAGTTCGACGTGGCGTGCAATGTAGGCCTGAAGATTTAAGCCCCCTTTTTCGATGCGATCCTGGGCGCGCCTGACCTGCTCAGAGGCTCTCTCGCCATTCGATGCTACGAAAGCAACCGCAGAGCGTAGCGCGGCGGCATCTTCCGGCGGAACAAAAGTAATTTCGTCGTCGCTAAAATAGGACCGTAGTCCGCCCACGTCCGCTGCGATCACGGGAACGCCGGCAAGCACTGCCTCTTGTATGGCGGTGATTCCGCTGGCGTGGAAATTGGGTAGAAGCGGAACGACCGCAACGGTGGCTCTCGCATACGCGCTAGACAATTCGAGATTAGTCCGCGCACTGCGAAGCGAAACGTTAGATGTCCCGTGCAGTAACGTGCGCGGCGCTCTGCCCGACAATATTTCTAGCTCGACGTCCGTCATGGGGGAGAGTGCGCTGACAAGCGTACTCCAATCTCGATGGACATCGTTGCCGACCGCTACCACGCGTATGGGCTTGGCGCTACGCACCGAAGGAGCAATCGGATTTTCGGACGGAATTCCGAAATTCACCACTTCGACCTTCGTATCCGGAAATAGATTTCGGGCGATCTCCGCGTTAAGCGGGGAAAGAGTGGTTAGCACGTCAACTCGCTTGATGAGACGGCGGATAAGGGCCCTGTGAACGAGCGCCAATCGATGCCAGCGGTCAAACAGCCAAACGGCTTGACCGATCAGCTTCGGTCCGGTGGCGCGCCGCCGAAGCAGCCATGCAACCGCTAGAAACTGCGACTCAGTGTGGGTCCAAACGACATCGGAGGCAAATATAGACTCGCGCTGACGGAGGGCGTGTAAGAGGTCAAACCCGAGCGCAACGCGAATGCCAAGTCGCAGGACTTTCGCAAGGATGCCCTCTGGATATGACCGCGAAAATTGGACGTCACACCCCATCGAGGCAGCTCGACCGTAACCATATGGCGTTTCATCGTTGCGGCCGACGAGCGTTCCCGCCTCACGAGCGGCGCGCCACGCTTGAGCATCCTTATCGTAAGCCAAATGAACGAACACCCGTATGCGATCAGACCGGCGCTCTCCTAAAGAGGCTGTCGCCGTGGCTCCGTCGGGCGAGAATGAGGAGGCATTGGAGCCGGGCACGCTGGTGTTCATGTTAGCCCTTCGACCGTATTGATTGGCCGACCAAAGTTTAACCAAGGTCGGAGGTTGATAACGCTAGACACGGATGAGCACGGAGGCGCGCAAATTTCAGCGTCGAAGGCTCGATCTAAATCATCAAAATGCTGAATGCCTGAGCCGATTTTATACCGTTTTTGGCTGATCGCCTCGTGTAACAAACAGGTGTCGGACGAAGTGACACGGGGAGCCTCATTCGATCTCCAGGGACGAATAGCGATCACAATGGAAAAGATTCTTCTAGGAATAATTTTTTGATGTTTTTCTGCAATCTCTTATTTTCCACTTGAGAAAGCAGACTCGAAATACTCTCTCTAATAGATCTGAATTTATACGCTACCAACCTCGCCAGGGATATTTTCGGAAGATAGTCCTTTAGAAAAGGATGCTTGGACAGAACCTCTCGGTATATTTGATGCTGAGCCTTGCCCCACGGGAAGAAAACACCGTCCCACGGCTTCGGATGGGCGGTGAAATGAATAATTGCCGGGCGATTGTCGCTAAGCAGATGTAGAAACTGCTTCGGGAAATTCCACCTATTTGAAATAAGTACCAGCGAGGCGGCGGCCACCGCGTTCAGGGCGCCTTGATCGTGTAAATTTACGGAAGAGCCGTTTAATCTATAGTACTCAAAAGCTTCGGGCCCTATCCATCCTTCTCGATTAAATTTCAAAACTCCCGAGTTGAAATATACTGAAAACGATCTATCGAAAAGAATGTCGCTTATCGCAACGTAGTCAAGCGACGCCAAAAACTTTCCGGGAGGAACCTTGTAATCTTCTAATTCATTGAGGGAGGCAACTATTTGTGTGTCGCCGTCTAAATATATGACTTGCTCGTATTTATTTGGGAGTATTTCTCCCAATAGCAATCGTCCCATGGCGGTCGCAGGGATGCGACCAGCAAATGCACTCTCGTTGAGATCGCGCAATCGAGCATCTAGGACGTCGCTCGCGTCCAATATACCTATGTTATATTCTTTGCAGGCGTCGAGTAATTGGCTGTCTTTGGGCTTCTCGCTCAAAACAATTACGACGTCAGTTTCTGGGCGTGAAAATGATCGGGCCTGTAGCGCGGAAACGAACGTGGGTACAAGATAGTTAAGATCGCTAACGTAGGCTATGCAATTCCGGCCCATAATTACTCCATGTCGGCAGCGAGTGGCTCGCCGGCAAACGCTTCTCACACAAACGACAAGGTTTCATTCTGGGTCAAAACCTCGGTAAGGACCTTCTCGGTCCTTGGACTGAATATCTACGACCTTGGTCAGTTGCGCAATTCTCAGCGCCGGTTTTGCGAGGTTTACGCGCGTTACCCATTAATGCGGAGTGGGACTACCACTGAGCGAAGAGTGGCACTGATTGTGCATTCCAACGCACACGCACCGGCCGAAGACCGCGGTCGATCCAAAGTTGGTGTTGTTGGCCTGATGTCCGCTTTGACTTGAAATTGCATTGGGCAAACCAGTTGCACGCGTCGTCTTGGCTAGGGGTATCGTGCCAATTCGCTGAAATTGGCCGGAATTAAAATGTAGTGATGCCGGCATACCGATGGCGTGCCTGCAGCGCCTAAACACGCAGTCCCGACGGAAGTGCACACGGTAATGCCGGAGCAACGACGCGATACCATCATTCGGTAAGGAAGAAGATTTCCGTATGCTTGCGATGAAGGCTGTCAAAGGCGGAGGGTGGCTCGTCTTCTCACGCTTCCTTGGTCGAGCGATCGATCTGCTGACGCTCCTGGTCTTGGCCCGGATACTCACTCCCGCCGATTTCGGAATCGCAGCTATCGCCACGTCGCTCGTCGCGATCGTGGACACGGTCCTGGAACTTCCAGTAATGCAGCTGCTCATGCGGCTCAGGGAGGTTGACAAGTCGCACGTCGATACCGGGTTTACTCTGAGCTTTCTTCGCAGCGCTTTGATAGCGATGCTCTTCATAGTGACGGCGCACCCATTGTCTCAACTATACGGCGATCCTCGTTTGGCGCCCGTGTTGATGACGATGGCGATCGGACCCATCGCCAAGGGCCTGGCCAGTCCAAATATGGTGGCCTTCGGTCGCGAACTCAGCTTTCAGCCGATATTCGCAGGTGAATTTGTTGCGAAACTGACGGGGGCAGCGTTTGCAATCGCGACTGTATTTTTGGGTGGAGGATATTGGGCAATCGTTGTCAATTCAGTGGCGGCGTCGGTAGCAGGCGTCATCGCATCCTATGTGCTTGCACCATACAGACCCCACCTCTCGCTTGCGAAATTCGGTGATTTCTCCGGCTTCATAGGGTGGTTCAGCGGCTCCCAGATTTTATCGGCGTTTATCTGGCAGTTCGACCGCATCCTGCTCGGAAAATTTGTCGATAAAGCAACGCTCGGGCAGTACACTTTGGCCAGCGACTTATCCAATTTCCCCGCGCAGAGCTTGATCGGACCGGCTACTCAGCCGCTGATTGTGGCGTTCGCGAAGATCAGTCTCGATCCCGAGAGATTGAGGATCGCCTTCCTTAAAGCTACGCGCTTCGCGATGTTAATCTCGGCACCGATATGTATGGGAATTTCGCAAACGGCGGATCTATCCGTCGCACTGCTCCTTGGTCCCCAATGGCACGATGCTGCGCCATTGCTCCAAATATTGGCGCCGACGTTTCTGGCGATCCCCTATAACCAAACGCTGAGTGCGTTCAGTCTTGCGGTCAATAAGCCCGTCATCGTGTTCTACGTAAATGTGATCGATATCGTGGCACGGATTATACTGATCCCGCTTGGACTCTATTTGTACTCGGTCCACGGCGTAACCGCGGCACGCGGACTGATCGCGGCAATCATGTTTGTCGTATATCTGATTTATTCCCGTCGTGTGTCGGGGATCAGCGTGGCGGATCAGTTGAAAAACTTATGGAAGATCGCTGTCGCTTTAGCAGCAATGGCTGCTACGGTGTTCATCTTCCGCGGCTCCGTCGGGCCGCTTCACCTCAACATCTTCGTCGAACTCGTTTCAACCGCATTAATCGGCGCGTCGGTTTATATCGGTGTTCTCTACGCGTGCGGATTGAGGCTTGCTGCGGGGAAAAACCACCTTCAATTGGTCGACGTCTAGTAGCGATAATCTTCAGTCTCGGGCGCAATAGCACGCCAGCGATGCGCTCTATTGCAGATTGAAAAGTCATAATCAGGTAGGGCCTAATCACGATGTCGCCGCAAAGAAGTTTCCGGTTAAGATTACGAACGGGATCGTGCGCCGCGTGGATGGTTTTCTCCGGTAAGCTAAATTGCTTTGTTCACTTGTGAATAGGTTGTCGCCGCCGATAATGAATAACACTCAGCATGCCGCATGCGAGTTCGGAGCGCCGGCCGGCCAGTCACCGTGCTTGGCAGCTGGTGTCGTAGAGGCTGCCGAAGCGGGATATGGATTGCGGTATTTCATATGGCGCGATGACTTTTTCAGTGATTTTCAAATGCTGTTATCGATGAGGAATTCATGAAGGTCGCGCTAGTGCACTACTGGCTCGTCGGGATGCGAGGCGGCGAGAAAGTGCTCGAGGCGCTGTGCGATATCTTCCCAGACGCCGATATTTTTACGCACGTCGTTGCGCCCGACGCGATTTCGGAGAAGCTGAAGCGCCACACCATCAAAACGAGCTTTATCGCCGACCTTCCGTACGCGCGTAGGTTTTACAAGTCCTACCTGCCGCTTATGCCGATGGCGCTCGAGAATCTTGATATGCGCGATTACGACCTCGTGATCAGCAGTGAGTCCGGGCCGGCGAAAGGCATTATCCCGTCACCGGATTCGTTGCACGTATGTTATTGCCATTCGCCGATGCGCTATATCTGGAACATGTATCCCGACTACCGCGCTTCTGCCGGCGCTTTAGCACGCATCAGTATGCCGTTGCTCACACACTACCTTCGCACTTGGGATGAAAGCGCAGCGCATCGCGTGGACGCCTTCCTCGCCAACTCGCACAACGTCGCGTCTCGGATAAAGAAATACTATCGCCGCGACGCCCAGGTCATATATCCGCCGGTCGAAGTCGCCAACTTTGAACGCGTCCCGGCCGAATCCGTCGAAGACTATTATTTGATGGTGGGCGAGCTCCTCCGCTACAAGCGTCCCGATCTCGCCGTCCGGGCCTTCAACAAAAGCGGTATGAAGCTCGTCGTCATCGGTGGCGGCGAAATGCTCGGCGAAATCCGCGAGCTTGCGAAGCCGAACGTAAAGGTTCTTGGGGCGCAACCCTTCTCTGTGCTTCGTCATCACTACGCGCGGTGCCGTGCACTCATTTTTCCGAATGAAGAAGATTTCGGCATCGTCCCCGTGGAGGCAATGGCGAGTGGAAGCCCTGTCGTTGCCTATGGCCGCGGGGGTGCGCTGGAAACGGTAATTGATGGACGGACGGGAACGTTCTTTCACGATCACGATGTCGACGCCCTGATTGATGCTGTTGACCGCATCGAAACGATGTCTTTTGACCGCAACGCTATCATCGCGCACGCGGAAACGTTCAGTGTCGACCGTTTCAGGCGCGAGACCATCGCCGCGATCGATGCGGCGCTCGTTGAAAACCGCATGGCCCGAACACGCCACTCCGGAGGCCATCTGGAGACGGATAACCGGATTGCTGAATTCTCGACAAGCAAAGTGGCACGGCGCGTGGGGTTACGCAGTCTGGACCCGAAGGAAAGCGGCGCCTAATGGATGACGTGATGACGAGTTCGTCAGAATTTCCAAACAATGCCCGCAACGCGTCCAATTATCCGGCTAGACCGCCGGAAGCCGGGTTTTCTCCGGACGCCAATAATCCAACGGCGATGCACGCGATTAGCGCGCGGGACATCTTCCGGTTTATCGAACGAAACTGGCGGATGTTCGCGCTGTTTAGTGCAGCGGCGATATTTTTGGCGATCGTCGGGACGTCTATGGTGTCTCCGAGCTTCACGGCAAGTGCGACGGTGATGTTTGAGCCGAATGCTAATTCGGCCTTGGTCAATGAAGATCGTGGGCAAACCGTCGAAACGAGCGCACGAATTGACAGCCAAGTTGAGATCATCAAATCCGGAAGAGTAGCCACGGCGGTTGTTCAGTCTCTTTCGCTCGATAAGGATCCTTCTTTCGTCGGGCGGCAGGGGACGGCGGCTTCGCAGGACCAGCAGGCAAACATCGAGAAGGCGGTCGTTGCGCTGACGAACAAGTTGAATGTCAGGCGGATCGGCCAGTCGACGGCACTGGAAATATCATTTGCGTCAGGTAGCGCCGAGAAAGCCGCACTGATCGCCAACGCCGTAGCGCAGGGCTACATTGACGTCGCTCTTCAGGACAAGTCGGGTGCGGCCCAGAAGGGGGCTAGCTGGCTGGAAAAGCGCTTGGACTATCTTCGCGGCCAAGCCTTCAACGCGCTCCAGGAGGTCGAGAACTTCAAATCGGTAGGCAGTGGATCGCCGGCTGACTCACGTGTCAAGCTCGCAGAGCTTGAAAGCGTCGCGCAGAGCTATCGGCAGATGTACGATAGTTTCCTTTTGAAGTATTTCCAGACCGAGCAGCTCGTCTCGTATCCGGTTGCGGATGCTCGGCTTCTTTCCTCCGCAACGCCAGGTTTGGCGGAGAAGTCTCCGAAGAAAGCGGCAATCATCGTTTTTGCCGCGTTCGCGGGAGCACTTGCAGGGGGCGCTCTGGCGCTGTTACGTCAGTCGCTCAACCATACCATCCGATCGCCAGCGTTTCTTCTTTCCGATGAGCGCGCGAGGTATTGTGGCGCCGTCATACACGCCGGGAAGATGAAAACGCTGTCGAGCGCGCGCGGCAAGGGCCGAATCTTGCGCATCCTGACTGCTATCAAAGCATATGCGTTGAGCCCTCCCCAACGAGAGGATCTGCGGCTTGACGCTTTAATCAATCTCCCGCCGCTGCGCGTGAGCAACGATCTGAGGCGCGTGCGATCGGCAATTTTTTCGGCATTGCCTCCTACGAAGGCCAGAATTATTGGGGTCTCGTCGATCGAGCGCGGCGAAGGGAAAACGGCAATAGCAGCGAACTTCTCAGCGCTTTGCGCCGCAAGCGGATATCGCACGCTACTCATTGATGCATGCGCCTACAATCCGAGTGCGAGCCGGATTCTTGCCCCGGACGCATCGCTCGGATTGTACGATGCAGTGCGAGCTCATCAGAGCCCGCAAAGATTTGCGATTACGGGTCTTCCGCAAGGATTCTCCTTTTTACCGATCGGTGCTTTGACGACTTCGCAAAGTCTCGCCGACTTGGTTGATGGCGGCCGCGATCGTTTAGGTCTCGATGAGCTGCGGTCCGCATACGACATCGTCGTTATCGATCTGCCGACACTGTCGGAGAGCTCCGACGCCGTTTCACTCTCCCGATGGCTTGATGGCATCATTCTGGTGGTGCAGCACGCGCACACGCGCCAGGATAAATACCGGGAAGAACTTGGCTGGTTGGCTTCGGCGGGAACTCCGTATGTGGGCTGCGTCATGAACAAAGCTGATCCTGACCTCGGCAAGGATGCATGATGGCGAGAAAACGCCAGAAATTGAAGCTAGTGAAGTTGCGTGCTGACCGAAGGCTTGCACACTCATTTCGATGCGTGGGCAAAACGCGCTTCGCTGCTTTCCTAGACTTTTTTTAGGGGACGGTAAGCGTGACGCTTTTCGGCCTCGTCACGATCGTGCTGGGCGTCGCCTGTTTGTCGGCGCGACCGAGCTTCGCCGTCTATCTGCTGATGTCCTTTTCCATCGCCAACGCGGCAGGAACTTTCTCCGTCGGGGGCGCCAGCATTCCGCCAGTCAATCTGTTTGCGCTGTTTTTCTGCTTACGCGCGGCGATTTTGCCTGGCGGGATTTCAACTTCTCTCTCAAGTCTAGCCCCGCCTCGACCGGGGTTCCTGCTTGCGATTCTTGCAATATACGCTGTGCTTTCAGCGATATTTTTTCCTCAGATGCTGAAGGGCGCCACGTACGTTCTGTATGCTGATCGCGGAATTTCTGAACAGGAGGGGCTGTCCGCGCGGCCTCTGGCAAGTGGTAGCGGGAACATCACGCAATCGCTTTATATTCTGCAGGGGTTGGCAATATTCGCCGTTGCCCACGCGTACGTCCGTCTCGTTAGCCCCAATATTTTTGTTCGTTCCTTTCAGTTTCTGGCTCTCCTTAACATAGCATTCGCGTTTGCCGATGTTGTCACTTACAGCTTGGGGACGACGTTCCTGCTGGAGCCATTCCGTTCCGGGGGCTACGATATTCACATCGGACAAGCTGCTGGCGGCATCCGCCGTATCGTCGGAACGTTTCCGGAGCCGAGCGCGTTTGCGTCTTTCTCATTCCAAATGTTCGTCGGCATGTTCGTGATATGGCAAGCTGGATCGAGACAGCGCGGAACATTTGCGCTCATGTTCGGAAATCTGGCTTTGGTGATTATATCGACATCGACAACGGGATACGGCGCCTTGGGAGTCTTTACTCTCATTATCTTGAGCTGGCTGACCTTTGCTCTGCTAACGTCAGGATGGTCGCCGAGGCAGCAGATTGCGGTGGCTGGAGTTTTGGTGGGTATTCTTCTCGTCGGCGCGATGTATGCCTTCGATATGGTTCCAGCAACGGTATCCGATATTCTTCAAGCGACACTGAATAAGAGCCAATCGGATTCGGGTATCGAGCGAGCAGCGATGAACGTTCGTGCCTGGGGCAATTTTACGGATACCTTCGGTATCGGCGCGGGGCTTGGCAGCGCGCGCGCCAGTAGCTTTCTGCTTGTTCTTCTTTCTAACCTTGGTGTCATAGGCGTCGTGTTGTTCTTCGCATTCGCAGGCAGGCTGTTGCGTAGGTCTGCAAGAATGGAGCATTCGCAATTTTTGCTCTCGGCATTGGCGAAGAGCCAGATCGTGGCGATTCTGATCTGCGGTCTACTGTCTTCCGGTGTGTTCGACTTGGGGGTGACGTTCTACTTCTGGTGCGGCGTTGCATCCGCAGTTTCCTACGTCGGAGTGCCGTTCAGCCGGCAGCATTACGAACCGCAACGAGGGCTGCCAACCTGAGGTAGAGTAGTTGATCAACTCAGTGATCGCATCAGCCCGAGGTAGCCTGCTGCCGACTGGCGCCAAGAAAAGCGGCGCACATGAAGTCGGCCTCTCGAGCTAAGTTCCCCTTGAAGTGACTTTGAGTCGAGAAGCGTTTTGATTTGACGTCGCCAAGAAGAAGGGTCCGTCGGATCCGCGAACAACGCGGCGTCGCCGCAAATTTCGGGCATGCACGCAGAGTTTGAGGATATTACCGGACATCCAAGCGCCATCGCTTCCACAAGTGGCAGCCCGAAGCCCTCCGTCAGCGAGGGAAAAGCCAAGCATAAAGCATTCGACAACAGCGCCGCGAGGTCGTCATCAGATACGTATCCGAGCAAACGAACGTTGGCCTGTTTCCTATTCGCATCATCGGCAAAAATGCCGCCGCTTCCGCCAGCGACGGCGAGATCCACTCCCATATCATCGAGCGCGTCGGCAAGCCCCATGAGCATCCCGATGTTCTTGTGCTTCGCCTGACTTCCAATGGTGAGAACGAAAGGACGATCAAATCGAAACCTTCGCATGATATCGGAGTTTGCGGCGCGCCAGCGGAAGGCGTGCTCGTGTCCGTTGTACAGCACGGTTATCCGCTCTCGGGGGATGTCGAAACGTGTGCTGAGCTCGTCGGCCGAGTAGCTCGATACCGTCGTCAATCGTGACGCCCTGCGCGCAAAAAACGGAAGCAAGGCTTTGTAGAAAAGGCGAAACTGGCGGCTGTAGCTCTCTGGGCAGGTGAAGACGTTCGTATCGTGTATGCATATTGTCTGTTGCTTCGCTGCGATTATCCCGCGGTTACACAGATTGAGTATTGGCTTCGATGTTGAGCGCGGCAATTGCCACTGCTCCCATATCTGATTTGCCGACTGGCCTACGGCACAGAGTTCAATACTATTGAGAGCGATAGGCGCCGGCGCGCTGTTCGCGATGAACATCGTTGCTTCGCCGGGCCTGAGATCGTCGAGCGTGTCGATCGCGGCAACGATCTCCGATGCGTAGCGCTGCACCCCAGTTGTTTTTTGGCTGAAGAACCGGCCATTAATTGACCACTCGGAGGCACCAGCTTGGTGGGACATCTGCCTTTTACAATTGATTTGCGTTTCGAGACGTGATCGCTCGGCGGGACTCGCGAGTTTTTCTGTGGGCTGAGTTTCTATCACAATGCCGCCGCGCGTTCCGGCGTAATTCGGCCTCGAGCTAAATCGCAAAAGGCAATAGCGTTACCCCGAAGACGTCCGATCCTGTCGATGTAGGGTTCAGGGCGGAATGAACGGACGATGTTGGCTATCATATTCCCGCCGACGTGACTGAGGACGTCGAAGGTCGACATCGTCCCCTTTTGCCAAAGATAGAAAGGGTTGATGACTTGCGAATAGCCGAGCTTCACTCCTGAAATGCGCGCTTTCTTTAAACCGAGATGAACGCCTTTGGCCGCGCCAATCTTAACTAGATTGCCATGTTTGGCCACGCGTGCGCCGAAATCGCGGTCCTCTTGCCATGCATACAGGACGAGGCGTTCGTCGAAAAATTCGGAGCGAATGGCGCTTCTTCTGAACGCCATATTGCAGCCGTATGGACTATAACCCGGAAGGGCCAAAGAGTTATTGGAAGGCTCGTTCGATTCAATCAGCCGTAGGGCATCATCGAAAGTCAGTCCGCGGCCGTTGATACCGTCGGCGATCAACGCGCCGGTCAGGCAAGCGACGTCGGCATGTGCTGCGAAATAATTTTCGGCGGCCTCGATCCAATGGAAGTCGGGCACGAAATCATCGTCGAAAAAAACCACGATATCAGATTCCGCGGATACGCTTCGCAGACCGGCATTGCGTTGTCTGGTGAGGCCGGCGGCGCCCTTCACGATTTTCACTTTGAGGTGAGGTGGAATCGCGCCGACGTCGGAATCGCTGACGCAGGAAATAATAAATTCGTGGGCCTGAACGGTTTGCCGCTCGAGGATCGCTAAGGTCTTTGAAACAACATCGGGACGTCCCGATGTTGCGATTATCACGCTCGTTAACATCCTACTAACCCGCATAATCAGCAAACACTACAAGCGTCACTCCACTGCCAATTCCTGTCAACTTGGTCAGAGGTTGATGCATTAACGAGGCGCACCGCCGTCGTGCCAGGGCGTGCCCGTTTGGGAGCCGTACGCGAGCCAGCGCAATCCAATCTCCCGTCAAAAGGCGTTTGGGCCAAAGCTTAGCTTGCGAGCAACAAAAGCCTCCGCGTAGCGCTCTTCGGCACGGCACTCCATTCCTCTAAGACGCGCCAGCCCGCGGAAGGTCTCGGCGTCAAACCAATCCTTCGAGCGCTGAGTGCCGAAATGCCTGTTGAGCAGCTCGATCTTGCGATCGAGATCAGCAGCGCGGATTGGGACATAAAAGTTCGGCTGGCCGAGATCGCCATCCCACTTGGGGATTTCGTATTCGACGATGACATGATCGCGAAACGTGTTCCAAGTCAGCTGACATAACTCGCGGTGATCTTGGTGCGCGTCATCTCTCCGATGCGTAAAAATAACATCTGGGGAGACCCGGCTTTTTAAGTCTTCAAACCAGTTCTTTAAGTCGGCGTTCTGATGGGGAAAGAAGCCGTCCTTGAATTCTCTAAGTTCGATGGTGGTCGAGCGCGCGCCGGCAAGAAAGGCTGCTGCGGAGTTCTCTGCTTCTTCTTTCCGCGCACCGGCGGCGCTTGCGACGCACCAGTGAACGTCGAGCTTCGCGTACGCGTTGATCCAATTGAGAAGCGCGCCGCCAAGCCCGATCTCAATATCGTCAGAATGTGCGCCAAGGCAGAGTACCGAGAGAGGCTTTTCGGAATGAGCGAATTTCAGACCTTTCATTCGCAAGCCGCTTTTGAAGTACGGATTGTCGGCGGGTCTTCTGCCCACGGCATCGAGCCCCTCTCCGCCATGTCCTCGAGAACTTGGCGGTCTTTCAAGGTATCCATGGGGCGCCAGAATCCCTCATGTTTGTAGGCAAGCAGCTGATCGGCTTTGATCAATCGCTCAAATGGCTTGTGCACGAGTTCGTCGCCTGGTTCCATGTAGTCGAAGATCTCGCGCCGCATAACGAAGAAGCCGCCGTTGATCCAGATATCGGATGCGTCGGAAGGCCGAAGCTGCTTGACCTGCCCCTCGGACGTCATGTCGACAAGGTGGAACGTGAGTGGCGGCCGAACCGCCATGAAGCACGCGACTTTTCCGCTCGCTTTGAACGTTTCGATAACGTCATCGAGGTTGACGTTGCTCAGGCCATCGCTGTAGTTCGCGAGGAAGATTTCGTCTTTCTCAACGTGAGAGCGCACAGCCCACAAGCGTTCGCCGATGTTACGCCATATGCCCGTATCGATAAGCGATACGTTCCAATCTTTCGGGAGCTCGTTGAGATACTCGACTTTTGAGCCGTGATGGGAAACAACGCAATCGGTGTAGACCTGCGGCCGGTAATTGAGAAAAAATTCCTTGATGATGTTGGCTTTATAGCCAAGGCAGAGGATAAAATCCCGATGCCCGTAACGGCTGTAATACTGCATGAGATGCCACAGGATTGGCTGTTGCCCAACCGGGATCATCGGCTTCGGAATATTTTCGGAATATTCGCGAATGCGCGTCCCCAGACCGCCGCAAAATAAAACGACCTTCACAGACTGAACTCCCTTGGGTCGACGACAGTGACTTCAGGAATTGGAACAACGAACTTACCGCCCCACTCTCCGATGTGCCGCATCTGAGCGATGATCTCTTGCTTGAGATTCCAGGGCAGGATGAGCACGAGATCCGGCTTGATGGCATCGATGGCGTCGATGGAACGGATCGGGATGCGCGTACCGGGGGTAAGGCGGCCAAGCTTATAGGGGTTGCGGTCGACGGTGAATTCGAGGAAGTCGAGGCCAATTCCGCAATAGTTCAAAAGTGTATTGCCCTTTCCGGGCGCGCCATATCCGCAAATCGTTTTGCCTTCTTCCTTGGCCTTGATCAGGAAGGATAGCAGCCGCCGTTTGGTTCGGGTCACCTGCTCGCCGAAGGAGGAGTATGTGTCGAGGTCGCGAAACCCAAGACTTTCTTCGCGCTGAAGCAGCGCCTCCACAGACTTGGTTGGCTTCTGGTTCGATTGCTCATGCGCCAGGTAAACGCGCAACGACCCGCCATGCGTCGATAGCTCTTCGACATCGACCAGTTTCAGTTGGTGGCGCGCCGCCATTTTCTCGATAGTGAGGAGAGAGAAGTAGGAAAAGTGCTCGTGGTAGATCGTGTCGAACTGGTTTTCCTCCATCAGGCGCTGCAAATGCGGAAACTCGAGGGTGACGATCCCTTCGGGTTTCAGGAGCACACGGATGCCGGCCACGAAGTCATTGAGATCCGGAACCTGCGCGAGCACGTTGTTTCCCGCGATGAGATCCGCTTGGCCGAAGCGGCGTGCGAGATCCTGGGCAACGCGTACGCCGAAGAAATCGACTTCTGTTGGAATGCCCTTCCGGATCGCAGTCTGTGCGACGTTCGCGGCTGGCTCAACGCCGAGCACTGGTATGCCGAAAGGTAGAAAATGCTGGAGGAGATATCCATCGTTGCTTGCGAGTTCGACCGCTAAGCTCTCGCTGCCAAGACTCAGTCGTTCGATGATCATCTCGGTATAGGCTTTGGCGTGGCTCACCCAAGACGTCGAATAGGAAGAGAAGTAGGCATACTCTTCAAAGATATTTTCGGGGCTGACGTACTCTTTCAGCTGCACGAGAAAGCATTCGCCGCAGACGAGCGCATGCAGCGGATAGAACGGCTCCATGTCATCCGCGCGATTCGGAGGAACAAAGCTTTCGCACAGCGGGGACATGCCGAGATCGACAAAAGTGCGTTCGACCTTGCTGCCGCATAGGCGACAGCGATGCGGTGTGATTTCTTGAGCCTCGGCCCGATAATCGCTGGCGGTTTCCTGATTCATATTAAGCCCCGCACTTTTGTCGCCTTCGGTCCCAAACGCTGATCGAAACGTTAGTAAATTACACGCTTTCCAACTGCGCCATCTCGCACAGCCCGTCGTTCGTGATACCGCCGAATCCCACGCAATATTGAAGAGTGCCGACCGGCGCTTCGGACAATCTCTCGAAGTTCGATAAAAATCTACAATTCTGGGGCGATCTGGTTACCAGCTACGTCCTTAGGAGTAGGCATTGTCCCCAATCCATCGGTGGCCCGCACAAAAGCGTATTTAATCGCTTCAGAGACGCACCGCTGCTCGTTACTCCCGTCCAAAAAAACCGCCGTGTGGCACAGCAAAAGAAACGATGGCCGACGCATAATGCCTTCGGCTGATTTCGTTCGCCTTTTGCTACATCCTTTTACCGCTATTGAATTTTTTGGCCTTCCGCCGACAATAAAGTCCTAAAATATTGTTTGCTTCTGTTTTAGTGCGGGACTTCTGAGTTGATAGAGTCTGCTTTTTCTTCCGCCGATTTCACGGCGGCCGGACGCATCGTCAGCGCCCGAAACGATAGCTCGAACAGACAAAGCCGAGCCGAGGGCGTCCGCGGATCCGATCAGGCTTTACATTGCAAGGCCCCACCCTCGGGAGAGGCTGTACTACGGGAAAATGACGAAGGCCGCGCGATATATCTCCCAGCTCCTGCAAGGACCAGGGTCCCACCCATCGGAGGTACGTGGAAGCGTACTCTCGACTTCATCATAGCGGCAACGGCATTAGTTGCCCTTGCGCCGTTGCTGATTTTAGTCGTCGCCGCCGTGAAGCTGAGCATGGGCGGGGCAGTACTCTATCGGCACAAGCGGATTGGATTTAATGGAACTCCATTTTATTGCCTGAAATTTCGAACGATGATTGCCTACAGCGAGGCTGACTTCCAACATTTTCTCGAGAACAATACTGCTGCCGCAGACGAATGGCGAAAGAGGCGCAAGCTGGAAAATGATCCGCGTGTAACGCGTATAGGTCGTTTTTTGCGAAAGTCGAGCCTCGACGAATTACCGCAGTTGATTAACGTGCTACGGGGCGAAATGAGCCTGGTCGGGCCGCGACCTGTGGTTTTCCAAGAGCTTGAACGTTACGGATCTTCAGCCGGTGATTACATGCGTGCGCGCCCGGGAGTAACGGGATTGTGGCAGGTCAGTGGTAGAAGCTCGCTCTCATTCGAGCAGAGAATCGAGATGGATTCGGCCTATGTCCGCAATTGGACATTGACAAAAGACGTACTCATCATCGTTCAAACCGTTCCAGCGATCTTCAATACAATCCACGCAGTTTAGTTCGATCTTTGTTCGTCGCGATCGAAGCGTCGACCATCATATTCAGCTTTTATGTCGGCCGCTCGCAAAGGGGGTCGCTTTCTTTCAAAAGCATTCCTGGGCATGAGATGGATGGTCCATTCCTTCTGTCATCGTCGCTTCTGGATCTCCGAATGTGCGAGGGGAGTTGCAGGGCTCCCTGACGTAGATGGCGCGGCTCAGCAAAGACCTTTCCACTTATGGAGACCCTCGCCCGCGCCGGTACGCGGAGAGGCCTTGGGGTCATGACGCGCAAGTGTCGTCAACCGCATCAATGAGAGTTCTCTTTTGCAGGGGGGCCTGTTGCGACAATTAATACTAAGCGAAAAATTTAATCAAAAGCGTTGGGTTTGCGCCGAAAGGGCGCTAACAAGTAATTGGTACACATATTAAAACAAATCAAAATAGGCCGAATATCACTATGGGGAGGGGGCTTGTGGGCTTGATCAAGAGGAAGCGCCGAGGTCAAGGCACGTCGATAGCAGTAATGCGAGTAATGCGTAACCGGAGCGCGGGTAATGGTCATCTCTTCCAATGGGCTAGATAATAGTTGGCGGACCCTAAAAAGTAGGACTGACAAGGACGCAAGCTCTGCCGAGGCACCTTCCGCTGCAGCAGAAGCCGCAAAGCGACAAGATGCGGCATCAGTCATCGTAATTGAGAGCCGATCGTTTGTTCGCAACTGCATTTTGACAAATCTGTCTGAGGCAACAGCGCTTCGAGGCGTCGGCGTTTCAACGGCCGATGAATACCTGGCGAAGGCCGGTAAATTGCAAGCGGCCATAATTGTTATTTGTGCGATGGGCGTCGACGAGAGAGACGCGCTTTCTCAGCTCACGAAATTGAAAGAAGGCGGATGCGTCGCGCCGATCGTTGTCATGTCGGACGCGGATAAATTCGATTTTATTCTCGCGATCATGGAAGCCGGCGCGAATGGCTTCATGCCGGCGGATATTTCGCTCGAACTAGCAGCTCATGCGCTGCGCCTGATACTCGCCGGAGGCCAGTACTTCCCAATCAACACTTTGCTCGCCGCGCGCCACGCGATAAGCGAAGCGCAGCGCCCAGAGGCGAGCCACAAAAAAATATTCACGAAGCGCCAGATTGCCGTGATCGATGCGCTACGAAAAGGCAAGGCGAATAAGATCATCGCCTATGAGCTCAATATGTGTGAGAGCACCGTTAAGGTTCACGTGCGAAATATTATGAAGAAGCTCAACGCGAAGAACAGAACCGAAGTGGCCTACCTCGCCAACGAGCTTTTGCAAGAGCATCGGGCTTAGTTCGCCGCCGTTTGATTTCCTCCGAAGGAATAGCGTTGTCCAGTCAAATGGCCCGCGAGATGAGACGTGGGCTAATGGTGTCAGGCAGCGATTCAAAAATATAAGAACCCCTCATTGAACGAGAATGAGCAGAGGCGCTGGCCTTTGATCGACCGCTGGCCATCGTGTGCTTTGTTGTTTTCAGAAGGCCGGGGTCGACTTGCCGAAAAAAGAAAGAACCTGGTCATTCCTGGCAAGCTTGACGGGCATTTGACGGAGTTACCGGACCGAACCGCTGACCAAAATTAGCCCTATCTCGATTAAGGGGCTTGTTAGGCCGAAACTCCTGCGCAACAAATTCTCAGTTCTAGCGCGCAAGCAATTCAGAAAAATGTAGCGGCGCGAACTAAGCTTGTTTTTCGATCTGGTAGCATGATTGCGAGAGGTATCTGGTTTTGGCCCCGCTCGTCTCCTTGGCCCTGCCTGTCTATAACGGTGAAAAATTTCTCGCCGAAGCGGGCCGTTCGATTTTGAGTCAGGAGTTTTCTGACTTCGAATTGATCATCACCGACAACGCATCGACGGACCGGACGCAAGAGATATGCGAAGAACTAGCAGCCTCCGACAAACGCGTCCGATATTTTCGCAACGAGCGCAATTTAGGAGCGTCTGAAAACTTCAATTTGGGCTTTCGGCTGAGCACGGGCAAATATTTCAAATGGTGCGCCCACGACGATTACATAAGCCCAACTTTTGTTGGGTCTTGTGCGAGCGCGCTGGATGCAGATCCTGATGCAGTCTTGGCTTATGGCGAGACGCAATGCATTGATGGTCAAGGAAAGTTGATCCCCTTGGTTGGGACCATGATGCCGAGTATCGTGGACACGGACCCTGTTCGTCGGTTCGCCACTGTTGTGACAGGCCAATTCACCTGCTTCGAAATGTTTGGAGTCTTCCGCAGTGAGGCCCTCCGGGCCAGCACAATGCATCGCTCATATTACGGCTCTGACCGCGCGCTCCTTGCGGAGATGGCTCTGATGGGAAAATTCATCCGTGTTCGCGACGCCGTTTTATATAATAGGGAGCACGCGTCGCGATCAATTCACATTGACAAAAAGGCTCGCGGAGCTTGGCAGAACACATCCGCCGATCGATGGGCGGGCATGGAACATTGGCTGTTAATTCGTCACTTAACCGCCATTGCCCTTCGTCATCGGCGAACCGTCTCGCCGGTCAAGACTCTTTACCGACTGATGGTCTGGGCGATGACCCCAATGCAACTCGCTCGATATAGCCTCGAGTTGATCGGTGCCGTGGCGCCAAGCGCCTATGCCCCCTTGCGAAGGGGCAGCTGGCAAGCTGTTAGCGCGGTGCGCAGGTCGTTCGGTGGTCAAGACCACCAAGTATAAACACGTAACTTAAATGGCCGTGAATTGGAAATCGTTTGAGCGATGATATCGACGGTAATGGAGTGATGGACGCGACGGGTAGATCGAGCAGCCCGTAGTTTTTGCGAGCTTCTGAGCCCCGAGCGCTATGGCGGTCGTGAACATCAGCGTGAAAAGCAGAATCTTAGGCACTTGTTACAATTGGCGATTGGCCCTTGGGGCAGAATGGGAGCAATAAAGGCAATGCGGATTTTCCTGACCGGCCATCTGGGCTATATCGGTACTATCCTAACGCCCATGCTGATGGACGCCGGTCACGAAGTGGTCGGGTGTGACAGCGATTTGTACGAACGCTGCACATTCGCGCCAGGGGGCACAATTCGCCAAACGAACACCCTCAGAAAAGATGTGCGCGATGTCGAGCTGGAGGATCTCCGCGGCTGCGACGCTGTAGTGCACCTTGCGGCCCTGTCGAACGATCCGCTAGGCAATTTCAATTCACAAACAACGTTTGATATCAATCACCGAGCTTCCGTCAGACTTGCTCGTCTAGCTAAAGAAGCGGGCGTTGGACGCTTCGTCTATGCATCTTCCTGCAGCAGCTACGGACAGGCGGGCGACGACTTCGTCGAGGAAACGGGTGCGCTTAATCCCGTTACTCCCTATGGGCAATCGAAAGTCGATACTGAGCGTGACCTCGCCACGCTTGCCGATTCACGCTTTTGTCCAACCTATATACGCGCAGCCACCGTCTATGGCGTCTCGCCGCGTATGCGTTTCGATCTCGTACTTAACAACCTCGTCGCCTGGGCGGTAACGACAGGACGTATCCACCTCAAATCTGATGGTACGCCGTGGCGGCCAATCGTCCATATCGAGGATCTTTCGCGTGCTTATCTGACCGTCCTAACTGCGCCGGAAGAGAAGGTCTTCAATGAAGCCTTCAACGTTGGACATACGGAACACAACTACCGGATCCGGGAACTCGCCGACATTGTCGCGGAGACAGTCCCGAACTGCGAGTTGAGTTTTGCCGATGAAGCCGGACCCGATACTCGCTGCTACCGGGTTAGCTGCGACAAGATAAAAGCGGCGCTGAATTTCGCACCGAAATGGGATGCCCGAAAAGGCGCCGCACAAATTTTCAATGCGTATCGGTCGAGCAATCTCACGCTCGAGGAATTTGAAGGTCCTCGCTATCAGCGCGTCGGTCATATTCGCGAGCTGATCACCAGAGGCGTTTTAGACGAAACGCTTCGTCACAAATCATCCATAGCGCGTACGTCGCACGAAGGGAGCGAAGAGGCAGAATGGCGGACTGTGGAACGGCGCCAAGGGCACTCTGCGGCTCAATGAACTGAGGTTCGTCGACGGCTCGACGGAGTATCGCCGACAAGAATATCCGCCATCAGGAGACAGGGAATGGGGCAGACTTATCGTTCCCATTCCGAATTTACATGTCGTGTAGTGACTAACACCCATTGGCAATCATGCGTGATAACACCGGCTTGGTTCGATCTAACACTTGCCCCTGCTGCGGCGAGGAAGCGAGCCAGACGATCTACCGCTTGCCCGCGATCCCAATTCACAGCTGCATACTTCTCGACTCTGCAGATGCGGCGCTAAGTTATCCTCGGTTGGCTCTAGACCTCGCATTCTGCGGGGCCTGTGGCTTCGTATTTAATCGGGCGTTTGACGCATCCGTTATGGACTACACGGCGGATTTCGAGCAGTCGCAGCACTTCTCAGGGACATTTAACGCCTTTGCTAGAAAGTTTGCCGCCGAGATTGCCGAGCGTTTCGATATCTCCGGCAAGCGCGTGCTTGAAATTGGGTGTGGCAAAGGCGAGTTCCTGATTGAACTTTGCAAAGGGCACGACGCGATCGGCCTGGGGATCGATCCGGGCTATAGAGCGGATGACGGACGCGGCAAAACCGTCGAAGGCCTGGAATTCATTGTCGACAACTTCGGGCCCAAATATGAGAACCTAGAGGCGGATCTCATCCTGTGCCGCCATACCCTCGAGCATATTTTTCCAGTTTCGACATTCTTGCGCTCGGTCAGCGAGATTGCCAAAAAATGCAAGGATTTATCCGTCGTTTTCGAGACGCCCGATGGGATGCGCGTCCTTGAGGAAGGAGCGTTCTGGGATATCTACTACGAACACTGCTGCTACTTCAGCCCTGGCGCGCTTGCCCGCGCCTTTCGCAACGCGGACCTCGATGTCACACATTTGGAGTTGGCGTACGGTGATCAATACATCATCCAGTATGCGCGGGCGCTCGGAGATCGCACAACGCCGCCGCTTCCCATCGAGAACGATCTTCACAAGATGCGCAAGCTGGCGGCCGACTTTGGAGAGCGAGTCGCAGCAGTTCGGCAGGTATGGAATAGCCTCATCCGCTCGGCGTCGGCAGCCGGAAAGCGGATCGTATTGTGGGGCGGGAGTTCGAAAGCTGTGGCCTTCCTGACGACACTCAATTTGCAGGACGAGGTTATCGCAGTTGTCGACGTCAACCCTTACAAGCAGGGGAAATTCCTTCCCGGCACCGGACATCGTGTGGTCGAGCCGCAGGCTCTTTCAAACATCCGGCCGGACCTTGTTGTCGTCATGAACCCTATCTACGTGGAGGAAATCGCGGCCACTTTGGAAGCGATGTCATTGACGCCGGAGATTGTGGCTTTGACTTGAGGCCTTGGCGCAATTCCGGCCGCCAGAGTCGGCCGTTGCGTTTCATGACTCCGCTTCGATTCCCAAACTCTTGTTCATGTTGTCCCCCCCCGAAAGCCTCTGCTTCAGCTTCTCGAGCATGAGATAAATCACCGGGGTCGTGTAAAGCGTCAGAATTTGCGAGACGACGAGGCCGCCGATGATCGTGATGCCGAGCGGACGGCGCAATTCCGATCCTGGGCCGATCGCGACTGCGAGGGGAATGGCGCCGAGCAACGCCGCGAGCGTCGTCATCAGAATGGGTCGGAAGCGCTGCAGGCAGGCATCGTAAATCGCATCATGCGGTGAGAGTCCGCGCTCGCGCTCCGCGCTCAATGCGAAATCGACGAGCATGATGCCGTTCTTCTTCACTATACCGATCAGCAAAATGACGCCGATGAGCGCGATGACCGAGAGATCCATGCTTGCCGTCTGCAACGCGAGCAGGGCACCGAGGCCTGCGGAAGGCAGCGTCGAGATGATCGTCAGCGGATGCGCAAGGCTTTCGTAGAGAATGCCGAGAACGATATAGATCGCGACGAGGGCCGCCAGGATAAGCAGCGTCTGCATGCGCGCCTGTTCGAGAAACGCTTTGGCGTCGCCTGCCGCTTCGCCGTGGATCGTCTCAGGCAAATGCAATTTTTGAAGCGCCTGATCGATGCCTTTGAGACTCGTATCCAGGCTAACGCCAGGACGCAGATTGTAGTTGATCGTCACGGCAGGGAAGGGACCCTGATGGTTGACGACGAGCGGCGCGATGCCTTCGCTCACCGAAACGAAGCTCGTAAGCGGGATCTGCTGGGTGCGGTCGATGGTGGGCACGTAAATCCGCGACAGATCCTTGGGATGAACCTGTAGCTTCGGATCGATTTCGAGAATGACCTTGTACTGGTTGCGGTCGCCGTAGATCGTCGAGAACTGCGTCTGCGCGAAGGCATTGGAGAGCGCATTGTCGATGTCGGCAATCGCCACGTTCAGCCGCGACGCGTCATCGCGATTGATGTTGACGTTGAGCTGAAGCCCGCCCGCCTCACGGTCCGACGTGACGTCCGCAAGTCCGGGCACGGCGCGCACCGCTTCGATGACCTTCGGCACCCACTGGTAAAGGTCGTCTGCGTTGAGCGACCACAGCGTATATTGATAGTCCGCCTTGCCCGCGCGGGCCCCGGCGCGAATGTCCCGCGACGGCATCAGCCTCGTCGCGAGGCCGACGATCTTGCCGAGCGGTGCGCGCAGCCGATCGATCACAGCCGCCGTCGAAACGCCGCCCCGCTCCTCGATCGGCTTCAGGCTGATGAACATGCGGCCTTGGTTCTGCGTCGGATTGGGACCACCCGCTCCGATCGATGAACCAACGTTATCGACGGCCGGATCGGCGAGGATGATATCGAGCGATTGCTTCTGGAGCCTGCTCATTTCGGCGAACGAGACGTCGGTGTTGGCTTCCGTTGCGGCAATGATCAGCCCCGTGTCGTCGTCCGGCAGATAGCCTTTCGGCAGCACGGTATAGAAATGGATCGTCAACAGGATCGTCGCGACGAAAACCGCGAGCATGACGAGCTGATTGCGCAGCGCAATTCTGAGCGTGAAGGCATACGCCCTGACGACGAGCGCGAGCGCGCCTTCGAAAATGCGGTCGGCGAGGTTCTTGTGCTCTTCCGAGCCGGCCTTGATGAAGTGCGCGCAGATCATCGGCGTCACCGTCAGCGAGACGATTGCCGAAATGACGATCGCGAACGTCAACGTCAGCGCGAACTCGTGCAGCAGCCGGCCGACGATGCCCGTCATGAACAGCACCGGAATGAACGCGGCGATGAGCGATACCGAGATTGAAATGACGGTGAAGCCGATCTGGTGCGAACCCGCGAGCGCCGCCGCGTAGGGCTTCATGCCCTTTTCCATGTTGCGGTAGACGTTCTCGATCATCACGATTGCATCATCGACGACAAATCCGACGGCGACCGCGAGTGCCATCAGCGTCAGGTTGTTGATCGAAAAGCCCGCCGCCCACATCGCGGCACACGTGCCGGCGAGCGATAGCGGAACCGTGATTCCGGCCGCGATCGTCGGCGTCGTGCGCCGGAGGAAAACGAACACGACGGACATCACGAGCAGGATCGTCAAGCCGAGCGTGAACTGCATGTCATGCACTGACGCGCGTATCGTCGTCGTCCGGTCGGTCAGGATCGAAATGTCTATGCCCGCTGGGATCCATTCCTTGAGCTGTGGCAGCAGATCCTTCACGCGGTCGACCGTATCGATGACGTTCGCCTCGGGCGTCTTCGTGATGATCAGAAGGACCGCGGGGTCATGACCGAAACGCGCCGACGATCGCGCGTTCCGCGTCGCCTTGATGACTTTCGCGACGTCGCCGACCTTGACGATGTCGCCGTTCGGCATGTTCTTCACGACGATGTCTTTGTACTCGTCGGGATCGGTCATCTGCGCGTTGGATTGCAGGATGATCGTCTGCCGATCGCCGTCCACGGCGCCGATCGATGAAAGATCATTGGCGTTGGAGACGGCGTTCTTCACATCATCGAAGCTCACCCCCATCGCAGCGACGAGCGTGGGATCGACCTGAATGCGCGTCGCGGGTTGATCGGCGCCGCTCACAGTCACATCCGCGACGCCCTGGACTTGCGATATGCGCTGCCCGATGACCGTATCCGCCGTGTCGTAGATGTCGCTGGTCGTCATCGTCTTCGACGTCAGCGCCAGAATGAGGATCGGCGACGCGGAAGGGTTGGCTTTGCGGAATGTCGGCACCTGGGGCAGGTCGCCCGGAAGATCGGCAGTCGCCGCGTTCAAGGCCGCTTGCACGTCGCGTCCGGCGCCATCGATATTGCGGTTGAGGTCGAACTGCATCGCGATCGTCGTCGATCCGAGCGAGTTCGTGGAGGTCATCTCGGTGACGCCCGCGATCTCGCCGAGCCGCCGTTCGAGAGGCGAGGCGACGCTCGATGCCATGGTGACCGGATCGGCGCCGGGACGGCTGGCCATGATGCGCACGGTCGGGAAGTCGATTGCCGGCATGCTGGCGACAGGCAGCAGACCGTAGGCAACGGCGCCCGCGAGGAACAAGCCGATGGCGAGCAGCGCTGTTCCGATGGGCCTCTCGATGAAGATGCGCGAGACGTTCATCGCCTACTCCGCGGCCTCCGAAAGGCTACGTGATCTTGCGGTCAATTCGGCTGTTGCGGGTTCTTCGCCCGTGTCGACGATCCGGCCGGTGAGGCGCGCGCGAAGGCGTTCCATCGTGAGGTAGATGACCGGCGTCGTGTAGAGCGTCAGCAACTGGCTCAAGAGCAAACCGCCGACGATCGTGATGCCGAGCGGATTTCTGAGTTCCGAACCCGTCCCGCTTTCAAGCGCCAACGGGAGCGCGCCGAATAGCGCCGCAAGCGTCGTCATCATGATCGGCCGGAAACGAAGCAGCGCGGCTTCCTTGATGGAATCCCGGGGCGAGAGTCCGCGCTCACGTTCAGCCTCGAGCGCGAAGTCGATCATCATGATCGCGTTCTTCTTCACGATGCCCATGAGCAGAATGATGCCGATGAGCGCGACGAACGAGAGATCGTTGCCGGTGAGTTCCAGCGCCAACGCCGCGCCGATGCCGGCCGACGGTAGCGTCGTCAAAATCGTGAACGGATGGATGAGACTTTCGTAGAGAACGCCGAGTACGATGTAGATTGTGACGATGGCGGCGAGGATCAGCCAGGGCTGGTTTTCGAGCGACTTCGAGAATTCAGCCGCATCGCCATAGAATGTGCCCGTGACAGATGCCGGAAGATTGACCTCTTTCTTCGCAGTATCGATCGCCGCAAGCGCATCACTCAGCGACGCATTGGGCGCGAGGTTGAAGCTGATGGTGATAGCCGGGAACTGATCCTGGTGGCTGATCGCGAGCGGCGCGGTCTCATACTTCACTGTCGCGACGGACTTCAGCAGAACCTGCGTGCCCGTCGTGCTCGAGGGCACATAGAGCCGGTCCAGCCGCGATGGATCGCTCCGGTATTCGGGCGCCGCCTCGAGGACGACGCGATACTGGTTGGCCTGCTCGTAGATCGTCGAGACCTGACGCTGGCCAAAAGCGTTGCTCAGCGCATCGTTCACGGCCTGCATCGTGACGCCGAGGCGACCGGCGGTGACGCGATCGACATCGACCCGCGCGATCAAGCCGCCGTCGACCTCTTCGGAAGCAACATTGCGAAGGAACGGCGACGCATGAAGCGCGGCGGCCATCTTCTTCGACCACTCGGAAACCTCGTCTACGTCGGTGCTCGCGAGCGTGTACTGGTAGCGCGCGCGGCTTGTCTGCGTCGAAATTTGCACGTCCTGCACGGGCTGGAAGTAGACGATCGTGCCAGCCGTCGGTCTGACGGCGTGCTTCAGCCGCTGGATCACCTGCACGACATTGGACTTTCGCTCGTCGCGCGGCTTCAGCATGATCTTGAGGCTGCCGACATTCTGCGTGGCGTTGAGCTGGCCGATCCCGACGATCGAGGCGACGCCCGAGACATCCGGGTCGGCCGCGGCGATGGCCGCCACCTCCTGTTGCAGGCGCGTCATCTCAGTAAATGAAATCTGGGGGCCGCCTTCGACCACGGCCGTGATCGCGCCGGTATCCTGATCCGGCAGGAAACCCTTCGGCATGATGACGTAGAGCCAGACGGTGACGACAACGGTCAGGAGCGCCACCAGAAGCGTTGCGCCCTGATGCCGGAATATAAATTCCAGGGAACGGCCATAAGCGCTGATCACGCGCTCGAAGAAGCGGCCGATCACGCCCTCTTTTTCGTCATGGCCGCCGGCACGCAGAAGTCTGGAGCACATCATCGGCGTCAGCGTCAGCGATACGACGGCCGAGACGACGACAGCGATCGTCAGCGTCATTGCGAATTCGCGGAACATGCGTCCGACGAGACCCGTCATGAAAAGCAACGGTATGAAAACGGCGATCAGCGACAGCGTCAGCGATATGACCGTGAAGCCAATTTCGCGCGCACCGTCGAGCGCGGCCTTCATCGGCTTTTCGCCCTTCTCGATGTGGCGCACGACGTTCTCGATCATCACGATCGCATCGTCGACGACGAAGCCGGTGCCGATCGTCAACGCCATCAGCGACAGATTGTCGAGACTGAAGCCGCAGAAATACATGACGCCGAACGTGGCGATCAGCGACACCGGCAACGCGACGCCCGCGATGATCGTTGCCCGGATCGAACGCAGGAACAAGAGCACGACCATGATGACGAGCCCGACGCTCAAAACGAGCGTGAACTGCACGTCGTTGACGGAAGCCTTGATCGTGCCGGTGCGATCGCTGACGATCTGCAGATTGACGCCCGCCGGCATGCTGCTTTCAACACGCGGCAACTCTTGCTTGATGCGCGAAACCGTATCGAGGACGTTGGCGCCCGGCTGCCTTTGCACGTCGACGATGACGGCAGGCTTGCCATTGTACCAGCCGCCGACGCGCGTGTTTTCCAAGCCTTCGTAGACTCGTGCCACATCCTTGATGCGAACAGGCGCGCTGTTGCGATAGGCGATGATGACGTCTTCGTAGACGTGCGCCTGATCGATCTGGTCGTTCGCGGCGATCGTGTAAGATTGCTTTGCGCCGTCGAGCGAACCCTTGGGGCCGGCGACGTTTGCGCTCGAAATGGCGGTGCTGAGATCGGCCATGCTGAGGCCGTAGCTCGCGAGACGCGACACGTCTGCTTCGACGCGCACGGCAGGCTTGATGCCGCCCTCGATCGCCACGTGACCGACGCCCGATACCGAGGAAAGCCGTTGCGCCAGCAGCGTATCGGCAAGATCCGAAAGCGAACGCAGCGATTGAGTATCCGACGTCAACGCTAGCGTGACGATGGGCGTGTCGGCGGGATTAACCTTCGAATAGGTCGGAGGATAGGGAAGGTTCCGTGGCAACGTCGAACCGGCGGCGTTGATGGCCGCTTGCACGTCCTGAGCCGCGGCGTCGATATCGCGGTCGAGATTGAATTGCAGGGTGATGCGGCTCAATCCGAACGAACTCGTCGATGACATCGACGCAAGCGATTGGATCTGGCCGAACTGACGTTCGAGCGACGCCGTGACGAGCGTCGACATCGTCTCTGGGCTTGCACCCGGAAGCTCGGTCGTCACTTCGACGGTTGGAAAATCGACCTGCGGCAGCGACGATATCGGCAACGAGACGTAGCCGAGGATACCGCCGAGGATGGTCGCGACCGCGAGAAGGAACGTCGCGATCGGCCGCTCGATGAAGGGCCGGGAAACGCTCATGGCGATGCGCCGTTATCCCGGTGTGAATGACGATGTTTGTCCGAATTCTTTTTGTCTTCGCTCGTCGAGCCCGTGACGAGAGCGGCGTCCGGTGCGGCCGGAGCCGTCGCCTGTGCTGATTGCACGCCAACGTTTGCTGCGTCACCCACGCGGGCGGCCTTTTTGCCGTCGGCTGATTTTTTCGATAGCGCCGGCGGGCTCTGTTCGGGCGCTTTGCCATCGCTGACCGAGACAGTCGCGCCGTCCTTGAGGCGGCCAAAGCCGCTCGTGACGACTTTCTCGCCCTCGGTCAGGCCATCGGCGATGACGGCGAATTTTTCGTCCTGGCGCGAAATCTTGACCGGCCGCATCTCAGCCGTGTTATCGGCGCCGACGACATAGACGTAGGTGCCGTCGGGTCCCCGCTGCACGGCTTCCGTCGGCGCGACGATGACGCCTTTGAGCGTATCGACGAGCAGGCGAACGTTGACGAACTGCCCGGGCCAAAGCTGGCGTTTTTCGTTGGGAAAATCGGCCTTGAGACGGATCGTGCCGGTTTGCTGATCGACCTGATTGTCGATGACCTTGAGCGTGCCCGTATCGAGTTCGGTCTGGCCGTCCGTCGACAATGCGTAGGCGGTCAGCTTCCCTTCGGCGCTTGATTTGGTCAGCATCGGCAATTGCTGCTGCGGCAGGGTGAATAAAACCGAGATCGGCTGCACCTGCGTCATCACCACGATGCCGCCTGCATCGCCGGAATGGACGAGATTACCCTCATCGACGAGCCGGATGCCGGTTCGCCCATCGAATGGCGCCACGATCGTCGTGTAGCCGAGGATCGCGGTTGCGTTCTCGATCGAGGCGGCATCGGACTTGATCTGAGCTTCCTGCTGCTTGACGAGCGCGAGCTGCGTATCGATCTGCTGCTGCGAGATGGCAAGCGTGCCCACCTTCTGGAAACGCTCGAGATCCTTTTTGGTATTGGCGAGCAGCGCTTCGTCCAAAGCCTTCTTCGCGATGGCTTGATCGAGCTGCGCCTGGTAGGTCACCGGATCGATTTTCGCCAGCACGTCGCCCTTCTTGACATCCTGGCCTTCATTGAAATTGACGCTCAGAAGGCGGCCGTCGACCTGGGCGCGCACGGTCGCCGTGTTGAGCGCTTTGACCGAGCCGACACCTTCAAGATAGATCGGCACATCGGCCCGATCGGTGTTCTTCGCAATGACAGCCACGGGGCCGCCCATCCCGGCGCCTCGCCGGCTGGCGCTAACGCTGTCAGGCGCTTGCCCGTGCATCATATAGTAAACGCCGCCGGCGATAGCGCCGACGATCACAACTGTAGAAACCCACCGCAGAAGCGTCATCGCCGCTCTTTTCCGATTTGAACCCCGTCGGATGCCGTGAAAACACGGCATACATCGGCTTTTCGTCCTATCACCCGGACATGAAACGCACTGTTTGGCTGAATCCGTTGCCCTGCCAAATGTGAATTCTATATACCGTCGTCCCAAACTGCGACATGCAACGCATGTCGGGAGCAAGGCGCTCCCGATTATCCGGCCAATCTCCTCGAGAAAAGACCTAGATCCGCGGCAGCTTTATGCTCGCACGCCCCCCGCGCCGATGGCGCGCTAGCTTAATAGCATGAAATTAAAGCATTTTTTAAAGGCTCGCAGCCGCACTGCGTCGGTGGCACCCCAACCGCGAGGATAATGGGTGGGCGAAACCCAACCCACCGTCATCCCGGCGAAGGCCGGGATCCAGTCAAACGTCCGCGAGCGCGCTGCTGCGGGCCGCGCCGACCGTGAAGCACCTCGAGACAAGGTTCTGCTGAGACTTGTCTGGGTGCCGGCCTCCGCCGGCATGACGGAGTGGGTGGCTGGGGCGACGGTCCAATCACCAACTGACGCACAGCCAGAAACGCAAAAGCCGTCGCGAAATTTCGCGACGGCCTTGACGGCCTTGAAGTGTGCGCCTGACCTCAGAGGAGAGCGATTACCCCGCCACCTTCGGTTCGAATTTCAAAGCCACGCCGTTCATGCAGTAGCGGAGTCCAGTGGGCTTGGGTCCATCGTCGAAAACGTGGCCGAGATGACCGCCACAGCGGCGGCAATGAACTTCGGTTCGCGTCATGAAGTAACTTTTGTCGACCGTCGTCGCGACGGCGTTATCGAGCGGCTTCCAAAAGCTTGGCCAGCCCGTGCCGCTGTGGAACTTCGTGTCGGAGGAAAAGAGCGCCAAAGTGCAACCTGCACAGAGATAAGTGCCCGCGGCATCATTCTGATCGAGAGGCGAAGTCCCGGCGCGCTCCGTGCCTTGCTTGCGCAGAACATCGAACTGCTCCGGCGTCAGCTCCTTCTTCCACTCGTCGTCGGACTTCGTGATCTCGAAGGTTTCTGCGTGCGCTTCAGCGGCAAACCCCGAAGCGGCCTTGAGCGTTGCGAAGCCCCCGGCCAGGGCTATCCCCAGCCTCGAAAAATCGCGCCGTGAATACATGGCTCGTCACCTTGGTTTCGTTTCCTCTGCCGGCGCCCTAAACGCCGTCTTGTTGGAGAGTACGTTGCCTCTCTCTTTTTCGTTTCAGCCGTTGGCCGGCTTTTCTTATCTAAGATCTGCAATCTCAAGCCGCTTCTCGACCGTGATTTCCGAAGGGCTGAGCCGGCACCTATAGCAGAGCATTTCCACGCCGGAAGCAGCCGCAGTCTGAAATTCTGCGGCATAAGCGGGGTCGATGTCGGCGGCGAGCGAGAATTTCTCGGCGTCGCTGCGCTGCACAAGAAAAACCATGACCGCCCGATGGCCCTCGTCAACCATGCTGGCGAGCTCGCGCAAGTGCTTCGCACCCCGCTCGGTTTTGCTATCGGGGAATTCGGCTTCCCCGGCGCTGCGCATCAGGTGCACGTTTTTCACCTCGACGTAGCAATCGCGAGGCTCCGTGCCCCCTGAAAGAAGAACGTCGATCCGGCTGTTGATCCCGTACTTCACTTCGCGCCGCAGCGACGCGTAACCGGCGAGTTCCGGGATCAGACCTGATTGAATGGCTTCCGTCACCAGCCCGTTCGGACGCCCCGAATTGATGCCGACGAGATGAGCCCCTTGGCCGAGATCGGCCTCGATCATTTCCCAGGTATGGCGATATTTGCGCGTCGGGCTGTCGCTTTCAGAGAGCCACACGCGCGAGCCCGGGGTTGTGAGCCCGAGCATCGAGCCCGTATTCGGACAGCTGGCCGTAATCGTAACGCCGTCCGCGGTCGTCACGTCCGCGAGGAAGCGCTTATAGCGTTGAACGAGAATGCCGGGAACGAGAGGATGTGAGAATTTCATCGCCACGCCATATCGGCCAATGGGACACGCGAGCAAGTGTTTTCGTGCTGGGACTTCAGGTGCTAAGACGAACGGGCAATGCAGACATCGGCGAGCGGAACCTTGGCTGAAGAACGGATCGTGACGGCAGCACTGCTCGTCATCGGCGACGAAATTCTTTCCGGACGAACGAAGGATCGCAATATCGGCGCGGTGGCCGAGCATCTGACGAATATTGGCATCAGGCTCCGCGAAGTGCGCATCGTGCCCGACGATGAAGCCGACATTATCGCCGCCGTGGATGCCCTCCGGCGCCGGTACGATTATCTCTTCACGACCGGCGGCATCGGCCCGACCCACGATGACATCACGGCGGATACCGTCGCCAAGGCATTCGGCGTGCCGATTGGCATCGACGCGAGAGCCGAGAAAATTCTTCGCGATTACTATGCGGCCAAGGGCCTGGACATGACGCCCGCGCGCCTTCGTATGGCGCGGATTCCTTCAGGGGCGGACTTGATCGAAAATCCGGTTTCCGGCGCACCGGGCTTTCGCATCGGCAATGTCTTCGTGATGGCTGGCGTGCCATCCATTGCAGAGGCGATGCTGCAAAGCGTGACGCCGGATCTCGAAACCGGCGCCAAGCTTTTGTCGATCACCATTCCGGTCAATCGTCCGGAAAGCGAGATCGCTGAAGTGTTTTCCGCTCACCAGCAGCTCTATCGCGACGTGCAGATGGGAAGCTATCCCTTGCTCCGCGACGGCCGCCCCGCATCTGATCTGGTGTTGCGCTGCGCTGACGAAGCCCGCCTCGCCGAAGCCGCAGACACGCTCAAAGCCGCTTTGCAGCTGTAGCGAAAACGTCGCGAGCATTCATCTCGAACGCCCGCGGAACGGTGCGAAACGTGGGCTCCGCTCAGTTCAGCGGCGCGCGCTCGCTGTCGTCGAAGTCGGCGGCGCGGGCAGTCGACGTGGTTGGCGCGTCTCCGCCGAAAAGATCGTACTGGACGTCGAGGGCATCGAGGAAAGCCGCAGCCATATCGAGAAGCGGCCCAAGCGCGATGCGCTTGGCGACGAGGAAATTGTCGTCGATCGTCAAATCCGAAGCGACGCGTACAGCCGGTGCGTCCGGCGCGATGAGGCCGCGGCTGCGGACATAGGCGACAATGCCGTCGGCGGTGTCGAAATCCGTGCTCCGCGCATCGCCACTCTCTTCCACCGCGTCGAGCAGGATGGCCGTGCCGGAAACGAACAGCTTCGCGATGACGCGGAACCGGTCGTCGCATTCGGCGAGCGAGCTTGCGTGATTGCGGGCCTTCAGAACGCGGGCGACGAGCATGAGCTCGAGGCTGCGAACCTCTTCCGCGATCGCGCGCTGCCGCATGATGAAGTCGCTCGGATCGGCAGGCGTCTCCGCCAGTGCCCGCCAGTCGCCACCGCGAGCCATCAGATCTTCGCCCGCCGCCAGCGCGGCATCGAGATGATCGGCGAGCATGTAAACCGACAAGGGTGCCCGCACTTGCTGTGCCATCTCTAACTCCGCATTTCCAAGAATGATCTGGCCGGAAAATGCCCTGATTCGTCAGGGTCTAACCAGCTCCATGCGAATCGCTTGTCAGACAATGGGGAGAGATGAGGATAAGGTGTGGACTGTGTCGGAGCGGTTATAACGAACGCGATAAAAACCGCGAAAAACCAGGCATTCCTTGGTGGTCGGAAGGAATCGCGTTTGAGAAAAAGCCACGCTGATTGGGCTTCTGAAGCGAAGATCGGCGGCGCTTAATCAGCCACAGTCGCCGCGATATTCACAACTCAGTCGTCGCGAGGATGCGATAACCTCGTTGCGGCACCCCTACAACCCGGGTTTGAGCCTGCGTCGATGCGAGAATAGTCTCTGCAACTACCTTACGACCCACACGCCGGACGGGTGCCTTTTCCGGCTCGATCCGCGGTGCCAGAACTTTCATTTCCTTCGCGACGTGTTTCTCGGGCGGCTTACGGAGAGCCTTCGGAACCACAATGACTTTGCGGTTGCGCGTTTCTTTCAGCCGAATGTCGAGCCTCGGAGCAACCTCGCCGAGCTTCCACGCACGAAGCGCCACAGAACGCGGCGTGGCCGGACGCTGCGTGAGGGGAGCGTCAGTCGCGAGAGGCTCACGCGCCACCGGATCTTCGATGGCTTCGGACGCCGTCGGATCAGCCTCGGCGGTTATGGGATCGGATGGCGTCGACGCGACAACGGGCGATTCCAAACGCGGTGTGACGGGCTCTGGCGGCAGCGTGGCGGCGATGCTTGCCTTCAGCGGTATTTTTGGGGGAAGCGTCGCGGCAATGCTTGGCTTCAACGCCGGGCACACTGACGGTGCATTGTCTGCCTCAATGGCGCCCGACCGTAAAATTCCAACTGAAATCGGCTCTTGGACGCTCGACGACGCAGGCTGCGTGTCGGACGCTTGCGCCGCGTAATGACGGGCAGGCGCGGGTCTCGGTACGTTTGCGGACGCGCTGGGAGGAGGGGCCGGGCGCGGCGCATCGACGACCGGAGCAGCAGCCGGCGGTGCGGAAACGGCAAGCGGGGCCGCCGGCTTTGGAACGACCGCATCTTCCGTCCTCTGCCGCACGACGTCCGGCGAATGCCGGGCCCGAGAGCGGCGGCGAAGCCAGGAAAAGAAGCGATAGACGACACCGCTGCCGACGACGAAGAGCAGGGCCCAGCTGAGGGCGAGAACTTCTGGCGGCAAGGGGAACCTCCAACGGCAACGCGACGCCCGCCAACGTCCCCAAAACACCGCCGCGCGTCAACTATCAGCACGAAAATTATTCGTAGGCCCTCGTTGGAGGATTTCAGCGCAATGAAGAAAAGGCGCGGCCTACGGGCGCGCGCCTTTTCAAACTTGTTCTGATGTCTGCCGAAGCCCGCCGTCGCGGGGTTTGCGGATCAGAACACTTTCGAGAAGATGACGTAGAGCGACCCGGCGAGAACGATCGAGACCGGAAGCGTCAGCACCCAAGCCATGAGCAGGTTGCGCACGGTCGACCACTGTAGTCCCGAGCCGTTGGCAGCCATTGTTCCCGCCACACCCGACGACAAGACGTGGGTTGTCGAAACCGGCAAGCCGTATGCGTCGGCCGCTCCAATGGTTGCCATGGCGATGAGCTCAGCAGAAGCACCTTGCGCGTAGGTCAGATGCGTCTTGCCGATCTTCTCGCCCACCGTCACGACGATGCGCTTCCAGCCGATCATCGTGCCGAGGCCGAGAGCTATCGCGACCGCCACCTTGACCCAGAGCGGGATAAAGCGCGTGGCCTTGTCGAGCGAGCCCTTGAACGCCGTGATCGATTTGACGTCGTCGGCCTTCAGGTTGTTGGCTTTGTCCTTGAGCAGGAAGCGGAGCGCTTCCGACGCCAAGTACATGTCGTTACGAACGTTCGAGACGGCGGCCGCCGGGACCTTGTCGAGCGCACCGTACGTTTCGACCTGCTGAGAGATCTCACGAACCAAAGCGGCGAGGCTCGGATACGTGCCCTCGTTGATCGTGCGCGACGAGATGTACGATTCAACGGCCGGACGCGGGTTGCCCAGAACGTTATAGCCCGAAGCCTGCTTCTCGATCACCGCAGCGGCACTCGCGGCGTTCGCCTTGAACTCGACGATCTGCGACGGGCCCGGCGTCCGGTTCAGAGCGTAGGCCATCGGGACGGTACCGATGAGGATGAGCATAATGAGGCCCATGCCCTTCTGTCCGTCGTTCGAACCGTGCGCGAACGAAACGCCGGTGCAGGTGAGGATCAGAAGGCCACGGATCCACCACGGCGGCGGCTGGGTGCCTGCGGGCTCCTTGTAAAGGGCGGGATTGCGGATGATGAATTTCAGGATGAGAAGCAGAGCCGCCGCGCAGGTGAAGCCGACGACCGGCGATACCAGCAGCGAGGTGCCGATTTCCTGAGCTTTGCCCCAATCGACGCCCGAGGTGCCGTTGCCGCCGTGCAGCAATGAGTTCGCGACGCCGACGCCGATGATCGAGCCGATCAGCGTGTGCGACGACGATGACGGCAGGCCAAGCCACCAGGTGCCGAGGTTCCAGATGATGGCGGCAATCAACAGCGCGAACACCATCGCGAAGCCGGCGCTCGATCCGACCTGCAGGATGAGTTCGACGGGAAGCAATGAGATGATGCCGAAGGCGACGGCGCCGGTCGAAAGCAGCACGCCGAGGAAGTTGAAGAAGCCGGACCAGAGCACAGCAACGTTGGCCGGCATTGAGTGCGTGTAGATGACAGTCGCGACGGCGTTGGCGGTGTCGTGGAAGCCGTTGACGAATTCGAAGCCGAGAGCGATCAGCAGCGCAACGCCCAGCAACAGGAAAGGCAGCCACGTCGTGACCGGAACGTTTGCGGCTTCGATATCCTGATAGAGACTGTAGGCAGTGAAGAACAGGCCGCCGGCCAACAGCGCCAGGAAGATGAGCACCGTAATCGGGCTCGTGCCGTGATCGAGTTTGGGCTTGCTACTTGGTGTGCCGGCCGCCCCGGCGAGTGCCCCGCTCAACGCCACGTCAGACATGTTCTCCTGCCCCCAGAATATGCATTTCGAGGGACCTAACGCCGCTTTTATTGCAGTGTAGTGACAATTGCTCGAGGGGAAGGAGACAACGCCATACAGCCATTTCGCGGGGAGAAATCTTTTGGCGCGCTGCGCTTCTCGCGAACGCCCCATTTGAACCCCGCTAGCAAAAAAGACGGCGCTCTTTACCGAAAATTCCTGCTGAGCATTTCACTTAATCTTCGTTCGCTTTTCGGGAACCCCTTCGTAGCGTAGCGGAGCAGCTCAGGACCGGCTGTGACCACCTCTCGGGGAGAGAAGAAGAATGAAGATCGCGAAATTGATTTTGCTTGGAGTGTTCGCTCTGGGCGCGAGCGCATCGGCGGAAGCTGCAACTTCGGCGCCGAAGCTGCACGCACCGGGGGTAGCGACCTCCGTTAAGGCTTCGAAGGACGAGAAGAAAAAGCCCGCGCATGCGCACCGCGCGCACAAGCATAAGCACAAGGTCGCGCAAGCGACTGCGAAGCCCAAGCCGCACAAGCCGGCCGTGCACAAGGCTCACGCGAAGAAGGTCAAGAAGGACAAGCACTAACCCTGATCGCGTTCCGGCCGGGGGGCGGGATAGCGTCATCAGCCGCCAAAGGGCACTTTCCGTTTCGCGTTCGGAAAGTGCCCTTGGCGGGTTTGTTTTTTTAAGGGGCCCATATCTGCAAAGTTCGTCATCCCGGCGCGGGCCGGGATCCCGTCAACGCGCAACACGAAGACTTGCTCGGTCTGCGACCGATGCTGCACTGTCTCGCACCGTAAGAGGGTGGTCCGGTGCGCAGCAAATCACCGTGCGTCTACATATTGGCGAGCGGCCAAAACGGCACGCTCTACATCGGCGTCACGAGCGATCTTCACGCGCGTATGGCCCAACACACCCAGAAGCTGATACCGGGTTTTACCGAACGATATGACGTGTCGCATCTCGTCTACTTCGAGTTCCATCCGACGCTCGAGCAGGCCATCGGACGCGAGAAGCAACTGAAGGAATGGCGGCGACAGTGGAAACTGCGCTTGATCGAGCAAATGAACCCGCAATGGCTTAACTTGTTCGACCCGCAAACCGGCGAGATCAGCGCTGGCCCGTTTGATAGGTCGGAGCAGAGTACCTGACTAAATGCCAGCTGACGCCTGTCTGGGTGCCGACCTTCGTCGGCATGACGGTGGGTGAGGGGACGCCTCGGCTCATACCCGTCCATCTCACTACGTGAAAATTACTTCCCATCGTCATGTCACCCGACCGAAAGCCTCCCCACTCCCGTCATCCCGGCGCAGGCCGGGATCCAGCCAAGCCAGAAACAAACAAGGCGCCCCTTGCGGAAGCGCCTTGAAGAATACGGTCGTCTTCGACGAGTCTAGCGCTGGATCCCCGAACACGATCCCCCGGATCAAGTCCGGGGTCACGCGTTCGAGGACGACGAGTTAGATCAAGAACACCCACTCGTGCTTCCGCACGTGTCGCACTTCAGGCAGGTGCCGTTACGCACCATCGTGAAGTTGTGGCACTCGCTGCACGAGACGCCTTCGTAACCGCGCAATTTCGCTTCCGAGACGCGCTGCTTGAAGATCTCCGATTTCGTCAGCATCGGCGATGAAGAAGCAACCGCGTGAACAGTTTCGGTCACTGAAGCGAGAGCGTTGGCGCCGTGCGTCAGCGTCTGCTCCACATACCGCGAACTGACGTCGTAGCTTCCCGTGCTCTGAACGGCGGCGGCGCCAAGCGATGAAGCTTTCTGTCCGCTTGTCGTCGTGCTGCTGGCAAGCCGGACGATCGGATTGCCGCGAACAAGACCCTTCGACACGTTCTTCAGAACGGCTTCCGGCAGATCGAGCGCCAGTTGCTCGTCCGTCGTGTCATCGCTCGAGCCGAGACCCGTCTCGCCGACGATCTCGCGCGGATCAACGTGCGCAAGATCATGACGGCCGAGGTACGACACAGCGAGTTCGCGGAAGATGTAGTCGAGGATGGACGTCGCATTCTTGATCGTCTCGTTGCCCTGCACGAGGCCGGCCGGTTCGAAGCGCGTGAAGGTGAAGGCTTCCACGTACTCTTCGAGCGGCACGCCGTACTGCAGACCGAGCGAGATGGCGATGGCGAAGTTGTTCATCAACGAGCGGAAGGCGGCGCCTTCCTTGTGCATGTCGATGAAGATCTCGCCGAGACGCCCGTCGTCGTATTCGCCGGTTCTGAGGTACACCTTGTGGCCGCCGACGGCTGCCTTCTGCGTGTAACCCTTGCGCCGGCCCGGAAGCTTGGCGCGATCCTGCGCTGCTGCTTCCTCTTTCACGTAAACGATGCGTTCGACGATTTTCTCGACGATCTTTTCCGTAACCGCTGCCGTGCGCGCTGCCATCGGTTGAGACATCAGCGCGTCCGCGGCTTCCTCGGCATCCTCGACGTCATCGCCGAGGATCTGGCTGTTCAACGGTTGCGAGAGCTTCGAGCCGTCGCGGTAGAGCGCGTTGGCCTTGAGCGCCAGCTTCCACGACAGCATGTAGGACTGCTTGCAATCCTCAACCGTCGCGTCGTTCGGCATGTTGATCGTCTTCGAGATCGCGCCCGAGATGAACGGCTGTGACGCCGCCATCATGCGGATGTGGCTCTCGACGGACAGGTAACGCTTGCCTTTCTTGCCGCACGGATTGGCGCAATCGAAGACCGCCAGATGTTCGGGCTTCAGGTGCGGTGCGCCTTCGAGCGTCATCGCTCCGCAGACGTGCTCGTTCGCAGCGTCCACGTCCTTCTTCGTGAAGCCGAGGTGCGCGAAGAGATCGAACGACGGATCGTTGAGCTTGTCGGCCGGAACGCCGAGCGTCTCGGTCAGGAAGGTATCGCCGAGCGTCCAGCGGTTGAACACGAACTTGATGTCGAACGCAGTGCCGAGACCCTTTTCGATCTTGGCGAGCGCTTCATCCGTGAAGCCGCGGGCTTTGAGCGACTGCGTGTTGATCGCAGGCGCTTGAGCGAGCGACCCGTGGCCGACGGCGTAGACTTCCATCTCCGCGATCTGGCTTGGACGATAGCCGAGTGCGCGCAACGCTTCCGGAACCGACTGGTTGATGATCTTGAAGTAGCCGCCGCCTGCGAGCTTCTTGAACTTGACGAGCGCGAAGTCGGGTTCGATGCCGGTCGTATCGCAGTCCATCACGAGGCCGATCGTGCCGGTGGGTGCGACAACGGTTGCCTGCGCGTTGCGATAACCGTGCTCCTGGCCGAGTTCGAGTGCGCTATCCCAGGCGCGCTTTGCAGCCTCGCCAAGGCGTTCGTCCTTCAACGACGCATGGTCGAGCGGAACGGGCGCCGTTGCGAGCTTCTCGTAGAACTCCGATTCACCGTGAGCGGCGCGGCGATGGTTGCGCATCACGCGCAGCATGTCCTGCGCGTTCGGCCCGTATCCCGGGAACGGCCCGAGTTCCGCCGACATTTCCGCACTCGTCGCATAGGCGACGCCGGTCATGATCGCGGAAATCGCGCCGCAGATCGCACGTCCCTCAGCCGAGTCGTAGGGAATGCCCGACGACATCAGCAAGCCGCCGATGTTCGCAAAGCCAAGGCCGAGCGTGCGGTAACGGTAGGAAAGCTCGGCAATCTGACGCGACGGGAACTGCGCCATCAGAACCGAGATCTCGAGCACGATCGTCCAGAGGCGGCAGCCGTGCTCGTAGGCTTCGATGTCGAACGACGTATCTTCGCGACGGAAGCGCAAGAGATTGAGCGACGCGAGATTGCACGCCGTATCGTCGAGGAACATGTATTCCGAGCACGGATTCGAGGCGCGGATCGGTCCCGACTGCGGGCACGTGTGCCAGTCGTTGATCGTCGTGTGGAACTGGATGCCGGGATCGGCCGAAGCCCACGCCGCAAAACCGATCTGCTCCCAGAGATCCTGAGCGCGGATCGTCTTCGTGACTTTGTCGTTGAGACGGGCGCGGAGATTCCAGTCCTTGTCGTCGGCGACAGCATTCAGGAATTCATCGGTGACGCGAACCGAGTTGTTCGAGTTCTGGCCGGCGACCGTCAGATAGGCTTCGCTGTCCCAATCCGTATCGTAGGTGTCGAACGAGATTTCCTTGTAGCCCTGCTTGGCGAACTGAACGACGCGGAGAATGTAGTTCTGCGGAACGCCGTCGCGCTTGGCTTCGCGGATCGCGATCTTGAGCTTCGGATTTTTCGTCGGCTCGAAGCAGGCGTCACCCTCGGCTTCGCAATTGACGCAAGCCTTCATGACGGCCTTGAGCCGCTTCTGACAGATCTTGGAACCGGTGACGAGGGCTGCAACCTTCTGCTCCTCGCGCACCTTCCAGGTGATGTATTCCTCGATATCGGGATGATCGACATCGACAACGACCATCTTGGCCGCGCGACGCGTCGTGCCGCCCGACTTGATGGCGCCCGCCGCACGGTCGCCGATCTTCAGGAAGCTCATCAGGCCCGACGAGCGTCCGCCGCCCGATAGCTTTTCATTGGCGCCACGGAGCGAGGAGAAGTTCGAGCCCGTGCCGGAACCGTATTTGAAGAGACGCGCTTCGCGGACCCAGAGATCCATGATGCCGCCCTCGTTGACGAGGTCGTCGGCAACCGACTGGATGAAGCACGCATGCGGCTGCGGGTGCTCGTAAGCGGACGTCGAGTTGACGAGCTCGCCCGTCTGATAATCGACGTACATATGGCCCTGGCCCGGGCCGTCGATGCCATAGGCCCAGTGCAGGCCGGTGTTGAACCACTGCGGCGAGTTCGGAGCCGCCATCTGCATCGCGAGCATGTAGCGAAGCTCGTCGAAGAAGGCCTGCGCATCGCCTTCGGACGTGAAGTAGCCGCCCTTCCAACCCCAATAGGTCCACGTGCCGGCGAGGCGGTCGAAGACCTGCCGCGCGTCCGTCTCGCCGCCGAAGCGCTCATTCTCGGGGAGTTCAGCAAGTGCGGCTTCGTCGGGCGCCGAGCGCCAGAGCCACGAGGGAACCTGCGTTTCTTCGCAACGGCGGAGGCGGCGCGCGACGCCCGCCTTGCGGAAGTACTTCTGCGCCAGAATGTCTGCTGCGACCTGACTGAAGTGCTCGGGAACGTCGAAGCCATCGAGCTTGAAAACGATAGAACCATCGGGATTCTTGATTTCGGACGTCGCACGCCGGAACGGGATCGAGGCATAAGGCGAAAGTCCGGCTTCAGTGAAACGCCGTGTAATCTTCATATGTAGGTGCCCCCGAGATTTCGCGGCAGACGGACATTCGCCCGCTTGCCGTATGGAATGATTGCCTCGCGCCGGACCCTGCTTTCCGACGCTTAGACGGGATGACAAACGCATTACTGACGCACACAACGGCCGAGTTCAGAGCGCACATCTCCGCACCAGCGACGACGGTCGGTGACCGCGATCTGCCGGCGTTTGCCGACCACAAAGGTGTTTGATGGCGACGAGGTGCTCGTGCGCTACTCTGGACGCGACTGGAAACTACGCTTGGAAACTGTTGCCCTCAACTTGGCGATAGCCCGATCCACGCTTCCCTCATCGGACCGTCGCACGTTCGCCGTACAGTCACAAAGCTAGGACGATTCGAGCCGCTCGTCACGCTTTCTAGGATATATATTGGGGTGGCAGCGGCAACAAAGCACTACATCTAGTGGTGTTAACAACTTCCAGCGGGTTGCCGTGTTTCCGGCCCAAACCCCTATGTTTCACCTTGATAAAATCAGGTTCAGCATGTGGACGAACGTGAATAGACACCATTTTGCTCAGCCCACGACCAAGAAGCTTAGTGCGATTCCGCACCTTGTCTGTTGCGCCACTGCATCGCCTCCCTACAGTCTGGACATCTGCACCGCGGAGCAGCTAAGTCGACACGACAAGCGGCGGCGGGAAAAAGGACCCTAAGGACATGAGCTTACTCAGCGAGATCTTCAGCTGGTGGGGCGGCAACACCTGGGGCACGAGATTATTCACGTGGCGTAAGGGCAAGCTCGTCGGCCAAGACGAGTTCGGAAATCGCTATTTCGTGCAGAAGAGCGGCGTCGGCCCGCTTGGCGTGCCGGCCAGATGGGTCATTTATCCGAAGCTCTCGGAGGCTAGCCAGGTGCCGCCGGATTGGCACGGCTGGCTCCATTACACGGTCGATACACCGCCGACTGAGGAGCGTTATCATCCCCGCCACTGGCAGAAGCCGCATCAGATGAACCTGACCGGCACGCCGCAGGCATATCGCCCGAAAGGCTCGATCCTGGGCAAAGGCGAGCGCGCCAAGTCGACGAGCGATTATAAGGCCTGGAAGCCGCACTAATCGCGCCAATCGAAAAATCGCCCGCTTTGAGGCTCAAGCGAAGGCCTTGCTGGGCAAGCGCGCTCCACTGGATGCCCCTGACTGGATTTTGAATTGAGAAAGCCGTTGCTTTTGAATCTCGCGCCGAGCGTAGGGCCACTCCGGCGCGGAACCGCCGCTATGTCGCTGCCGCTTGTGCTCGCCGCCGTCATGGCCGCCGTGGTGACGCCCGCTCGTGCCGATCGTATCGAAAATCAGGTCGCGGTTTTTTCCGCGCTCGATAAGGTTACGGCGCACATCTCGAAATTCGAGGTGACGATCGGACAAACGGCGACTTTTGGTGCTTTGAAGGTCACGCCGCACGCCTGCTATTCGCGGCCGCCAACGGAAGAGCCCAAAACGACGACATTCGTCGAGATCGACGAAACGCAGCTCGACGGTTCGGAAAAACGAATTTTCACCGGATGGATGTTCGCCGAGAGCCCCGGCATCTACGGCCTGGAACATCCGACGTATGACGTCTGGCTGACGGAATGCAACAAGCCGATTAGAACCATCGCCGAGCAGGCGCCGGGCGCCACTCCGGGAGCCGTCACCGAGGCGCCGCCGGACGCCCCGGGTCAAGCAGCGCCGGAAAGTGGCTATCAGGACAACGGCGACGCTGCATCCGACCAGGATTTCCGCCGCCGCGTTCGCCGCTAGTTTGCCGTCATCCTCGGACGAGCGCGGCAAAACCGCGTCGAAGTCCGGGGATCCAGCGTCAAGAGGGTCGAAGACGCAATATCGCGCCTCCAGCGAGTCTAACGTTGGAGTCCCGATCGGCCTCGCGTCGCTCGTCCGCTCGAGAATGACGAATGCTGCTAGTCGGCGAGCAGCCGCGCAGCCTTCGGTGCGAAATAGGTGAGAACGCCCGAAGCCCCTGCGCGCTTGAACGCAAGCAGGCTCTCGAGCATCGTCTTGTCCGGATCGAGCCAGCCCTTGTCAAATGCCGCCGCGAGCATCGCGTACTCGCCGGACACCTGATAGGCGAAGGTCGGCACGCCGAAGGTGTCTGATACGCGGCGCACGATGTCGAGATACGGCATGCCGGGTTTCACCATCACCATGTCCGCGCCTTCTTCGAGATCGATGGCGACTTCGCGCAGCGCTTCCTCGCTGTTCGCCGGATTCATCTGATAGGTGCGCTTGTCGCCCTTCAATAGACCTGACGAGCCAACGGCTTCGCGGAATGGGCCGTAGAACGCGCTCGCGTACTTGGCCGCGTAGGACATGATCTGTGTGTTCTTGTGACCCGCAGACTCAAGCGCGCTGCGAATGATGCCGATGCGCCCGTCCATCATGTCGGACGGCGCGAGAACGTCCGCGCCCGCTTCCGCCTGCACCAGCGCCTGCTTGACGAGCGCCACGTTCGTTTCGTCGTTCGCGATCTCCTCGCCGATCAGCAAGCCGTCATGTCCGTGGCTGGTATAGGGATCGAGCGCGACGTCGAGGATGACGCCCAGATCGAGGTTCGCTGCTTTGATCGCGCGCGTTGCCCGGCAAACGAGATTGTCCGGATTGAACGCCTCGAGCGCATCCTCGCTACGCTTCTTCGGATCGGTGAACGGAAAGAGCGCGATCGCAGGAATGCCGAGATCGACGGCGTGCTTCGCGGCGTCGACGATGAGGTCGACGCTCAAGCGCTCGACGCCCGGCATGGACGCGACGGGTGTGCGCTGGGCTGTGCCATCGATGACGAACATCGGCCAGATCAAATCGCTGACCGACAGCTCATGCTCGGCGACGAGCCGGCGCGACCAGGGTGTCTTGCGGTTGCGGCGCATGCGAATTGCGGGAAATCCGCCCGAAAGAAATTCGGGATTGCCGGCGCTGCCGTTATCGGCGCTGCGGGCGAGGGGGCGCGTGCGAGAGGACATGATCAAGGTTCCTGGGCAGAAGGCGGCGATTCCACACCGCCTAAGTTCGCGGCATGAATTTTGGCCGACATTGGACACGAGCCGCGTCCCGGCGCAAGCCGCCCGATGCAGGGCAGAAATGCCGCCGAGTCATCGAGGGCTGATCGTATCCGATCCGGGCTTGCGCGGCTAATCGCAGATTTTGGTAAACTTCCGCTCCGCCATGTCGACGTGGAAGTGGTTGCGGTGATCGTCGTTGGCTTCCGGCCCGAGCGTCGTTCCGAAAACCCGGCAGGCAGATTTATGCGCCTCGCGCAGGAAGGCCTGCACTTGGGCGTCGGGAGCAGGGCTCGAAGCCAGCGCAACTTGCGCCGTTTTTTGTGCAAGCGCGCCCTTTTTGCCGGTCTTCACCACGGGTCCGCCCAATCGGTTTGGAATGGTCGTGTCTGACGTCGCCACGAGAGCGGCGCCACCAGCTGCGTGAGCCCCTTCGATGATCGTCGAGCGCGCGAGTTCGACGCCAGCCGCTCCCGCGGTCGATGGCACAGCCGCGGGCAATGTGGCTTGCACCGTATTGGCGGCGATGCCTGTTCCCGCTGTCTTGGCGGCGGCTTCGTCTGCAGCACGCTGCTGCGCCTCGGCTTCAGCCAGGATTTCCCGCTGCGGTTTTCCCCAGTCCTGCAGCACCTCGGCCGTCTTCGTCGATGCGGTTATGAAGCCGCCGATATCGAGCGCATTCGCCAAGCCATGTTCGCTAAGCTTCGCTTTCTTGCGGCCGTACGCGTTGCGGCACGAATAGGAACTCATCGTCTCGATCGTGACGATCTCTGATTTGAGATGTTTGCGCGCGAGCGGCTGCACGTCTTTTTCGAACCAGCCAGTGAGCGCTTCCGCGAGATCGCACGTCACGATGGCCGGCGGCGACAACGCGACCTGCGGTTTCTCGCCGATGCTGATGAGTTCGATGGGAGCAGGCGCACCGCATGCGCCTTCCTTGATCGGTTCGTGCGGTATGACAACGGCGTGGATGCGCTTCAATACGAGGGCGCAATGCGCCTTGGCTTCCGCGATCTCGATGTCTGACCACGCGGGTGGCTTCGGATCAGCAACCGCGGCTGCCTTTGAGTCGGTATTTGTCGGCGAAACGACGTCGCTCTTCTGTGCGGGCTGAGCGGCCTTCGCTGGGTCCGCAGCGCTTTGAGGAGGAGTGGCGACAGGAGCATCGGCCTTGTCGACGGGCTGCGCTGACGCTGCTGGAACAGCCGACTTCTGCTTCGCATGAGCATCCAGAGACATGCCGCCTGCGAGTAATGACAGAACCAAGATGGCCGTTGTCATGACGTGCGGAAAGCGGAAGCGGTTGGCGCTGTCGTCTGCGCGAGCGCATGTCGTCATTTCAGCCTGTACTTCCTTGGCGAGCGCTCTAAAAACCGCAACGGCAAGCCCATTGGTTAATACGTTAAATATTGCAGAATTCGTGTTGCAGGCCAAGGTGCTGCGGGTGGTCCGCCTTGGATAGGATCGTGGCGCGGGGCATATTTGCGGAGGGTAAGATGCGTTCTATAGCCGCAAAATGTGGCGGGCTCATATGAAACACGCCATAGCTTCGCATCAGTCATTCGAATCGCCGCCAAAATCGTCCTGGCGATAATTGCGAGCATGCAGTGAACGAACATAACATCGACCTGAGAACTGCGGCGTCGGAACAGCCGTTGAAGATCGTTACGGCTCAATCGCGGGCGCTGCAGACGTTCACGCTCGACCGGCCGAACGTTCTCAACGCGCTCGATGACGAAATGTGCCGGACGCTGGCGACCGCTCTGCCGCGCGTTGCTCGCAATCCCGACGTCTATATCGTGGCGCTTCTCTCGAACCATCCGCGGGCATTCTGCGCGGGTGGTGATGTCCGCGCGCTGTCGGCCGCCGCCAAGAACGACATCGAAACCGCGAAGACATACCTCCGCACCGAGTATTCGCTGAACTGGCTCCTCGAATGCTTTTCGAAGCCGACAGTCTCGTTCATCAACGGGCTGTGCATGGGATCTGGCGCTGGATTGGCAGCGTACAACACGCATCGGATCGCCGGCGAAAGTTTCAAATGGGCGATGCCCGAAACGAAGATCGGACTTTTCCCCGACGTCGGCATCGCGCGCGTTCTCGCGAAGATGCCGTGGCCCATCGGTGTCTATCTGGGATTGACCGGCCGCATGATAGGCCGCGCCGACGCGCTATGGCTCGGCCTCGTCACCCACTGCATTTCGTCAACGCATTTTTCGGGCATACTCGACAAGTTGAAAGAAGCCGAGCCGGTCGATCCGATGCTCGATGGCTTGCATGAAATTCAACAGCCCGGCGAATTGCAGAAAGACAAGGGCCATATTCTCGAGCATTTTTCCGAACCGACGCTCGAACGCATCCTGCGATCGCTCACAAATGCGGAAGCCAAGGGATCGGAGTGGGCGCGAAAAACGTTGGCCGATTTAGGCAAGTGCTCGCCATTATCGCTGGCGATTACGATCCGCCATATTCAATCGGCACTTTCGTTTGATATACGTCAAACCCTCATCGAAGATTATCGGTTAGCAGTGAGATGTCTTGAGAATCATGACTTCCACGAGGGCGTTCGTGCGCTACTTATTGACAAAGATGGAAAACCGGCGTGGAAACCCGAACGCTACGATGATAGTATGGCAAGTGTAGTCGATGATTATTTTTCGCCATTGCCAGATGGTGATCTGGAATTGCCGACAAGATCAGAAATGCAAGCGGCGCGAGTTTAGTTTTTCTGGCGATATTATTTAAAATTCTCGACGTTGCGTTAGGAAGAAAGTTACTAATCCCGAAGTTTCGCCTGAATATTGGTTAAAAATTCATTCCAAAGACACCCTCCTACTATTCTTTTACTATATCTATTTAGCCGAAATTCAGGCCTCCGAGTTATCAATTTGTCAAAACCCGGGCAAACCGGGTGGCGTCAAACATTGTGAGGCAGGTTATGAGTTTAGCGTATGATATGGCGCGTCACCGCGCGCCGGCCCAGGAAGAAGGGTTCCGCGGTGAGTATCTGCAGGCTCTGCGACTGATCGAGCGTCTCCATCGTCTTCTTCTCGACGTCATCAAGGACGAGTTTGACCGTCGCGGCGGAGCAGAGCTCAATAGCGTGCAAGCATTGCTCCTCTACAACATTGGCGAGAGCGAGCTGACAGCCGGCGAGTTGAAGACGCGGGGCTACTACCTCGGGTCGAACGTGTCCTACAATCTCAAGAAGCTCGTCGACATGGGCTACATCCACTACAAGCGTTCCGATACGGATCGCCGGTCGGTGCGTGTGAGCTTGACCGACAAGGGCCGCGAAGCGCGGGACATCGTCAGCAAGCTTTATCTCCGTCAGCTTGGATCGGTGCAGACTGTCGGCGAAGTTTCCAATGAGGACGTCAAGAGCCTGAACAAGGCATTGGTTCGCCTCGAGCGCTTCTGGTCGGATCAGATCCGCTACCGCCTCTAATATTGGTCGACGCCAATAATCTGCTCGAAAGCGCGGTCGCCGGATCGGCGCCGGGGACTTCTTTGCGCACGCAGAGAAGTCCTTTTTCGTTTGCGCGTGTCCAAGACGCCCAAAGCCGCCAGCTACCACATGTCAAATGCTCGAAACTCAGATAGTCTAGGGGCAACCAACATCACAGTCGCAAGCGTCGGGGGACGGACGTGCACCGGGGGAAGCAGAATTCTGAGGTAGGGACCGGCCGAGCGCGCCGGAGCCTGTTCAACATCCTGAGCATTGGTTTCGTTGCGCTATCAGCCGCTGGTGGCCTCCGCGGCGACGCATTCGCTCAAAGCTTCGGCTGGCTCAATTTCGGCCCGACCGGCAACGACAATCCCTCATATTCGACCAACCGCGCGGATCCGGATTTCGTCCGCGAATGGGAAGCCAACCCGCCGAAGGGGTATGCGACGCTCGCCAAGGCCAATATCGAAGCGACCAAGATGGCGGTCCGCCAGTACACGATGATCGTGGGGAAGGGCGGCTGGCCCCAAATCCCCGAGCCACCACCCAAGACGCCTCGTGACAGTCTCATGCAGTTAGGGACAACAGATCCCACCGTCGCATTGCTGCGCGCCCGACTGGCGGCCTCGGGAGATCTGCGTAGCGCCAATACAACCTCAAACTATTTCGATAACGACGTCGAAAAGGCGCTTCAGCGGTTCCAAGCATCGAACGGGCTGACGCCGACGGGCATCGCCGACAAGCGAACGATCGTCGCCCTGAACGTGCCCGCGGACGCCCGCCTGAAGCAATTGAAGATCAACCTGACGCGACTGCAGGAAGCCATCCCCACAACCTCGAAGCGATACGTCGTCGTCAACATTCCGGCGGCTCAAATCGAAGCCGTTGAGAACGGTGCGATCGTCGCCCGTTACGCAGGCGTCGTCGGCAAGCCTGAACGTCCGACTCCGCTTCTCCGCACGCCGATCACGGATCTCAACTTCAACCCCATGTGGCGGCTGCCACCGACGGTTGTCTCAGAAGATCTGATCCCACGCGGACGCGAGATGCAGAAGAAGGGGCAGAACGTTCTCGTGAAGTTCGGCATCGACGCCTATGCCGGCGGCAAGAAGGTCGATCCGCAAAGTATCAACTGGGAGAAGGTGACACCCGGCACCTACACGTACAGCCAGCAGCCGGGGAAAGAGAATCCGCTCGGGTTCCTGAAGATCAACTTCGATAGCGCCCACTCGGTCTACATGCACGACACGCCGTCGGATCGCATCTTCGGCCGCAACTTCCGCTCCGAAAGCTCGGGCTGCATCCGCGTCCATAACATCGAGAATTTGGCGGCGTGGCTGCTTGCCGATCAGCAGGGCTGGAACGCTGACCGCATCGCCCAAATCAAGGAGAAGGGCCAGCGGCTCGACGTTCGCCTTAAAAAGCCCGTTCAATTGCTGTTCGTCTACATCAGCGCCTGGGCGACGGAGGACGGCGTGGTTCAATTCCGGCGTGACATTTACCAGAAGGATGGTATCGGCGAGGTCGCATCATCCTATTAACTTCTCACTGGCAGCGTAGAGCTGGTATGCACTGACCTCAAAGCAGCTTGCGGCAGAGGTCTCCAACTGCCAAAAATAGGACGTTAGGCCGGTTGAAAGACCTCTCCGACCTGACCAAATTTTCATCCTCTGCGCGACGAAACGGCACTGGTCCTTTAACGTCCCCGGGTACATAAACGGACCAAAATAATGAACGCCGTGCTTATGGGAGCGGAATCGACTGATGAATTACGAGCAGATGCTCTCAGAGGCCCTCGATACCGTAAAGCGTGAGGGGCGTTATCGGGTTTTCGCCGATGTGAAGCGCCGTCGAGGTGCGTTCCCGAAAGCCGATGTTGTCAAAGGCGAAGCTGCAAAGCAGATAACCGTTTGGTGCTCGAACGATTATCTCGGCATGGGGCAGCACCCGAAAGTGCTCTCAGCCATGCACGAGGCACTCGATCTCGTCGGCGCCGGTTCGGGCGGCACGCGCAATATCGCCGGCACCACCCACTACCACGTCGAGCTGGAGCGCGAGCTTGCTGATCTCCACGGCAAGGAGATGGCGCTTCTCTTCACGTCCGCCTTCGTCGCCAACGAAGCGGCACTTTCGACGCTCGCCACGCTCTTTCCCGGCTGCGTGATCTTTTCCGACGAGAAGAATCACGCGTCGATGATCGCCGGCATCCGCAACGGCCGCGGACCCAAGCAGATCTTCGCCCACAACGACCTCGCCGATCTCGAAGCGCGACTTAAGAAAGTGCCGCGCGACACGCCGAAGATCATCGCCTTCGAAAGCGTGTATTCGATGGACGGCCACATCGCGCCGATCTCGGCCGTCTGCGATCTGGCGGAGAAATACAACGCCCTGACGTATCTCGATGAGGTGCACGCGGTTGGCCTCTATGGCCCGCGCGGCGGCGGTGTCGCCGAGCGCGAAGGCGTCATGCATCGCATCGACATCATCAACGGCACGCTCGCCAAGGGCTTCGGAGTCATGGGTGGCTACATCGCGGCGTCGAAGACGCTTTGCGACGCCATCCGGTCCTATGCCCCGGGCTTCATCTTCACGACCTCGCTGGCGCCCGCCATCGCGGCCGGTGCAGTCGCGTCGATCAGGCATTTGAAGACGAGCAACGTCGAACGTGAAATGCACCAGGAGCGCGCCCGCTCGCTGAAACGGCGTCTTGTCGCTGCCGATTTCCCCGTCGTTTCAGGTCCGAGCCACATCGTGCCCGTGCTGGTAGCCGATCCGGTCCGCTGCAAGGCGCTGACGGACGTGCTGCTCGATCGCTACGGTATCTATGTGCAACCGATCAACTACCCGACGGTTCCGCGCGGCACCGAGCGGCTTCGGCTGACCCCGTCGCCGCAGCACACGGACGCCGACATGGAACATCTCGTCGGCGCGTTGTCCGATCTCTGGTCTCAGTGCCCCTTGGCGCTGATGGAGAGCCTCGCCGAAGCGGCGGAGTAAGCCGGCCGAACCGCCTGAGTTGCGCTGCAAAACCCGTCACCCGCGCCTTTATTACGCGGGTGCCGATGGAGTTGAGCGCTGGCGTGCGAGCCCGTACTATGATTGAAACCGCGTCCGGCCGGGCTTGCTCCAGGGTACCCGCCAGCGTTACAAAACACTTCCCAAAATAGAGGAAAGCCCATGTCGACTGCACCGGCCGCAGCAACTTCGCAGACCTCCCGCTTTTTCAAGGCGCATCTGTCCGAGACCGATCCTGAGGTCTTCAGCGCGATCCAGAAAGAATTCGGGCGTCAGCAGAACGAAATCGAGCTGATCGCTTCGGAGAACATCGTTTCACAGGCCGTGCTCGACGCAGCAGGCTCTGTCCTCACGAACAAGTACGCTGAAGGCTATCCGGGCAAGCGCTATTACGGCGGCTGCCAGTTCGTCGACATCGCAGAAGAACTCGCGATCGACCGCGCCAAGAAGCTTTTCAACTGCGGCTTCGCCAACGTTCAGCCGAACTCGGGCAGCCAGGCCAACCAGGGCGTCTTCAACGCGCTCGCAAAGCCCGGCGACACCATCCTCGGCCTGTCGCTCGCAGCCGGCGGTCACTTGACCCACGGCGCGTCCGTCAACCAGTCGGGCAAGTGGTTCAACGCCGTGCACTACATGGTGAAGCCCGATACGCACCTCATCGACTTGGACGAGGTGAAGAAGCTTGCCCACGAGCACAAGCCGCGCATCATCATCGCCGGCGGCTCGGCCTATCCGCGCAAGATTGACTTCGCTGCGTTCCGCGCGATTGCCGATGAAGTCGGCGCGACGTTCCTCGTCGACATGGCACACTTCGCCGGTCTCGTTGCAGCCGGTCTCATCCCGAGCCCGTTCCCGCACGCCCACGTCGTCACGACCACGACGCATAAAACGCTCCGCGGTCCGCGCGGCGGCATGATCCTGACGAACGACGAAGACATCGCGAAGAAGGTCAACTCGGCGATCTTCCCTGGCATCCAGGGCGGCCCGCTGATGCACGTCATCGCTGCGAAGGCCGTTGCTTTCGGCGAAGCGCTGCGTCCCGACTTCAAGGTCTACATCAAGAGCGTGATGGATAACGCCAAGGCAATGGGCGAAACGCTGGTTCAGAACGGCTTCGCGCTCGTCTCCGGCGGCACTGACACGCACGTCGTGCTCGTCGACCTCCGTCCGAAGAAGATCACCGGCAACAAGGCTGAGAAGGCGCTGGGCCGCGCACACATCACCTGCAACAAGAACGGCATCCCGTTCGACCCCGAGAAGCCGATGGTAACGTCGGGCATCCGCTTGGGTTCGCCGGCTGGCACGACGCGCGGCTTCGGAGTCGCCGAGTTCCAGGAAATCGCCCGCCTGATCACCGAAGTTCTCGACGGTCTGGCGAAGAACGGCGAAGAGGGCAACGCGCAGGTCGAAGAAGCCGTCAAAGCGAAGGCCACGGCGCTGTGCGCACGCTTCCCGATTTATGCCTGAGCTTGATGCCAGGGATTGATCAATCGAGAGCGCCGGATACGTCCGGCGCTCTTTTCTTTTGCCCAGATGGTTGGGCGGATCGGGAATAATGCTCCTCCGAATGTGACACTGCTTCATGAGAAGTGCCGCCGCACGTGCTGTAATTTCCGCTAATCTCAGGGGCCGATCTAAGATCAACCCACGGAAGGCCCTTTTCACATTGTTGAAAACCTCTCCGGAGGTCATCTGGGCGATGTGTGCCGCCGCCGGAATCTGGCTTGTGGTGAAGCAGAAGTCTGTTTGATTGGAAACAAGGCGGTGCCGCGCCGTTGCGGAGCGGGCGATTGCGAGGAGTCTGAACGATGCGCTGTCCCTTTTGCGGAAGCGAGGATAGCCAGGTCAAAGACAGCCGGCCGTCGGATGAAAATGCCGCGATCCGGCGCCGTCGCATCTGCGCCGATTGCGGCGGACGTTTCACGACGTTCGAACGCGTTCAGCTTCGCGAATTGACCGTCCTTAAGCGTTCGGGCCGCAAGGTTCTGTTCGACAGGGACAAACTCTCCAAATCGATCTCGGTCGCGATGCGCAAACGCCCGATCGAGCCGGAGCGGATCGACCGCCTCGTCTCGGGCCTCGTGCGCCAGCTCGAAAGCTCCGGCGAAACGGAGATCACGTCTGCCGAAATCGGCGAGCTCGTCATGGCGGCCTTGCGCGAACTCGATCCCGTCGCGTATGTGCGGTTCGCGTCCGTGTATCGCGATTTTCGCGACGCTGCGGATTTTCACGCGGTTCTCCGTGAACTCGCGAGCAATGTCCACGATCCGCTCGATCTCACCGAACGGTTCGGCACGCCCGCTCTCGACGAGATCGCGATTCAAAAGAAGCACTGAGCAGGTATGTCGAGTTCGAGTTCCCCGGGTAGTGCGTTCGACGACGAGATGATGGCAGTCGCGCTGCGCATGGCCGAACGTGGGCTTGGCGCAACCTGGCCGAACCCTTCCGTCGGCGCCGTCATCGCGAATGAAGCGACGGGTGAACTGATCGCACGTGCGAGGACGGCAAACGGTGGCCGCCCACACGCAGAGACAACTGCGATAGCAGCGGCTGGCGACAAGGCGCGTGGAGCCACCATTTACGTCACGCTCGAGCCGTGCTCGCACTATGGACAAACCGGCCCATGCGCCGACGCGATCGTCGCAGCAGGACTGAAGCGCGCCGTCATCGCCATCGAAGATCCGGACCCGCGCGTCGCCGGCCGTGGTCTCGACCGGTTGAGAGAAGCCGGCATCGAAGTCGTTCGCGGAGTCGGGGCGGCCAAAGCGCGATGGATCACACGCGGCCACGTCGTTCGCGTCACCGAGCGCCGTCCGTTCGTCACGCTGAAGCTCGCACTCGATGAAAAAGGCGATATAGCTCGCGGATCGGGCTCTCAACCCATCTGGGTCACGGGTGAAAGATCGCGCGCTCACGCCATGGTGCTGCGAAGCGAATTCGATGCGATCCTCGTCGGCGCCGGTACGGTCAGGGACGACGATCCTGAACTGACATGCAGGCTGCCGGGCCTTTTTGATCGTTCACCGGTGCGCATCGTACTTTCGCGCACGCTCGATCTCCCCGTTGAAGCCAAGCTCTTTCGAAGCGCTGGGAAAGTTCCGGTTTGGTTGATGACAGCTCCGGGCGCCGATGCGGCGAAGAAGAGCGCAATCGCGGCCGGCGGCACCGACATCATCGAAGCAGGTGTCGTTGGCAAGTCGCTCTGGCTGCCGTCAATCATGGAAGCGCTCGTCGCGCGCGGGATCACGCGTTTGCTTGTCGAAGGCGGGCCCGCGATCTGGCATGCCTTCGCGAAAGCGTCGCTCGCCGACGAGATCATTCTTTACATGGCGGGCAGCCCCACCGACCTTGACGCGCAGACAGCAATCGCGCGTTGGCTCGGCCCGCTCGGCATGACGGTCGCCGAACGGCGGATAATCGGTACCGATACGATGTGGCGGCTTCACCGCCTTGCGGAGAAGGCCTAGCGGACATGGAAGGACGCTGATCAGATGTTTACCGGATTGATTACCGATGTCGGTGAGGTGATCGCCAAATCGCCGGGCGGTTTTACTTTGAAAACGGCTCACAAGCTTAAGCCCGAAGAAATCGGGCTTTCAATCTGCTGTGATGGCGTATGCTTGACCGCCACCACCATAACGCCGCTTGCCGATGGCGCTGAATTTACCGTCGACGTCTCGAACGAGACGTTGGCCAAGACGACGCTCGCCAAATGGCAGCCCGGCCGGCGCGTCAATTTGGAACGGTCGTTGCGGGCCGGCGATGAACTCGGCGGCCACATCGTCTCGGGTCACGTCGACGGTATCGCTAAAATCATCGCAATCACCAACGACGGGGAAAGCAAACGCTTTCTTTTGGAGGCGCCAGAGCATCTTTCACGCTATATAGCTCCCAAAGGGTCTATAGCGTTGGACGGGACTTCCCTGACGGTCAACGAGGTTGCGGAAGCCCGTTTTGGCGTCAATCTCATTCCGCACAGCTTGACGGCTACGACCTGGGGCGCGAAAACCCCGGGCGATCTGGTCAACCTCGAAGTCGATGTATTCGCGCGCTACGTGGCGCGCCTGATGGAGTTTCGCCCATGATGACGGGCTCGACGAATGTACAATCCGCTCATAGCGGCAGTGCGCTCTCGCCGATCGAAGAGATCGTCGAGGAGATGCAGAACGGCCGTATGGTCATTCTCGTCGATGCCGAGGATCGCGAAAACGAAGGCGACCTCATCATCCCGGCGCAAATGGCGACGCCCGATGCTATCAACTTCATGGCCAAGTATGGCCGCGGGTTGATCTGCCTCGCGCTGACGCCTTCGCGCGCCAAGGATCTCAATCTCGATTTCATGGTCCGCTCGAACGGCTCGCGCAATCGCACGGCCTTCACGCAGTCGATCGAAGCCCGCGAAGGCATATCGACCGGCATCTCGGCATTCGATAGAGCGCGCACGATCTCGACAGCCATCGATCCCACGAAGGGCGCGTCCGACATCGTTTCGCCCGGCCACGTTTTCCCGCTCATCGCGCGCGATGGCGGCGTCCTCGTCCGCGCAGGTCATACCGAAGCATCGATCGATCTCGCAAGGCTCGCCGGCCTTTCGCCCGCTGCCGTCATCTGCGAAGTGATGAACGAAGACGGCACGATGGCGCGCATGGCGGATCTTGCCCGCTTCGCCAAGGTCCATGATCTCAAGATCGGCGCGATCGAGGATCTGATCGCCTATCGCCTGAAGAACGATCGCATCGTGAAGCGCGTCGCGCAGACGTCCGTCGAGACGACGAGCGCGGGCAACTTCGATCTGTACGTCTACGAGACGACGGTCGAGGTTGGCGAACATCTCGCGCTCGTCAAAGGCAATATCGCAAAGGGCGGACCCATCCTTGTGCGCGTTCATGCCGTGAACGTGCTGCACGACGTGCTCGACATCAACGGCCACGCCGAGTCCGGTTCGGTCGTCGAACAGTCGATGCGCGCCATCGAAGCCGAGGGCCGCGGCGTCATCGTCCTCATTCGTGACTTGCGTCCGAAATCCGTGTCTGATTGGGTGACGCGGAGAAACACCCCCGGCGCGCTCGCAGACGTGAGCAAGGAACGGCGCCAAGTCGAAATTGGCGTGGGCTCGCAGATCCTCGCGGATCTCGGCGTCAAGGACATGGTGCTTCTCACGACATCGCCCCAGCACGTCTACGTTGGCCTCGAAGCATTCGGGCTGCGTGTGACCGGAACGAGAAAAATCGAGTAGCTCGACACATGGTTCAGAAAATCCCAGGAGCGCCGCGGGACGAAAAGAGCGCGGCTCCCATTCGTGCGCATATTCTTCTCATCGAAGCGCGCTTCTATGACGACATCGCCGATCTTCTCATCGAAGGCGCGATTGCCGAGTGCACGAAACGCGGCGCGACCTACGAACGGATTTCCGTTCCTGGCGCGCTTGAAATTCCGCAGGTGCTGTCGGCCGCGGCTGAAGCGCGTTCGGCTGGACGGACCGCGTTCGATGGAGCCCTCGCTCTCGGTTGCGTTATTCGCGGAGAGACAGGGCACTATGATATCGTATGCAACAATGCCAACCATTGGCTGATGGATGTGGCCGTGCGCCAGAACGTTCCGGTCGGCAATGCTATTCTCACCGTCGAAACGCGCGAGCAGGCATTGGCGCGCGCTGAAGGCGGTATTGCCGGTAAGGGTGGCGATGCCGCCCGCGCGTGCTTGCGATTGATCGAGACGAAGCGCGCTTTTTGGGGAACGCCGGCATGACCGCCAAAGGCAAATCTAAGCTGGCGGAAATAACCCCGCGTACGGCGGCGCGGATCGCAGCCGTACAGGCGCTCTATCAGATGGATATGGCGGGCACGGACGTGAACGACGTCATCGCCGAATTCATCGAACGGCACTTCGAAGGCGACAGTCGCGACGAGGTTCTGGCGACCGCCGACCGGGTTTTCTTCGCCGATATTTTACGCGCGACCGTGCGTCGTCAGCGTGAGATTGATCCGATGGTGGACGAGCAGCTCGCGATCGGCTGGAGCCTCGTGCGCGTCGATTCCATCCTGCGTGCAATTCTGCGCGGCGGCGTCGCCGAACTTCTCGACCGCGATGACGTTCCGGCGCGCGTCGCCATCAACGAATACGTCAACGTCGCACACGTCTTCTTCTCCGACGATGAGCCGCGCGTCGTGAACGGCGTGCTCGACAAGATCGCGCGACGGCTTCGCGGCCACGAATTCGTAAGGCGGATAACGCCATCCTGAGGGTGTAGCGCGCGAGCGCAGGGCTTGGAAAAGATGCCTCCATCGCACGCCAACGCGCCAGAGACCTCGCCGGGGTCCACCGATCGGATCGAAAACGAAACCGATCTCATCCAGACCTACTTGGCGCCGCTCGCGGCCGGAGCGCCGGGCGCCTTTGGACTTCGCGATGATGCGGCCCTGATATCTCCGGAACCCGGAACCGATATCGTCGTCAGCAGCGATCCCATCATCGCGGGCGTGCATTTTTTCCCGAGTGACGCTGTCGAGGACGTCGCCTGGAAGGCGCTCGCCGTCAACGCTTCGGACATTGCCGCGAAGGGCGCGGCGCCGCTCGCTTATATCTTAACGCTCGCTCTGCCTGAGGCGCCAACCCGGGACTGGATGGCGAGATTTTCTGAAGGGCTGCACAAAGCGCAGGAAAGTTTCGGCTGCCATCTTGTGGGCGGCGATACGGATCGCACCCCTGGGCCGCTCTCGATCGGCATCACGATGATGGGCTCCGTGCCCACCGGAAAATTCGTCCGCCGTCAGGGCGCCAGGAGCGGGGACCACGTCTTCGTGACGGGAACGGTCGGAGACTCGGCGCTCGGCCTTGCCGTCTGCCAAGATCCCGCGGCCTTTGATAAGGTCTTGAGCGATGAGGAACGCGCATTCGTCGTCAACCGCTATCTTCGTCCGAGACCGCGCGTGGCCCTCGCTCAAGCCCTCAGAGATCATGCCTTGGCCGCACTCGATATTTCCGACGGCCTTCTGAAAGATCTTGCCCGGCTCGCCGGACCCTCGGGAATTTCTCTTCGGTTGAGTTCCATACCCACGTCGTCGGCGGTCAGCGCCGCATTGGCCCATGACCCAGACATCGCTCGGCTCATCCTCGCCGGAGGAGACGACTACGAGATCCTCGCCGCTGTGCCGCCGGGCTCCGTCGCGGGCTTCAGACAAGGAGCCGAGAAAGCAGGGATCGCCATCGCACAGATCGGCGTTCTCGAGGCGGGACGGCCCCTCGAAATCCTGGATTCGAACGGAACATCGATAGACGTCCGGCGGTTTGGTTACGACCACTTTGCCGGGTGAGCACACGCGGATTTGCTCCGCGCTGACGAGCGGCAAGGCTGCAACACAGACCTGCATTTCGGTCTCTGTTTGCGACGGGTTGGCTTTGGTAGATCGTCACTGTTTAGCCATATGCGTGGTGGACTTAAGTGGCTGAAAAGGCACGTATGCTGCCGCATAAATGCGCGGCGACGAAATTCAAAAGCGTGCAGCGCGGAAGTTTTATAACTGGTACGCATTATTTAGCGGAAAGCCGGACAAGCGGGATGAGGGATTTGGTTTTGACAACACGGGTGAGAACCTCGGTTCTCAGAACGGCCGCGCTGGCGCTGATTGTTTCAACCCTTCAACTTCTTCCCCAATTCGCGACGCCGGGCCACGCCCAGATCAGCATTTGGGATCAGCTGCAGGGACCGAGCTACGGTCGCGGCGCAAGCGACCCGCCTCCGCCGGTAAAGGCCGATACCCTTGACGATCTGCGGCCCGACGCAACGCCCTGGCGTAGCGATGTCATGCTGAACGCCGTCGCTGCTGCGATTGAGCGTTATCAGAAGATCGTCGATAGCGGCGGCTGGCCCCTGGTTCCGCAGGGCCGCATGTTGCGCGAAGGCGACGATGATCCGCGCGTACCCATTTTGAGAAAGCGCCTCAGGATCAGCGGCGACATGCCCGCGAAGGGCTCCTATTACGATTCCGAGTCGTTCGACTCCGAATTGACCGAGGGCGTGAAGCACTTTCAAAAGCGCAACGGCCTCCGCGAGACGGGTCGCATCGAGCAGTCGGTCTATCCGGTGCTGAACATCACTGCCGAGCAACGTCTCGCGCAGCTCAAACTGAATTACGATCGTCTTCGCGGCCTCATGAACGGCGTCGAAGAGCGCTATGTGCTGGTCAACGTTCCCGCGTTCCAGCTCGAAGCCGTCGACAAGTTCGAGGTGCAGCTTCGCCATCGCGTGATCGTCGGACGGCCCGGACGCGAAACACCCGACGTGCGCGCGACGATCAAGGCGCTCAATTTCTTCCCGTACTGGCGTGTCCCTGAGAGCGTCGCGACGCTGGATCTCATCCCGCGTCTGCGCAAAGAGCCGGGCTACCTCGTCGAGGAAGGCATCCGCGTCTACAACGGCGTCAACGGGCCGGAGCTCGATCGCAACACGATCGATTGGTCGTCGCCCCAGACCGCCAATTACAAGTTCAAGCAAGATCCAGGCGAGAAGAACGCCCTCGGTTTGTTGCGGTTGGACATGTCCAACCAGTACGGCGTCTACATGCACGACACGCCGATGAAGAACCTGTTCGACCAGCGCAGCCGTGCCTTCAGCGCCGGATGCGTTCGCGTAAAGAACGTCTTCGATCTTGCGGATTGGATCGCGCATTACGAGGCCGGCTGGGAACAGCCCGGCCGTGTTCGCCAGCAACTCGATAGCGGCCAGCCGATGGAGTTGAAGCTGACGCGTCCTATCCCGGTTTACTTCACCTACATCACAGCATGGGCGGAGCCTTCCACCGGCTCGGTTGAATTCCGTCCCGACATCTACGGCCGCGATGGATCCGCTATGCAGGCATCCAACCAACGCGACGCCGACGATGCGCCGCCAGCGTCCGCTGCAGCCGCTTTAGCGCCCTGATTGCCTCCCGTTAGCGAAGCAAGCTCGATCCCGGCAGGGATCGGCTTGTGACCTCGCGCAGAACGAAGCTCGAATGTAGCCGGGAGACGCCGGGGAGCCGCGAAAGCTGCTCCTTATGGATCCTCTCGAAATCCGCGAGATCTCGCGCCAGCACCGTGATCAGATAGTCGTCCTGGCCCGACATCATGTAACAGGACACGATCGACGGCGCCGCTGATGCAGCCTGTTCGAAGGCCGCAAGCAGGTCTTCATTCTGGCTCTCGAGGCTGATCTGCACGACCACCATCATCGTGAAGCCGAGCGCCTTGCGATTGATTTTGGCCTCGTACCCCTCGATCACGCCCGATTGCTCAAGGGCCCGGATGCGCCGCGCAATGGCCGTCGGCGACAAGGGGACGACCTGTGACAGCTCGACCTGGCTCTGACGGCCGTCCGCGAGCAGCGCGGTCAGAATCGCCTTATCCAGCGCGTCCATGGCTACTTCCGCCATTTTTCTGCGTCCCCTAGCCGTTTCGCGAGGATTTTCGTCGTATTTCGGTTCTATGACAATCAGAATTGCAGGGTAACGGCGTGTCTTTTGTGCCATCCTACACTGTAGAAGAGGGCAGCAGGTGAGCGGGGCGAGCCATGCGGATCGGTGTTCCAACAGAAATTAAGCCGGATGAATTTCGCGTAGGCCTTGTCCCTGGCTCCGTGCGGGAGCTCACGGCGCGCGGTCACGAAGTCATTGTTCAATCCGGCGCCGGTGCCGGCATTTTTGTCAACGACGCCATCTACGAAAGAGCGGGCGCCCGTATTGTCGCCACGGCGGAAGAAGTGTTCTCCGACGCCCAGATGATCGTGAAGGTTAAGGAGCCTCAGCCGGTCGAGTGGAAGCGTCTGAAGCCCGATCAGATCCTGTTCACCTATTTGCACCTTGCCCCGGACGCGCCCCAGGCGATCGGCCTGATGGAGTCGGGTGCCTCGGCCATCGCGTACGAGACAGTCACCGACCCGGCAGGCGGTTTGCCGCTGCTGGCGCCGATGAGCGAGGTCGCGGGCCGTCTTTCGATTGAAGCCGCGGCTGTCGCGCTTCGCCGTCCGACGGGCGGACGTGGCGTGCTGATGGGCGGCGTGCCGGGCGTGAAGCCCGCGAAGGTCGTCGTGCTCGGCGGCGGCGTCGTCGGAACGCATGCCGCGCGGATGGCCGCCGGTCTCGGAGCCGAAGTCTCCATCATCGACCGTTCGCTTCCGCGTCTTCGCCTGCTCGATGAAATGTTCGAAGGCCGCGTCCGCACGCTCGCCTCGACGATGGAGATGATTGAGAACGAGGTGCTCGCTGCCGATGTCGTGATCGGCGCCGTGCTCGTCGCCGGCGCGAGCGCTCCGAAGCTCGTCAATCGCGCGATGCTGAAGGAAATGAAGAAGGGCGCCGTTCTCGTCGATGTGTCGATCGATCAGGGTGGCTGTTTCGAAACGTCGAAGCCCACGACCCATGCCCACCCGACGTTCGAAGTCGATGGCGTCATTCACTACTGCGTCGCGAACATGCCGGGCGCCGTGCCTGTCACGTCGGCACAGGCCCTCAATAATGCAACGCTGCCATTCGTCTTGAAGCTTGCGGAAAGAGGCCTTGCAGCGTTCGATAGAGATCCCCATCTCGCAGCTGGGTTGAACGTCAAGAACGGCCGCATCATGCATCAGGCCGTCGCCGCGTCTCTGGGTTTTGACAGCCTGGAGACCAGTCGTAAAATTCGTCTCGCTGCGGAATAAATTCAAGAACCTCCGTGCCGCCGGAACCCTCACCGGTGGCCAATAAGCCGGTCGCTCCTTCCCCCCAGGAGCGGCCGGTATTTTTATGAAGAACTTGTTCTCGCAAGCGGTCTATCGGCGACGATTGATCCAACACGTGCCTTCGAAATGTCGCGAACTCACCGCATCTTTCCTCAATGATTCAGCAAGACTTGTGATCGTTTCGCGGCAAAGCGACGGATAATTCCGTGGGCCGCGTTTCTCGGGACAGGCACATCCTTTCGGTGGGAACGCATCAATGATCAAACTGAAAAAACTAATCGCATCATCGCTCGTCGCCATGACCATGACGGCAACTTTTGCTGCAACTGAGCAAGCAGCGGCAGCACCCTTCAACGCAGGCGTATCTGCCATTTCGAAAGCCGCGGGGCCTGTAACCACCGTCGGCTGGCACGGTGGCGGCTGGGGATGGGGCCCGGGAGCGCTGGTCGGTGGCATCATCGGCGGCGCGCTGATCGCATCGGCAGTTGCCGAGCATCGCGCCGATCGCAACGACATGGATCGCTGCGCACGGGATTTCCCGGAGTTCAGCTATCGGACCGGCACGTACATCGATCGCCGCGGCGTCGAGCGTGTCTGCCCATATCTTCGCTGAGTTAGCGTTCGGAACTTGGGCCCCGATACTCGCATCCGTATCTTCCGGCGGCTGCTGAGGATCAACGCCTAGTCTGACGCATTAATTCGCGTACGAAGAAAATTACGGCGCCGGATCTTATGATCCCGGCGCCGTAATTTATTCTGCTTGCATTCTGCACTTTATCATCCCGGCCGAAGCACAGCGGCGAGCCGGGATCAAAAGCTAGCGGATGCTATTTCAAACTCGGAAAATTGAACTCAGCGCCCTTACGGATGCCAGCGGGCCAGCGCGCGGTGACAGTCTTCAAGCGCGTGTAGAAGTGGACGCCTTCAGGTCCGTAGATCGCATGATCTCCGAACATCGACCGCTTCCATCCGCCGAATGAATGATAAGCGACCGGAACCGGCAGCGGCACGTTGATGCCGACCATGCCGACTTCGATGCGATCGGCAAAGGCGCGAGCCGTGTCGCCGTCGCGCGTGAAGATCGCGGTGCCGTTGCCGTATTCGTGAGTGTTGATGAGGTCGGCGGCCTCGTCATAATTCTGAGCGCGAACGACCGAAAGCACCGGCCCGAAAATCTCTTCGCGGTAGATCGACATATCCCGCGTGACGCGATCGAACAGCGTGCCGCCGAGGAAGAAGCCGTTCTCGTAGCCCTGAAGTGTCAGGCCGCGGCCATCCACGACGAGCTTCGCGCCTTCCGCCACGCCCTTGTCGATGAGGGATGTGATGCGGCGCTTCGCATCCGCCGTCACGACGGGACCCATCTCCGATTCAGCATCCGTCGCAGGACCGATTTTCAGATTGGTAACCCGTGGCGCGAGAGCTTCGACGAGCCTGTCAGCCGTCTTCTCGCCTACGGGAACCGCGACCGAGATCGCCATGCAGCGCTCGCCGGCCGAGCCGTAGCCCGCGCCCATGAGCGCATCGACGGCCTGATCCATATCGGCGTCAGGCATGACGATCATGTGGTTCTTCGCGCCGCCCAAAGCCTGCACGCGCTTTCCGTTGGCCGAGCCGCGGCCATAGATGTACTGCGCAACGGGCGTCGAGCCGACGAACGAAACGGCGGCGATATCCGGATGATCGAGGATCGCATCGACGATCGTCTTATCGCCGTGCACGATATTGAATACGCCGGGCGGCAGGCCTGCTTCCTGGAACAACTCCCAGAGCAGCATCGGCGCCGACGGATCACGCTCAGACGGCTTCAGGATGAAGGTGTTTCCGCACGCGATGGCGACGGGGAACATCCACATCGGCACCATGGCCGGGAAGTTGAACGGCGTGATGCCCGCAACGACGCCGAGCGCCTGACGATCCGACCAGCTATCGATATCCGGCCCGACGTTGCGGCTGAATTCGCCCTTCAGAAGGTGCGGAATTCCGCAGGCGAAATCGACGACATCGATGCCGCGCGCAAGTTCACCGAGCGCGTCCGCATGCGTCTTGCCGTGCTCACGCGAAATCGCCCGCGCGATCTCGTCCGAGTTCTTTTCGAGAAGTTCCTTGAATTTGAAAAGCGGCCTCACTCGCTTCATTGGCGGCGTCGTACCCCACGACTGAGCGGCAGCCTTCGCCGCCGCGACCGCCGCGTTCAGATCCTCGACGCTCGACAGCGGTAGTCGCGCCACTTCCTCGCCCGTCGCCGGATTGAAGACCGGCATCGTACGCGCGGCATGGACGGCGGCGCGCCGGCCGTTAATGGCGTTCTCGATCATATGCATGGGTATCTCGTTTCCAATTTCGTCCTGCTCGATCGCGCGAGCTTGAATGCACCGTTTCTCGTGTCCCCTCCCCAGCGGGGAGGGGTCGGGGGTGGGGAGATGAGGCGAGTGCAATGCCTGCGTTCTTCCACCGTCCGCAGAGGATCACCCCACCCCAACACCTCCCCTGGAGGGGAGGGAAAAGAGGAATGAGGCGCCGCTCTCATCAGTTCATCGACTTCAGCACCTTGGTGAAGGTGTCGAACAGCTGATCGATATCGCCCTTCGAAACGATGAGCGGCGGCGACAGCGCGATGATGTCGCCCGTCTGCCGGACGAGAATGCCTTCTTCGAACGCTTTGACGAAGCGCTCGTAAGCGCGTTTTCCAGGCTGCGCCGGATCGGGCGCGAACTCGACGGCGCCGATGAGGCCGATGTTGCGGATGTCGATGACGTGCGGCAGCCCCTTGAGCGCGTGAAGGCGCTCTTCCCAGTAGGGTGCAAGCTCGGCCGCCCGCGTCAGCAAGCCTTCGTCAGCATAGGTATCGAGAGTTCCGATGGCCGCCGCGCAGGCGACCGGATGGCCCGAATACGTGTAGCCGTGGAAGAAATCGATCATCCAATCCGGGCCGTTCATGAACGCTTCGTGGATGTGCGATTTGACGAATACCGCGCCCATCGGAACCGTGCCGTTGGTCACGCCCTTCGCCGTCGTGATGATGTCGGGCGAGATGCCGAAGTAATCCGAGCCGAACGGCACGCCCATGCGGCCGAACGCGGTGATGACCTCGTCGGCAATCAACAGAATGTCGTGCTTGCGCGCGATGGCTTCGAGACGCTTCAGATAGCCCTTCGGCGGGATGAGTACGCCAGTCGAGCAAGCGACAGGCTCGACGATGACAGCCGCGATCGTTGAAGCATCGTGAAGCGCGACGAGACGTTCGAGATCGTCCGCAAGCTCGGCGCCGTGCTCAGGCTCGCCGCGCGAGAATGCGTTGCGGGCGAGATCGTGGGTGTGGCGCAAATGATCGACGCCGGCGACGAGCGAGCCGAACATCTTGCGATTGGGACCAATTCCGCCAACCGACATGCCGCCGAAGTTGACGCCGTGATAACCGCGCTCGCGGCCAATCAAGCGCACCTTCGTGCCGTTGCCTTTGACGCGGTGATAGGCGATCGCCATCTTGAGCGCGCTCTCGACCGACTCCGAACCCGAGTTCGTGAAGAACACGTGGTCGAAACCTTCGGGCGCGAGATCGACGAGACGGGTCGCGGCTTCGAAAGCGCGCGTATGGCCCATCTGGAATGTGCCGGCAAAGTCGAGCGTTTCGACCTGCGCCTTGATGGCTTCGGCGATCTTCGGGCGGCAGTGACCGGCGTTCACGCACCAGAGACCCGACGTTCCATCAAGAACGCGCCGTCCATCGTTGGTGATGTAGTGCATGTCCTTGGCGCCGACGAAGAGACGCGGATTTGCCTTGAACTGCTTGTTTGCAGTGAAAGGCATCCAGAACGCTTCAAGATCGTTCGGTTTGATTTGGACGTTCATGGTCTCTCTATCCTTTAGATCAATTATCAAGCCGCGCGAGCGACAGCGTCGGTCAACGCCGCCTCGAATATGTCCATGCCCTCGCGAACGAGTTCGTCGCTCGCCGTGAGCGGCACGAGAAAGCGAATGACGTTACCATACGTGCCGCACGATAGCAGGATCAGGCCGCGCTCGTTGGCGGCCTTCAAAAGGGCCGCTGTCAGTTCGGGCGCGGGTTCGCCGCTCGCCTTGTCCTTGACGAGTTCGACCGCGCACATGGCGCCGAGGCCGCGCACATCGCCGATGCAATTGAGGTTCGAATTGTTCTGAAGCTCGCTGCAGCGATCCAAGATGATCCGGCCGATGGCGTTGGCGCGATCGCAAAGCTTTTCCTCTTCGATCACGTCGAGCACGGCGTGAGCGGCGGCGCACGCAATCGGATTGCCTGCGTACGTGCCGCCGAGACCGCCGGGGTTCGACGCATCCATCACATCAGCGCGACCGACGATCGCCGAAAGCGGCAGGCCGCCCGCAAGACCCTTCGCCATGGTGACGACGTCGGCTTTGACGCCATAGTGCTCCATCGCGAACATCTTGCCCGTGCGCGCGAAACCCGTCTGGATTTCATCTGCGATCAGCAGGATGCCGTGATCGTCGCAGAGCTTGCGCAGCGCGACCATGAAATCCTTCGGCACGATATTGAAGCCGCCTTCGCCCTGCACCGGTTCGATGATGATCGCGGCGATGTTCGACGGGTCGGCCGTGTGCTTGAAGAGCGACTTCAGGCTCTTCAGGCTCTGCTCGGTGCTGATGCCGTGATAGAGGTTCGGGAATTCGACGTTGTAAATGTCGGACGGAAACGGTCCGTAGCCCTTCTTGTAGGGAACGACCTTTCCGGTCAGCGCCATGCCCACGAGCGTGCGGCCGTGAAACCCGCCTGCGAAGGAGATGATCCCCGGACGGCCGGTGAACGCCCGCGCCACCTTGACGGCATTCTCGACCGCTTCCGCGCCCGTCGAGACGAGCATCGTCTTCGCCGGACCCGAAACCGGTGCGATTGCGTTCAGGCGCTCGGCGAGGCTGACGTAGTTTTCGTAGGGCGTAACCTGAAAGCAGACGTGGCTGAAGGCCTTCAGCTGCTCTTCGATCGCCGCGACGAGGCGAGGGTGCTGATGCCCGGTATTGACGACCGCGATGCCCGCGCCGAAGTCGATATAGCGCTTGCCGTCTTCGCTCCAAATCTCCGCGTTCTTCGCCTTCTTGGCGAAGATCTGCGTGACGTTGCCGACGCCTCGCGGAATTGCTGCGACACGACGGGCCTGGAGTTCGGCTGAAGTAGCCATGAGCGTTCCTTCGTATTCGACATTGAGCTGGCGTACTTGATGGCTCAGCGGAGCAATAGTCGAATTGCTCCGCCGATACTTGACTGCTAGGCGCTGATCCCGCCAAGGCAGATGAATTTTGTCTCGAGATATTCGTCGAGGCCTTCCTGCGCACCCTCGCGGCCGAGACCCGACTGCTTGATGCCGCCGAACGGCACGACCTCGTTGGAGAAGACGCCTTCGTTAACGCCGACCATGCCGGCCTCCAGCGCCTCCGCCACCCGCCACGCCCGCGACAGGTTCTGGCTGAACAGATAAGCCGCCAGCCCGAACGGGGTGTTGTTGGCGATGCGGATCGCGTCGGCTTCCGTCTCGAAGCGGAAGATCGAAGCAACCGGCCCGAAGATCTCTTCTGACGCCAGCGCCATTTTATCCGTGATGCCGGTCACGATTGTGGGCGAGAAGAAGAGCTTGCCCTGATCGGAGACGCTGCCGCCCATCTCGATCTTCGCGCCGTGCGCAACGGCATCCGAAAGGAGCGATTGCACCTTCTCGATGGCTTCCCCGTTGATCAGTGGTCCGATCGTGGATTTGGCATCCCGGCCCGGCGCAACGGTGAGCTTTCCGGCGGCTGCCTTGAGGGCGGCGACGAACTTGTCGTAGATACCGGCTTGGACGAGAATGCGGTTGGCGCAAACGCACGTCTGGCCCGCATTGCGGAACTTCGACGCCATCGTGCCTGCAATCGCCTGCTCGAGATCCGCGTCATCGAAAACGATGAGCGGCGCGTTGCCGCCAAGTTCGAGCGTGAGCTTTTTGATCGTGTCGGCCGACTGGCGATAGAGGATGCGGCCAACCTCGGTCGAGCCCGTGAACGTCAGTTTGCGAACGCGGTCGTCGGCGGTCAGAACCTTGCCGCAGCCTGGGCCATCGAGCGTCGTGATGACGTTGAACACGCCAGGCGGAACACCCGCATCGACGGCGAGCTTGGCGAGGGCGATTGCCGAAAGCGGCGTCTCTTCCGAAGGCTTGACGACGATGGTGCAACCGGCTGCGAGCGCGCAGCCGACCTTGCGCGTGATCATCGCGATGGGGAAATTCCACGGCGTGATCGCCGCGCACACGCCAATCGGCTGCTTGATCGTGACGTAGCGGCGCGAAGCGACCGTCGTCGGAATCGTATGGCCGTAAGCGCGTTTTCCTTCTTCCGCGAACCACTCGATGAAAGAGGCACCATAGACGACCTCGCCGCGCGCCTCGGTGAGAGGCTTGCCTTGCTCGGCCGTCATCAGCTGAGCGAGCGGCTCCGTCTCGGCGATGATGAGTTCGAACCAGCGCCGCAGAATTTGCGCGCGTTCCTTGGCGGGCTTGGCAGCCCAAGCCGGGAATGCCTTGGCGGCGGCATCGATGGCGCGCTTGGTATCCTCAGGCGTCAGATCCGGAACATCCGCGATCTTCTCGCCCGTCGCCGGATCGAGAACCGCGAACGTCTTCGGCGAATTAACCCACTGTCCATCGATCAGCGCGGCTGTCGGGAACGGAGTGGAGGGTTTGATATTCATTATTGTTGTCTCCGGGAACGTCAGAACGTGATCGAGACCGACTTCAGGTCGGCATACTTATGTAGAGCGTGAAGCGAGCGGTCGCGGCCGAAGCCCGATTGCTTGAAGCCCCCGAACGGCATCGTGATATCGCAGCTGTCCCAGCCGTTGACCCAGACGAGACCGGCGCGGATTTCGCGAGCCGCGCGATGAGCGAGCGAGATGTCCTTCGTCCAGAGACCGGCCGCGAGCCCATAGTTGGTATCGTTGGCGATCCGGATTGCCTCGTCCGGCTCTTTGAAGCGGGTGACGGCGAGTACGGGTCCGAAAACTTCTTCGCGTGCGATCGTGTTCTCAGGCTTCACCTGATCGAACACCGTCGGCTCGACGTAGAAGCCGCCGCTATCGGCAAGCGCACGGCGACCGCCGAGAGCGAGCGAGCCGCCCTCCTGCTTTGCCGTCTCGATGTACCGGAGTGCCGTCTTCATCTGCTCTTCACTTACCATCGCGCCAGACGCGGTCGCAGGTTCAAGAGGATCACCAGCGACGATCTTGCGAGAGACCTTTATCAACCGATCGAGGAAATCATCCGCTATAGATTCCTGCACGAGGAGACGAGACCCGGCAGTGCATACCTGCCCTGAATTATAGAAGATGCCCCAGGCAGCTTCCGTCGCCGCGCGGTCAAGATCTGGGCAATCTGCAAAGATGATGTGCGGAGACTTCCCGCCGAGTTCGAGGCTGACGCGTTTCAGATTGCTCTGTCCGGAATACTGCATCAGCAGCTTGCCGACCGCGCCCGATCCGGTGAACGCAATCATATCGACGTCGTTGTGCAGCGCGAGAGCCTTGCCTGCTTCAGCACCGAACCCGGGCACGACGTTCAGAGCGCCCGCGGGCAGCCCGGCTTCGAGCGCAAGTTCGCCAAGCTTCAACGCGGTTAAAGGCGATTGCTCGGCCGGCTTCAGAACGACGGAATTTCCCATCGCCAGTGCCGGAGCGACCTTCCACATCGCCATGTGCAGCGGAAAATTCCACGGCACGATGGCGCCGATGACGCCAAGCGGTTCGTGAACCGCGAACGAGATCCGATCCGGCGCTTCGGGTCCGACTTCGCCGTAAATCTTATCGAGCGCTTCGGCGTAATAACGAAGAGACCGGATGGAGTTCGGAATATCGCCGCCGAGCGCGTTCGAGATCGGCTTGCCGACATCGAGGCTTTCGAGAACGGCCAAGGTCTCGATATCGCGTTCCATCAGCTCCGCGAGCTTCAGAAGTGTCTTCTTTTTTTCGCGATAATGAAGCTTCCGCCACGACCCATCGTCAAACGCCCGCCGTGCGCTTTTGACGGCCGCATCGATATCGGCCGCGCCACCGCGCGCCACACGATTGAGGAGGCGTCCGTTCCGCGGCGTGATGTTATCGAACGTCTCGCCGGAAGCGCTGGCGACGAGCTTGCCATCGATGACGGCCTCGCCCGGAATCTTCATCGAGCCTGCGACCGCTTCGAAGTGTGCGAGCGATGTCATGACACTAAGCCTTATGCAACTTGAGCGTACCATTCATAGTCGAGCGATGTGACGATGCGCTCGAACGCGATCCGTTCGGTCTGCTTCAACCGATAATATACGTCCTGGAAGGGCGCGCCGAAGGCCTCCCGGACGATATTCGATGTCCGGAATTTCTCGAGCGAGTTGACCCAGGCCGTCGGCAGTCCCGCGCCCTCGAGCGCTTCGGCATTGCCCTCGGCGTGCTGGCCAGGATCGATGCCGTTCGTGATGCCGTGGCGAATGCCAGCCAGGATCGCAGCAACCACGAGGAACGGGTTGGCGTCGGCCCCGGAAACGCGATGCTCGATGCGCGTTGCAGCACCCGAGCCGTGCGGGATGCGCAGCGCAACCGTGCGGTTGTTGAAGCCCCAATGCGCCGCCATCGGCACGTAGGATTCCGGCACGTAGCGGCGATAGGCATTGGCCGATTGCGCCCAGATTGCCATGAAATCCGGCATCGATTGGCATAAACCGCCAATGGCCTGCCGGAACAGCGGCGCCATCGGATCGCCAGCGAACAGGTTCCGGCCTTGGCTGTCGACGAGACTGACGTGGATGTGCATCCCCGAGCCGGTCCAATCGTGATGCGGCTTGGCCATGAAGGTCGCGTCGAGATCGTGAGCGCGGGCCGCCGCTTTGACTGCCCGCTTGAGCAACACGCCGTCGAGCGCCGCCGACATGGCATCGCTGTGCTTCAGGTTGATCTCGAACTGCCCGGGCCCGGATTCCTGCATCACCGCATCGACGGGCAAGCCCTGCGCTTCCGCAATCCGGTAGACGTCGTCGATGAACGGACCGAGCGTGTCCATTTCCTCGAACTGGAACGTCATTGGCCGTTCGGGATCGGCGGAGAGACCGGGCGGCGTCAGCAGCGTGAAGTTGCCGTCGGCCGAGCGACGCGTGACGTAGAATTCCAGCTCCACAGCGACGACGGGCTTCTGGCCGGCAGCTGCCAATCGTTCGACCTGACCTGCGAGCACGGCGCGCGGGCACATATCGCAGAAATCGACCGGTACCATCACAGCTTGCGCATGCGTACCCGCGCCGGCGGGAACCGGCTTCAGCGTGCCGGTAAGAATGCGGAACGGAATGTCGTGGTCGCCCGTCTCCCAAAGACGGCCCGTCTCCGCGATCGAATTGCCGCGCGGATCGAGCACGTAAACCGATGCGGGGAGAAGCAATCCATTCTTCGCAGCCCCGACGAGATCTGCGCGACGAACCCGCTTGCCGCGCGCCATGCCGTTCATGTCGAACAGAATGATGTCGATCCAAGTGACTGTCGGATTGGCGTCGAGAAAGGCCGTCGCCTCTTCGATGGTAAGGAAAGTGTCGGTCGTCATGCGGCCTGTCCTTTTGCGATCATGCCTCTCGCAGCATCGCCGAAGCGACGGAACAGCGCCAGGGATTGCGGATTGGAGTGAAGTTGCCACTCAGGGTGCCATTGCACGCCGAGCGAAAACGGATGACCCGAAACGGCCCGCACGGCTTCGACCAGCCCATCCTCGGCAAACGCTTCGGCGACGAGCGGTTGCGCAAGCCGGTTGAGGCCCTGCCCATGCAATGAATTGACCATGATCTCGTCCTGTCCGAGCCACTTTCTCAGTTCGCCCTTGAGCGTAACCGGATGCCGAGCCGCGAACATGACGTCGAAGTCCTTGACCTGCGGCTCGCGATGATCGGCGTAGTTTTCCAGATTGTGAACCGCCTGATGCAGCGTGCCCCCAAGCGCCACGTTGAGTTCCTGGAAGCCCCGGCAAATCGCGAAGAGGGGCACCTTGCTCTCGACGGCCGCGCGGATGAGCGGCAACGTCACCGCGTCCCGGTCGGTATCGATGGCATGCGGGAGGATCGGCTCCTCATTGCTGTAATGCTCTGGATGGACGTTCGAGATAGCGCCCGTCAGTAGAATGCCGGACGCCACATCGAGCACGGAGGCAATGTCGGCGAGGCCCGAGCCCACCGGCACGAAGAGCGGCTGGCACTCGGAACCCTCCGCGACCGCAACGGCGTATTTCCGCACGACGACGTCCGCCACGAGGCCGCCGACGGTTTCGGTGCTGCAAGGAATAACGACGATCGGCCGGCTCATGCCGCGAGTTCTCCGCTGACGTTCGCGAGTGTCTGATCGAGTGCCTTCTGAATGACGGCACCTGCTTCTTCGAAGTGCTCTTCCGTCCAAGTCAGGGGCGGTGCGCACACCATGGTGTCGTAGACGGCCCGCATGATGAAGCCCTCGCGGAAGAAGTGATCGCGGCAGATCAGGCCGACGCGGCCCGGATCGTCGAAGCGCTTGCGCGACTTCTTATCCGCGACGAGTTCGATCGCGCCGAGCATGCCCACGGTGCGGACTTCCCCGACGAGCGGGTGATCCTTGAAGCGTGCGAAAAGCTTCGCAAGCGCCGGACCCGTCGTCTCTTTCACTTTTGGGACGAGCCGGTCGCGCTCCATGATTTCGAGGTTCTTCAATGCGACAGCGCACGCAACGGGATGACCCGAGAACGTGTACCCGTGATTGAAGTCGTCGTCCTTCGACATCAGCGCTTCGACGATCTTGTCGTCGACGAGAACGCCCGAGAGCGGAATGTATCCCGACGTCGCCGCCTTCGCGAAGGTGATGAGGTTCGGCCGAATGCCGTAGAATTCCGAGGCAAACCACGTGCCGACGCGGCCGAAACCGGTGATCACTTCGTCGGCGAGAAGCAGGATGCCGTACTTGTCGACGATGCGCTGCACTTCCGGCCAATAGGTCGAAGGCGCAATCTTGACGCCGCCTGCGCCCTGAACCGGCTCACCTGCGAATGCCGCGACATTCTCCGGTCCGCAGCGAAGAATTTCTTCCTCGATCGCGCGCGCTGCGCGAAGACCGAATGCTTCCGGCGTCTCGCCAGGGAACGAGTCCCCGTACCAGTAGGGATCCATCACATGCCGGAACCCTTCGTAAACGGGATAGCTGTGCTGATGCACGTGGCTCATGCCGCCCATCGAACCGGCAGCGATCGTCGAGCCGTGATAGGCGTTCTTGCGGCTGATGATGATGCGCCGCTTCGGTTCGCCCTTGAGCGCCCAGTAGTGACGGATGAGGCGGATCGCCGTGTCGTTCGATTCCGAGCCCGACGATCCGAAGAAGACCTGATTGATATGGGCCGGGGCGAGCTCGGCGAGCTTGCGCGACAACGCAACGACCGGCGGATGCGTCGTCTTGAAGAACGTATTGTAGAATGGCAGCTCGACCATCTGGTCATAAGCCGCTTGCGCCAGCTCCTTATTGCCGTAGCCGATGTTCGTCGTCCAAAGGCCCGCCATGCCGTCGAGGATGCGGTGGCCTTCGCTGTCGATCACGTACGGGCCTTCGCCCTTCACGATGACGCGGACGTTCTGAGCCGCCCTGAGCGACTGATGATCGGAGAAGGGATGCAGGTGGTGCTGAGCGTCGAGGTCTTGGATCTGCTTCGTCTGAAATCGGTTGGACACGGGTTTTCCCTCCAGCGGAATAGATTAGGGCCGGCTTTCGGCCGGTGCGGGTGAAAATGCTGGGAGACGTCAGTGCGGCGTATAGCCGATGCGGGCGCAGAGCTTCAGTAGCTCGCGCTTCGGATGGGGAGCGCGCTTTCCGGCTCGCGCGGTCTCGTTGCGACCGGCGGAAGCCGATGCACTATTCGATAAGATAGCCGGGAGCCGGATATCCGACGGCGCCATTACCGATGTTCCCTGGCCGCTAGCATCACGCGATGCGACACGCTCGATCACTAACGATACCGTTACTTGCGTCTTCAACGACTTGGAGAGTATTCTCTACAGTGTAGAAGTCAAGGGCCGACGGAATGACAGAGCCGAAATCCAGGGCACGCCGAGGGGTCGAGAGATCGGAAATTCTCGACGCCGCGTTTACCCTTTTCGCAGAGGTCGGCGAGCAGGGGTTCTCGATCCGCAAGCTTGCCGCCATCGTCGGTGTTGACCCGATGACGGTGCTGCATCATTTCGGCTCGAAGGAAGAACTGCTTCGCGCCATCGCCGACCACGCCTTGCGCGGGGTCGAAATACCGGAAGCGACCGCGAACTGGCAAAACGATCTCAAGGCCGTCGCCAACGCCTATCGGATGCTCGCGCACCGGCATCCGCGCGTTTTTCATCTCCACTTTCGCTACAACGCCACCGGTCCCGCCGATCACATTTCAAGTGAGGTCGTCTATTGCGCGCTGCGGCACGCCGGACTTGCCGATGCTCAAGCCGCTGGGCTTGGTCTCGCATTTTACGCGTTCGTCCTAGGCTTCGCGCTGGCCGAGGCCGAAGGCCTGCTGCGCCCAATCGGCCAAAGTGAAGAAGCGGAACTCCAAGCCCTCGATGCCGAAGCCTACAAAGCAACCCGCGCGCTTATACCCGCGCTGAAAACGCTCGACCCCGATGCCGCCTTCGACGATTCGATGAACGCTTTCATCGCGGGCGTCGCCGATCTCGCCGGGCGCCAGCCCGACCAATCCTCACCAAAGCGAAAAACTGACGTCGCTACGCACTAGCGTGCACTGCAAACGAGCGGATGATGGTCCACTGAGCACGATTTGAAGCTTGCGCAGAAAGCATCAAAAGACATTATTGGCAAAGCGACCGGGAGATCGGAGAGGGCCATGTACAGGGTGCACGCTGGCGGAACGACCTACGTATTCTCATCCCTGAAAGAACTTTTGGCTAAAGCCACGCCGCCGCGATCGGGCGACGTGCTGGCGGGCGTAGCGGCGACATCGGCCGCCGAGAACGTCGCCGCCAAGATGGCGCTCGCCGACGTGCCGCTCAAACAATTTCTCAACGAAGCGATCATTCCCTACGAGGACGACGACGTCACGCGCCTGATCGTCGATACCCATGATGCGGCGGCCTTCGCGCCCGTCTCGCATATGACGGTCGGCGAATTCCGCGATTGGCTTCTCTCGGAAAAAGCGACGCCGCTGAATGTTTCCGCGCTTGCGCCCGGACTGACGCCGGAAATGGTCGCCGCCGTCTCGAAAATCATGCGCAATCAGGATCTCGTGCTCGGCGCCAAGAAAGCGCACGTCGTGACAAGGTTCCGCAATACGATCGGCATTCCGGGCCACATGGCCGTGCGTCTACAACCCAATCATCCTACCGACGACAAGAAAGGCATCGCGGCCTCGATCGTCGATGGCCTGATGTACGGCTGCGGTGATGCGGTTATCGGCATCAATCCTGCGAGCGATAATCTGAACGCCATCACCGACCTGCTGGTGATGATGGACGACATCATTCGCCGCTTCGAGATCCCGACGCAGAGCTGCGTGCTGACCCACGTCACGACCACGATCGACGCCATCGCCAAGGGCGCGCCGGTCGATCTCGTATTCCAGTCGATTGGCGGCACGGAAGGCGTCAACTCTTCCTTCGGAGTGACGCTTGCGCACTTGAAGGAAGGTCGCGACGCCGCTCTCAGCATCAAGCGCGGCACGGTCGGCGATAACTGCATGTATTTCGAAACGGGGCAGGGATCGGCTCTCTCGGCCGATGCGCATCACGGCTGCGATCAGCAGACGATCGAAGCCCGGGCTTATGCCGTGGCGCGGCAGTTCAAGCCGCTCCTCGTCAACACCGTCGTTGGCTTCATCGGCCCCGAGTATCTTTACAACGGCAAGGAAATCATCCGCGCTGGGCTGGAGGATCATTTCTGCGGCAAGCTGCTCGGCCTGCCGATGGGTTGCGATATCTGCTACACGAACCACGCCGAGGCCGACCAGGATGACATGGACATCCTGCTGATGATGCTCGGTGCAGCAGGCGTCAACTTCATCATGGGTATCCCCGGCGCCGACGACATCATGCTGAATTACCAGTCGACGTCCTTCCACGACGCGCTCTACGTGCGCGAGGCGCTGGGCCTCAAACGCGCGCCGGAGTTCGAGGCATGGCTCGCCCGCATCGGTGTGACGGACGCGAGCGGCCACCTCGCACCGCACGGTCCCGGCAATCCTCTTCTCTCGCACGCACAGGCGCTGGCGGCATGACCATGACAGAAGATCCCTGGGCAAATCTGAAGCGGTTCACCGACGCGCGTATCGGCCTTGGCCGCTCGGGTTCCGCGATGCCGACGCGCGAAGTTTTGAACTTCGCTCTCTCGCACGCCATGGCGCGCGACGCGGTGACCACGCCGATCGATTGGAACCCGATCGAAAAGGGTCTGTCGGCTTTGGGCCTCTCGACTTTGCGAATAGCAAGCGCGGCGACTGATCGCTCAGAATATTTGCGCCGTCCCGATCTCGGTCGCCGGCTGTCTGATGAATCGCGAGAGGCCCTCGTGCGCGCGTCCGAAATCGAAGGATCGGCGAAACCCGACCTCGTCATTCTCGTCGGCGACGGCCTGTCCTCTCTCGGCGTCGCGGCCAATACGCTCGCGTATATGTCGGCGTTCATGCCCTATGTCGTGAAGGCCGGCTGGAAATTATCGCCGGTACTGCTCGCCGATAATTCCCGCGTGGCGCTGGGCGATGAAGCCGGCGAGATCCTCGGCGGCAAAGCCGTCCTTGTTCTGATCGGCGAACGTCCGGGCCTGTCGTCGCCCGATAGTCTCGGAGTCTACCTAACGTTTTCGCCGCGCATCGGCATCAAGGACGCCGACCGCAACTGCATCTCGAACATTCGCCAGCGCGGACTGTCTTACGACGAAGGCACGTTCAAAACCGCGTGGCTGCTCCGCGAAGCCTTCCGCCGCGGCCTGACCGGCGTCAACCTGAAGGACGAGTCCCAGTTCCTGATTGAAGGCCAGCCCGGACCTGAGCTGATCAAGTAGCGCCATCTGTCATCTCGGCCAGAGCGATAGCGAAGAGCCGGGACCCAGGGCTAACAAACACTCCGTCATCCCGGCGAAGGCCGGGATCCAGGCAAAGTGCAGAGCATTCGCACGTGCTGTCCGCGCGGAGCGAACAGCATCTTCTGCTTGTGTTGAAGCTTGTCTGGGTGCCGACCTACGTCGGCATGACGGCGGTTGTGGCGGATTGCATGGTCCATGACCGCATTCCACCACTAGTCATCCTCGGCCGGAACGCGCCGTCGGCGCGTCGAAGGCCGGGGATCCAGCGCAAGACTCGCCGAAGGCGCGAAAGCAATAGGGAGTCTTCGACGGTTCTTGCGCTGGATCCCCGAACGCGTCGCTGCGCTCCTTGTTCGAGGATGACGGCCCCGCTGAAACGCGTCACACCGCCGTAAAGCAGTTATCGACGAACAGGTGCGCGCCGTTGACGAAGCTGGCCTCGTCGCTCGCCAGGAAGAGAGCAGCCCGCGCGACTTCTTCCGGCTCGCAGAGACGGCCCTGCTGGACGGCAAGAGCGGCGTCCGACGCGTCGACCCCGCGCTTCGACAGCTCGGCGACTTCGTGCAGGCCGTGCGGGGTCTTGACGAAGCCCGGGCAGACCGCATTGCAGCGAATGCCTCTGTCGCGATACTCGACCGCGATGGATCGCGCGAACATGTGGCAGGCGCCCTTCGACGTATTGTACGCCGTCTCCATAGGCGTTGCCGCAATAGCCGAAATCGACGACGTGCAGACGATCGATCCGCCGCCGATCTCGAGCATTCCGGGCAGAACGGCTTGCGTCATCAGATACATGCTCGTCACGTTGATGCCCATCAGCCATTCCCACTCCTTGAGCGTCGTCTCGAGGAAGGGCTTGATGATGATCGTGCCCGCGTGATTGAAGAGCACGTTGGCCTGGCCGATCGCGGACGTGACGCTCGCAACCGCAGCATTCACCTGCGCTTGATCCGCGACGTCGGCTGCCGCGAAGACAGCCTTGCCACCCTTATTGTTGATCTCGGCGACCACGGCGCGCCCGGCCTCTTCGTTGCGGTCGATCACGCCGACCGCCGCGCCCTCGGCGGCAAATAGGAGGGATGAGGCGCCACCCATGCCCGTCGCTCCGCCTGAAATGATCGCAATCTTACCCTTAAGCCGGTCTGCCATTCTCATGCTCCTGTCGAGACGTTTGGCGGGATGTGTAACAGATGCGGGCCGGATCGATTGATCCGGCCCGCACTATTTTTTGACATCAAGGACGCAGTGGGCCGTCAGCTCTTTTCGCCGACTGCCGCCTCGGCTGCTTTGATCTCAGCCGCGCGTTGCGCGATGTCCGCACCGATCGGAGGCCCCTTGAACCGGCGGTTCTCGAACAGCACCCAGATGATGAGCGACAGCACGATAAAGCCGATCGTGATTTCGAGCGCCCAATCGTTCGGAGGCTGGATGCCGATGTAGAAGATGACGGCCATCGAAATCAGTGACAGCAGGCACACGAGCTTGAAGAGGCCAGCCCCAAGATCCCACGGGCCGGGCTTCGGGAAGCTCGGGCCGCCGTACTTGAACAGCGCCAGAGCGATCGGCACTGCGAACGACAGGAACAGGAAGATGACCGTGCAGGACACGACGATCGAATAGGCTGGTGTGCCCGCGATGGTGATCGCAGACGTGAACCAGACAAACAAGGTCGCCAGCAAGGCACCGAACCAGATGGCGTTCTGAGGCACGCGGTATGTCGGGCTGACCTTCGCCAGCCAACCGGAAATTCCCGGAATGCCACCGTCGCGCGAGAAGGCGAACAGCATGCGCGAAACCGATGTCACGGTCGCCAGGCCGCAAAGCCATTGCGACACGAAGATCAGGGCGTACAACGCATTCTTGATGCCCGGCGGAACCTGCTTATCCATGGCCCAGAAGAAGACGTTCCAGCCCTGTTTTGCAGCTTCGTCCATGTTGGGGATCATCAACACGAACGCACACAGCATGATGTAGCCGAAAACACCCGACCACAGCACGGCGGAAACCATGCCCTTGGGCACCGCCATCGAGGCGTTGACGGTTTCTTCGGCCGTATGGGCCGAAGCGTCATAGCCCGTGATCGTGTAAATCGGCAGCAGCAGGCCAAGCGCGAACGCCATGCCCGTCGAGACCGCGTTCGGCCAGACGCCGTTTGCACCTTCCGTGCCCGTGTAGTTCGAAAACGTCCACAGACGCGAGATTTCGTAGCTCGGTGCAAAAATCAGACACACCACCGCCACGAGCACGGCGCCGAATAGAATGATGTAGCCCGAAAAGTCCGTGAGCTTCATCGTCAGGCCGATGCCGAGATGGTTGATGAGCGCCTGCAGGCCCGTGATCGCCGCCATGAACAGAACGCGGTGCGTCAGCGTATCTTCGATGCCGAAGTAGGGACCGAACGCGCCGAAGAAGAAGTAGAACGTGCCGACGTTAATGGCGCCCAGCACCGTGATCAGACCGAGCAGGTTGAGCCAAGCAGCAAGCCAGCCGGTGAACCGGTTGCCCAAGATAGAGCCCCAGTGATAGAGGCCGCCGGCTGTGGGATAGGCCGACGAGATTTGCGCCAGCGCCATAGCAAACACGCCGGAGATGAGAACGCCCAAAGGCCATCCCAGTCCGACCGCCGCCCCGCCCGCGCCGGCGGTCGCCTGTCCGAGCGAGTTGATACCGCCCGAAAGAATGCAGATGATGGAAAACGAAATAGCGAAGTTCGAGAACGCGTGCATGCGCCGGGAAAGTTCCTGCGCATAGCCCATCGAGTGAAGGACTTTTACGTCCTCATCGACCACTTTCGATTCGGATGACATGTATTAGTTCCCCAGAAAGTCATTCCTTTTGGGAAATCTTGGGCGACGTGACGCTTTTCGCTACTCGGAGCGTAACGGCGTCCAATTCTTCCGCTCGTAGTGTGGTGGGAAGCCCGGCAAAGGTCAATCGCTAGGCGCGGCTAAATAGTGTGCATGGTTTTCCTCGGCCGCACAGCAATTATGCGGGCCGAGGTTCGGACCAAAGGAATGTTCTTTGCGACGCAACAGGAATCCTCTGTCAGTCGCGACCAACCGCTAGGGCTCTGTCTTGACCTTGGCGACCTGATCGGTCAGCGGCTCGATGCGATAGATCGAGGCTTCGGAGCTGTCCGTCATTAGATAAATGTATCCGTCCGGAGCAACCGCGACATCGCGGATACGCCCGATTTTATGGTGCAAATAGCGTTCTTCTTTGACGACCTTGCCCGAGTCCATCCGCAGCCTGATCAGACATTCTCCAGCCAGCGTGCCAACCAGAAAGTCTCCGCGCCAGTCATCGGGCATGACGTTACCGTAGTAGGAAACGAGACTGGCCGGAGCGACCGATGGAACCCAGACGTATATCGGGTCGACCATGCCAGGAGCGGACGTCAGTTCCGAGATGACCGAGCCGTCGTAGTTCACGCCATAGGTGACGACCGGCCAGCCGTAGTTGCTGCCGCCGGTGATGAGGTTGAGTTCATCACCACCTTTTGGACCCTGCTCGATTGACCAGAGTTGTCCGTCTCCGACGTTGCCGATTAGCCCCTGCGGGTTGCGATGTCCGTAGCTATAGATCTCCGGCAGCACGTCGCTTCGGCCGACGAACGGATTGTCTTCCGGGATCGAGCCGTCGACATTGATGCGGATGATCTTGCCGCCGTCGTCGAGCAGATTTTGAGCGCGTTCTTTTTGGAAACGATCACCGATCGTCAAATAGAGAGCCTTGTCGGGTCCGAACGCTAAGCGACCGCCGATTTGATCGAGCCCGTTCGCTGCGGGCCGGCTCTCGAAAATGACCTGCTTATCGACAAGGTTCATGCCGTCGAGCACGGCGCTGGAAATTCGTATCGTTCCGGCTTCCGGCGTCCCATGCATATAGGAGAGAAACAACCGGCGATTTTTCGAGAAATCGGGGTCGACGAGAACGTCCAGAAGCCCGGAGTGGCTGCCCGAAAGAACGGTCGGCACGCCGGTGATCGCCAGCGGTAGCAGTTCATCGCCCTCAATAACGCGAAGGCGTCCGGGACGCTCGGTGACGAGAATCCGGCCATCGGGCAAGAATGCCATGGCCCAGGGGCTTTCGAGCTTGTCGGCAACTTTTCGCAGCTCAAATGGAAACTCGCCGTCCTCCATCTCGCGAACTTCGACTTGCGGCGGGAGCGAATCGATATGCGTCTCTTCGCTTCCGATTTCCGCTCGGGCAGGTTCCGGTGCGCCAAGCATGAAAGCCGCAAAGAACGCGCTTGCGAAGCCGGAACGAAGGCCGAGTTGCCGCCCGCTGGCCGATGTTACGCTATCCAAATTACCCCCATTTCCCTCGTCTTTCTGCGATCTTGAACGATTTGTGATAGATTTAAGACTATGCAGAAAATTGACGCGAGCAAGCTCAAAAAATGAATGTGCGGTTCACCTGAAAAGTCTCGTCGGTCCATAAAAATATCGTCCGACGGCCGTGTTCATCGACATCGTCTGACGAGTCGTCAGAGTGCTTCGACTTTCAAACGTCCGAGCGGGGGCACTATGCCGCGTAATCTTCAACGTGCGAGAGTGGCGGGCACGCCGACACACCCGACGCAATCTCCACGTTCTGACGAAGGGCTCCGCCGGCCCATGGATGCTGACCGATGGATTTTGGTTTGAGCCGCTTGCCACTCTCATTTCTCATCTCCGTGGCGTTGCTCGCGGCATGCCTCGCGCTGCGCATCGCAGATCCCGAACCGGTGGCGCGTCTCCGGCTCTCGGTTTTCGATTCCTACCTCCGAGCATCGCCAAGAGAGGCCAATCCGGCGTTCCCGGTGCGCATCGTTGCGATCGACGAATCCTCGCTCGCGCGCATCGGCCAATGGCCATGGCCGCGCTCCAAACTCGCGACGCTCGTATCGAAGCTCGTCTCGGCCGGAGCCGCGTCGATTACATTCGACATGGTTTTCGCCGAGCCGGACCGGCTCTCTCCAGAAGAGCTTCTCCGTTCCTTGATGGATGACGCGGGGCAGGCGACTGCCGTTGCCGAGTTGGGACGGCTTTCCTCCAACGACGCAAGGTTGGCGGCCGCGATCGAGAACGCACCGGTCATTCTCGGCGTTGCGGGAAACGCCAGCGCATCCAATAAGATTGAGCCGTACCCCGGAGCTGTTTCCTACGCGGGCGATGATCCTTTGCTCTTCGTCCACGCCTTCGCCGGCGGAGTGGAAAATCTGCCGAGCCTCACGAAGGCCGCCCGCGGGATCGGAGCGGTCAATTGGTTGCCGTCGAGCGATCAGGTCGTGCGCCGGATACCGCTTCTCGTTTCGATTGGCGGCTCGCTTTATCCCTCTCTTGCGCTCGAAGCATTTCGGGTCGGCACGAAACAATCGACCATTTTCATCAAGTCGTCGGGTGGAAGTGGCGTCGACGCTCTTGGACAAAAGACGGGGATAGAAAGCGTCCGCGTCGGCGACACGGTTCTTCCTTCCGACGGACGCGGCGAGCTGTGGCTGAAGTTCGCGCCCAGTGATCCGAAGCGCACGATATCGGCGTTGAGCATTATCGACGGAACGGTGAACGCGGACGACATAAAATCCCGGCACATCATTATCGGCGCGACCGCAACCGGCCTGCTCGACCTCAGGGCAACGCCACTTGAACCTGCTGTTCCGGGTGTCGAAATCCATGCTCAAGCTTTAGAGCAGATGCTCTCCGGTCAGCACCTCGTTCGCCCGGCCTATGCTACAGGCGCCGAGATCGCATTCCTTTTGGTCATCGGCGTGCTGGTCGCTTGGCTGATAGAACGATCAGGCGCTCTGCGTGCTGCAATTGCCGGACTGACATCGATCGCCTTCATTATCGCGCTATCGTGGTTTGCCTATTCCAACGGCGGACTGCTGTTCGATCCCGTTTATCCATCGCTCTCCGTAGCGCTGCTTTATTTCGGCGTATCGCTGACGAGCTACGTGAAATCCGAAATTGCACGCAGCGAAATCCGCTCGGCTTTCAGCCATTACGTGGCGGCGCCGTTGATCGAGGAACTCGCCAAAAATCGCGACAAGCTGAAGCTTGGCGGCGAGACGCGCGAGGTAACGCTTCTCTTTGCCGACGTTCGCGGCTTTTCGAAAATATCGGAAGGGATGCGCGCGGAAGAATTGATCCGTTTCGTCAATCGCCTCTTCACGCCCTTGACGGATGTCATCCTCGCTAATCGCGGCACCATCGATAAGTTCATGGGCGACGCGGTGATGGCATTTTGGAATGCGCCGCTGCTCGACTCCGAGCACTCAGCCAACGCCTGCCGCACGGCGCTGGCCATGCTTGATGCCCTTGTCAGTCTGAACGCCAGCTTGAAAGCCGAATCCGAAGCGGCGGGCTTGCCGTTTTCGCCCGTGCGAATGGGCATCGGCTTGAACACGGGAGAATGCGTCGTCGGCAACGTCGGCTCGCCACAGCGCTTCGACTACTCCGTTCTCGGCGACGTCGTGAATGTTGCAGCCCGCTTCGAGGAGGCGACGAAAACATTCGGAGCCCGCATCGTCGCCGGTGAACGAACGGCAGCTGAGGCCAGCCAATTCGCGTTTTTGGAGCTTGGCTCCGTTACGCCGCGCGGCAAAGGTCGGGCCGAAAATGTCTTCGCGTTGGTGGGCGACGAGACGTACGCGGCTTCCGATGATTTTCTAAATGTTCGCCGCGCGCATGTCGCGTTTCTAGCCGCTCGTCAGTCGGGCGATGCTGTCCGGACGGAGGAAGCTCTCGCAGCCTGCATGCGCATCGCGCCTGAAGATATGCTGACGTTCTATCGCACCATCGCGACCGAGAAAGTTCGACCTGAAGCGTTGAACGGATAGAGGGCGCGGAGCTTTCAAATCAGCGCCCGCGGCCACCGTAATTTCCGCCGTCTCCGCCGCCGCCACCGCGATGGCCGCCGAACCCGCCCATCCCGCCGCCGAGCACGATTCCCATGCCGGTCATGCAGCCTGGGCAATCGTCACCGTAGCCACCATCCCGCTTCGGCTTCCGCGTAGTGGCAACTTTTTGCTTCTTCTTTGGCTCGGCCTTGCGCGGCGTTTCAGCTTTCCGCGTTTTGACCGGCGGATTGATCTGGATCGGCGAATGGGGATTTATGCATTCTTTTGCCGGCACGTCAGGAAAAGAAGCCTCGATGATTTGCGCGCGCGTCAAAAGCGGATTGGGATCGATCGACGGCGTATTGATCACGAACGGAAACGCCGTATCGAACGCTACTGTATTGCCGTCAGGCAGCTTCGACCAATTGTAAGGGCCTGCGACCCTGCCGTCGCTCCCAATGTGCATCATCTGTCCCGGCTGATCGAGAACACGGCAGACACTCTTTTTGCCTGTCGCCTCGAGCGCGCCTTCGTGAAGCAGCACCCACACGGATTTGTCCGGCAGAATGTAAGTATCGAAAATCGTGCCGCGCACCGTTATCGACGCGTTCGGCGTATTGATGACGTATGTTGGCTTCGCGGCGACGCCGGTGATGAAGCGAAACGCGCCCTTCGCCATGTTGAGAATGATCGAGCCCGTCTTCTTATCGCTGTCGTAGACGAATTTATCGAGTACGAGCCGCGAACCCGGACCAAGCGCAAGCCTCGTGTCGTCGTCGAGTTTGAACTCGCCCTGCGCATCCGTGTTGACCTCGATGATCTCGTCCTGGCGAACGTCATCGCCACGCGCGAGTTTGCGCTGCTTCTCGGCGAAATCTGCCATGACGATATTGGTGATCGCGACGGCATCGCCGATGCGCTCACCCGATGCTGCGTGCGCTGACTCACGATGCGAGGAGACGAGACTGCCTGCTGCAGCGATCAGGGCGATGATCGCAAACTTCTTGCCTGAAGATCTCGACATGGATGGTCCTCGGATACGACGCATCGAGCGCTATGCACCTTATGAATACCACAGTTGCGCTTTGTGGAATTGTTTACGTGCTTTCGACGCTAAGTCGATGTTCCCGCCGTGACATGCATTGATGCAATGCGGGGAATTTTCCCGATGGATTCAAAATAGCTGAATATAACGCATAAAGTTGAGCCTTCCGTATGTCGCGAAGGCAACTAAGCGACGATGATCGCCGCTTGAATCTGATCGATGTTCACGGACCGTTTAAACCAATTACGCTTTGAGCAGTTGTGGCATTGCGAAACGATGACCACGATCGCTTGTCATGAACGCCCCACTCGACGGCGCGACATGCGCCGGGTGTCATGGAGCGGGCGTGGGGGCCGCCCGGTCGGTGCCGACTTCACATCAGGAAAGTGGCTCTGGAGCGACGGCAGCGTCGACGGCATCACCAAGACGATTTTGGCAGGCGTGCCCGAACCGAAAGAGCATTCGGGCGCAATGCCGTCGAAGGGTGGCGTCGAGATGTCTGATGATCACGCGAGGGCCGTCGCCGCCTACGTCGGGGCGCTCGGCCATCAGAAGAAGTAGAAACCATGAGCGCGCTGCCTCCGAGGTGGCGCGCTCATCTCATTCAGAACAGGCGCGCGCCGTTCGGAACCTTGATGTCGGGTTTAAACATCACGACCTCTCCGTTCTCATCCGGAAAGCCGAGCGTCAACACTTCCGACATGAACTTGCCGATCTGGCGCGGCGGAAAATTTACGACCGCCGCCACCTGACGTCCGACGAGCGTCGCGCAATCATAATGGCGCGTAATCTGCGCGCTCGATTGCTTCACGCCGATACCGCTGCCGAAATCGATTTTGAGTTTCAACGCCGGCTTCTTCGCTTCCGGATAGGGTTCAGCGGCAATGATGGTGCCGACGCGAATATCGACCGCAAGAAACTGATCGAACGTGATCGTCGCCGCGGCAGGCGCATTGGAATCGTGAAGGAGATGCATCGTTCTATCTTACCCGAGCTTACCTGTTAGAAATTGCGCTTCGCCGTTTCCAAACGACCAGTCGGCATCCGTGTTGGTGACGAAGTTCACCATCACATCGCTCGGCGCGATGCCGCAACGTTTGGAAAGCGCCTCCGTCAGAAGGCGATAGAAGGCTTGCTTCTCTTCGGTAGAGCGCGGCCTCGTCGTCACTTGGACCAGAACGACTTTCTCAGTGCGCTCGATGCCAAGGCCAGTATCTTCGATCCGCACGCGGCTCGGCTCGTGCTCATGCACGATCTGATAACGGTCGCGGACGGGCACCTTGAACGCCGCGAGCATAGCCTCGTGCGCCGCATCGAGCAGCGTCGCAATCTCGTCGTCGGTGCGTCCCTTGATGAGATCGAATCTGAGAAATGGCATCGATTATTTCCTTGAGATTGAAATTTCTATGAGACGTTAGGATTGATTGCCGATCTCGACAACGAGACGGCCGCGCACTTTCCCGGCGAGAAGATCGCCCGCGGCGTCGATCGCCTGATCCAACGGAATGATCCGCGTCATGCCGTCGAGCTTTTCGAAATCGATCTCGTGGGCGAGGCGTTCCCAAGCCGTCACGCGATCGGCAAGCGAGCGGTAGACCGAGTTGATGCCGACGAGCGTAACGCCACGCAGAATGAAGGGCGCGACCGTCGTCCGGAAGTCCAAGCCCTGTGCCAAGCCGCACGCGGTGACGACGCCATCGTCCTTCATGCTGGCGCAAACATTCGCAAGCGTATGGCTGCCCACGCTATCGACGGCGCCCGCCCAGCGAGCCGTTTGAAGAGGTCTGCCGGGCTCTGACAGCGCTTTACGATCGATGATCGTCTTCGCGCCGAGGCCCTTGAGGTAGTCGGCTTCCTCGACGCGGCCCGTCGATGCGGCGACGTCGAAACCGAGACGCGAAAGAAGAAGAACCGCAACGCCGCCAACGCCGCCGCCCGCACCCGTCACGATGATCTCACCCTTGTCCGGCGTGACGCCTAGCCGTTCGAGCGCCATGACACAAAGCATCGCCGTATAGCCCGCCGTGCCGAGCGCCATCGCGCGGCGCGCACTCAAGCCTGCGGGAAGCGGCATAAGCCAGTCGCCCCTGACGCGCGCATATTCCGAAAGGCCGCCCCAGTGATTTTCACCGACGCCAAATCCGTTGAGCAGAACGGCATCGCCCGGTTTGAAACGAGCATTGCTGCTCTCTTCGACGACGCCTGCGAAGTCGACGCCCGGCACCATGGGAAACGAACGGATGATCGGCCCCTTGCCCGTAATCGCAAGACCGTCTTTGTAGTTGAGTGTCGAATGACTGACGCGGACCGTAACGTCGCCGTCGGGGAGTGCCGACTTGTCGAGTTCAGCAAGACGAGGCGTTGCACGCTCGCCGTCTTTTTCAATCAGGATCGCCTGAAACATATCGCGCCTCCGTGGGATTTGGCGCGTGTACCCTTCGCAGGCATAGGAGGCAAGATGCGAAACGGCCGCCATCGCTGGCGGCCATCACTTTCGCATGGGAGATATGCGGCGCTTCACATTTTAACGCGCTTCTTCTCCGGATCGTAGAACGGGAACGGCACGACCGTTGCCTTGAAGCGCTTCTGCAGGCCGTCGAGGCGTCCGATCTCCAGCGCTGTCCCCGTCGCCGAATGCGTCACGTCAACCCGCGCGAACGCAAGTGTCTTCTTGAGAAGAGGCGAACGCATCGCGCTTGTTACCGCGCCGACTTGCGCCCGGCCGACGAAAACAGGATCTCCGTGCGCGGGTTTCTCGTTGCCCTGGATTTCGAGGCCGACCAGCTTCCGAAGCGGATTAGCGCGGCGGTTCTCGATCGCAGCCTTGCCGATGTAATCTTCTTCTTTCTTCGTCGGAACGGTGAAGCCGATGCCCGCTTCGAGCGGGTCGGTCGTTGAATCGAAATCATGTCCGCCGAAGACGAGGCCAGCTTCGATGCGAACCATATCGAGCGCATCGAATCCAAACGGCTGAATTTTGAATGGCGCGCCGGCTTCCATGATCTTATCCCAAACCGCAGGCGCGTCCTTGGGATGGCAGAAGACTTCGAATCCAAGTTCGCCTGTATAGCCGGTTCGCGAGACGAGAACCGGAATGCCAGCAACGCCGCCGATGCGTCCGACTGTGAAACGGAAAAGTCCCAGTTCCTGCATCGTCGGCCGGCCGGGCGGCGTCTCGATGATCTTCTGAAGTATCTCCCGCGACTTCGGACCCTGGACGGCGACGTTGTTGATTTCGGCCGTCGCGGTCTTGAGATGCACTTTATAGTTGGTCTTGGCGAGCTGCTCTTTGAGCCAGATGAGGCTCGTATCGTCGCCGCCGATCCAGCGGAAATTGTTCTCCGCCAACCGGAAGAGCGTTCCATCGTCCACCATGCCGCCGTGCTCGTAGCACATGGGCGTGTAGTAGATTTGTCCGACTGAGAGCTTGCGAACGTCGCGCGTGATGATGCCTTGCAGGAACTGCTCCGCGTCCGGACCGAGTACCTCCATCTTCCTGAGCGGCGAGAGATCCATGATCACAGCGCCCTCGCGGCACGCCCAATATTCCTGGATCGCTCCCGCGTTCGAATAGCAGTGCGGCACCCAGAAGCCGCGGTAGTCGCCGAAGTTGCGCGTGAGAGCCGACGTGCGCGGGTGAAATCCCGATTCTCTTGTCAGCTGGAGAGGAGCATCCGGTGCCATTCTGAATCCGATCGAGCGCTTGAAGGGGGTATCTTTCGGATAGACCCGAACGTGTATCTCGGTCAGGTGCCAGCCGTTGGAAGCGTCAATGTCCGCAGGACATGCGGAGGTGCCGCAGACGAGATCCGTCAGTGCGCGCATCATCACGTAATCGCCGGGGCGAGACCACGGCTCGTCGGACCATATGTTGTTATGGCAGTCGACGTTGGTGTTGAAGAAGAAGTTGATCGCCGGCCAGCCCTTGTAGTTGCCGATCGGGTAGTCCTTGAGTGCGTCGTTGAAATTGTCGGTGCAGTTCGGATGCCCGAAGTAGCCCATATTCTCATAGTAGCGTGTCGTGCAGGCGAGGTTGAACGTATCGTGACGCCCGACGGTATCTTGCACGATTTCGACGAGCGGATTTCGATCCTTATCGAAGAACTTCGAATAGAGGCCGGGCTTCGGATACGCGGCGCCGATCATCGACCGCGTCGTCGTCGACTCAAGGCCCAGCACTTCGCCGCGGTCGAGCGCGCGGCGATTGAAAGCCAGAAAATCCGAGCACTGGCGTCCTTGCACGTCGATGATCTGAATGTATTCACCTTCGTGAACCTCGAAGCTTTCCGCGCTCGAAATATTGATGCGGATGTCGAGACGTGGCTCGGCGATCGGATCCGGCAGCTTGGCTTCGTTGAGAAGCCGCGGATTGGCGCGTTGAATGAAGACCAGGATATCGGTGGCCGGCGTCTGATCCCAAACGATCATCGGCTCGGCCGGCGCACCGAAGACGGCGAGAACTGAGCGTTCCACCTGCAGCGCGACAACATCGCCCGGAACGCAATCCGGTCCGAGCACGCTCGCAGCTTTCACGCGACCGATATCGAGTCCGCGACGGAACAATCCGAAGCGAACGCGTTGTGCGTCTTCGCTATCGGCTTCAAGTGCCCGCTGAATGCCGGCCGGCGTGCCGCGCCCTTTGAGGCCGAGTGCCGCAAGATCGCTCTTGCCGCCTGGCGCGAACGCTGCGATCTCCACGCCTTGTCCGCCTTCCAGCGGACTGAGTTCGACGCGGTCTCCCTTGTCGAGTTCGAACACGGCCGTGCCGCCGCCCTTCAAAACGTAGCGTTCGACGCCCGGCTCCAGCGAAGCTTGACCTGGGACGAAGAGTTTGGGCCGGGCAGGGGACGTCAGAACTGTGTCGCTCATCTTGTCCTCTTGTCGCTAAATGGCGGGACTGGCCGCGCATGCGACCAGTCCACTATTCGACTTCTGATGCCGGCGCCGAGTTACTCGGCGGCGACTTTGCTTGGTTGATTGAGGAACGCTTCCATCGAGTCGTCTGCGGCTTTCATCCAGGGTGTGTGATGGATGGGCGCCTGCGTGCCGGTCAGCACCGATTTGTGCGAACGGTCGCGGTAGGTCAGGATATCTTCCATCTTGTGATGTTCCCATTCCTTGAACATCTTCGCGACGGCATCGACATCGAGACGCGGATAATCCGTCGGCGTGATGAGATCGCGGACATACTCCGTCTGGAAGTCGATCGCCTCGGTCGCGTCGGCGATTGCTTCTTCCTTCTCGGTCCACTTCTGGATGTCATCGAACATTTCGGGCTTCGACGGCAGCTTGATGCGTCCGAGAACGACATCGCGCGCGTACCACGCCTGGGCGTCGAACATATTGAACGTATAGAACTGATCCTGCATGCCGATGTACATCAGCTTCGGATTGTCGAGCCAGAAGATGCCCTTGTAGAGGAATGGCGGATAGAGCCGGTTGCGTGACTTGAGGCGCAGCGAGTCTTCCATGAACGGGTGGTGGTGGAGATATCCCGTGCAGAGAATGATCGCGTCGACGTCTTTCTTGGTGCCATCCTTGAAATAGGCAGTCTTGCCTTCGACGCGCTCAAGCAAGGGGACTTCGTCCATGCGGGCCGGCCATTTGAAGCCCATCGGCTTCGTGCGCCACGAGAACGTGACGGACTTGGCCCCATACTTGTAGCACTGAATGCCGATGTCTTCCGACGAGTAGCTCGCGCCGACGCACAGAACATCCTTGCCCGCGAACTCATCCGCCGAGCGGAAGTCGTGCGAGTGCAGCGTGCGTCCGAGAAATTTATCGAGCCCCGGAAATTCCGGAATATTCGGCGTCGAGAAGTGGCCGCTGCCGCAGAACACATAGTCGAACTCTGACGACGAGAGCGTGTCGGAGACGAGATCCTTCACCGTTACGGTGAACTTCTGCGTCTCGTCATTGAAGGTGACGTTGCGAACGGCGGTGCTGAGCTTGATGTAGTGCATGATGCCGCTGCGTTCGATGCGGCCCTTGATGTAGTCGTGCAGCACGGCCCGTGGTGGGAATGAAGGTATCGGACGGCCGAAGTGCTCTTCGAACGAGTAGTCGGCGAACTCCAACGCTTCCTTCGGTCCGTTCGACCAAAGGTAGCGATACATGCTTGCGTGGACCGGCTCGCCGAACTCGTCTGTTCCCGTGCGCCACGTATAGTTCCAGATGCCCCCGCAATCCTTCTGCCGCTCGTAGCAGACCATTTCGGGGATTTCTGCTCCCTTACGCCGTGCGCTCTCGAACGCTCGCAAAACCGCCATACCGCTGGGGCCGGCGCCGATAATCGCTATTCGCTGTGCCATATTTGGTCCTTCCGAAAAATCAATTCGCTAGGATTTCTACGTGCGTGCGTGGATGGATTAGATTTCGTCGCGTGGATGAGTGCGGAGGCGGAGCGGATCGTAGAACGGCATCCGCACCACGGTCGCCGGCCAGTCGCCGCCGTCATGAACGACGAGTTCGGTGCCGAGCTTGGTGTAAGCAGGTTCGATCTGCGCCATCGCGAGCGATTTCATCAGATGCTTGCTGTAGGTCGTGCTGGTGACGACACCGACCTGCTTGCCGTTCGCCGTGATCTTGGAACCGGGCGCAATGGCTTTCGTGTGATCGACCTCGAGGCCTGCAACGAATGTGCGTTCCTTGCCCTTCTTCTCGACAAGCGCCTTCTTGCCGATGAAATCCGGCTTCGAGAGATCAACCGTCCAATCGGCCTTCACTTCCCAAGGCGTCGTATCTTCGTTCGTCATCTCGCACGGGAAGAACAGCAAGCCGCCTTCGACGCGCACGATGTCGAGGCACGCCCACGAAACAGGGATGACGCCCTTATCCTTGCCCGCGGCCAGGATAGAGTCCCACATCTTGTGCGCATCCTTGGCCGCGCAGAAAACCTCATATCCAAGCTCGGCCGAATAACCGCCGCGAGCGAGACGCACTGGCGTTCCGAACAGTGTGGACTCCTGGTGCTTGAAGTAGCCGAGCCCGGCGAGGTCCATCGGCGTATGCGGCGCCAGAATTTCGAGCGATAACGGTCCCTGCAAAGCGAGAACGTGCACATCGTCATCGCGCTCGACCTTGACGTCGTACTTCGGCGCGAGCGCGCGGATCGCCTCTTCGACCTTGCCCGCTCCATGAGACAGTCGGTACTCGGTCGGGCTATCGACGTAGATGAGAACGTCGTCGATCAGGCCGCCGTTTTCATTGACGATATTGGAAATATGCGAGTCACCGGGCTTGGCTTTGGTGATATCGGATGTCAGCACATAATTGAGCAGCTTCGTCGCGTCCGGCCCCGACACGTTGAGAATTTGCAGCGAGGAAACGTCAAAGAGACCCGCCCGGCAACGAACGGCTTCGACTTCGACATAAGGATCGGTAGCGTACGTCTGCGGAAGTGGCATGTTGTTCCACGAGACGGATTCCAAATCTCCGCCATTCGCTCGATGGCGATCGTTCAGAATGGATTGACGTGGCAGATCGGCTAGGGACATGAGCACTACCTCTTGCTTGTTTTTTTGATGGTCTGCGCGAACTCTGTCTTGAAAGTGATTTCTTAATCCGGTCCGCCGCCGGGTGAGGTTGGGGCGCCGTCGTCGTATTTCGAAAGGTACGCAATCGCCATGTCGCGGTAGCGGCCGAGGCTTTTGTACTCGACGAGTTCAGGCGGCAGCGAACTCAGCACGCGCGGCAGGCGGCGGCCCCACTTCGGCACCGTGACGATCTGCTCGAGGCTCATCAGGTAGCCGCGGATCGAGAACAGGATTGCGTTCGAGCGAGGCAGCCTGAAGAGGCCCTGCATCTCGACGCGGAGATGCACTTTCTGGCCGACATTCTCCGGCGTCACCGTCATGCGATCGCTGGCCCACTTGTGATAATTTTCAGGGCTCGTATCGAGACGCGGATTGATCGTCATCGTCCAGTTCAAGCGGCGAACCGGATTGCCGATCTGCAGGTTGAGGAGAAATTTCAAAGCGCGCTCGAACACGCCGGCTTCGTGCGCCAGCGGCACGGGGCCATGCCATTCGAAGAAGTTCATGCCAACATCGAAATCGAGCGACCAGTCGGCCTGCGATGTGATGATGCCCGCATCCATCCAAAGCTGATTATCGCGCTGGTCCTGGATCGAGAAATCGCCCTGCACCTGACGGCCGATGAATTCCATCGGCTGGTAGGGCAGCGTGCTAGCGTCGAGGAACGTGAACTTCTGGTCGATGCCGAGCGGCCGATTGATCCAATGCCACGCTGAGCCGTCGCGATGGAGCGTAAAATGCTCGGGGTAATCGCGCGCCAGCGATGTCATGAGCAGCTCGAGCATGTCCCACTGCGCCGTCATCATGTGCGGCAGCGCCTGACATCTGAGCGGATCGGCTTCGAGAACCAGCGCACGATCGCGCATTTCCGACACATAGTGCTCGTCGACATCGAAGTGGTGCTCGAAGGGAGACCCCTTCGGACCCGGCGTATGCGGTTCGATGTTCACCGAATACCGGTACTGATCCTCGACGAAAGGAAACGGAAAGCGCCGAATGTTCGAAGGACTATTTGTGTACGTAAAGTCGTCTCGAAAGGTCTCGTTTCTAAATGTCAGTCCCATGCCAAGGTCTCCCGGGAAGATTTTTTGAAATTGCGCATCAGAGATCAAGCGTGATTGATCCGGTCTGAATGCGAGACATGCAGATCATGATCTTTTTGCCGCTGACCTTCTCGGGCTCGGTAAGGTAATGATCGTTGTGCTCGATGAAGCCGTCGCAGGCGACCACATTTGTCTGGCATTGTCCGCACGCGCCGCCACGGCAGAGGAATGGCGCGTCGACACCATTCTCCTCCAGCGCTTCGAGAATGCTCTGATGCCCGCGAACGACGATCTCGCGACCGGAGCGGGCGAGCTTGACGACGAACGGCTTACCCGGAGGCGGAGCACTAAATTGCTCCGAATGAACGTTCTCATCGGGCCAACCAAGCAGCTTCGCGGTTTGCAAAGCCCAATCGATCATCGGCTTCGGCCCGCAGACGTACATATGCGTGCCGAGGCGCTGGCCGCTCAGAACATTTTCGAGCGGGATCAACTGGCCTTGATCCTGCCGGTAGATGTTGATGCGCGAACCGTAGCGCGATTGGAGATATTTGCAGTACGCGCCGTCCTCGAGCGAACGAACACCGTAGTGCAGTTCGAAGTCGGAACCGAGACCGTCGAGCTCGTTCATCATCGACATGAAGGGCGTGATGCCGATCCCGCCTGCGATGAACACATGCTTCTTCGCAAGCTTCGCCGGAGGAAAGAGATTGAGCGGCTGCCCGATCTCGAGTTCCGTGCCGACCGTCACGTTCTCATGCATGAACCTCGAGCCGCCGCGAGATGGGTCGCAGTTCAAAACGCTGATTTGATAGCTCGACGTATCGGAGGGCGCACCCATCAGCGAGTATGGGTTGCGCAGCAGGCGGTCGCCCGCGTGCATCACGACCGAAATGTGCGAGCCGCCCGAGAATTCGGATAGCGGAGCGTTGTCGGCATCGACCAGGCGAAAGCGCTTGATGCGGTTTGCTACAGGCTCGACCTCGGCGACGCGAACGCGACGTAGAAGAGATCCGCTCATTGATACAACGCCTCCGTCGGTGGAATTTCGCCGGGGACTTCGGCATCGATGCAAACGCCCTGGAATGCGGCGAGGCGGCGGGAATAGTGATCTCTGACCAGCAACGTGAGGCCACAGTGCGTGCATTTCACCGGGTTCGTCGTGACGTTCTCGATAAAGCCTTTGCAATGGACGCATTGCACGCGGCGCATCAGCGAGCCGCGATGTTCGGTGCGGATCGACAGATGATCGATCGAGAAATCGCCGCCAGCCTGCACGACGGAGCCGATGAGAGGTTCGGAGCCAGCAGCATAGAGGCGCAATCCCATGGGCGCCGACTCGAGCAGCTGCCGCAAACGCGCGATGCCGTCGGCAAGCGTCGTGTGGAATTCGATGTTCGCTGACGCGAGTTCGCGAGCGGTCGCTTGCCGGTCTTCGTCCGCAAGACTGTCGGCAAGGATGACCGTCGAGCGTTTCACGAAGGCGTCGTCGGCGCGCGAAAACAACTCGGCGACCGCCGCTGCCCCGGCTTTGTCCGTGACGATGATATTGCTGCGCGCATTGAGATCCGGGCTGAGGCCCGGATAGATCGGTCGGCTTTTTATCGTACTTGGTGTCATTAAGTGCTCCCTGGATCCGTCAAGTCCTCGTGCCGGGGACCGGCGGAAATGGATCAGAGCAGACCGGAGCGGCGGAGGAAACCGCCCCGGGCTGCAATTTCTTTAGGCGGGCAGCTGAAAGAACCAGTTTGACGCCAGTACGACGAGCAGGCCAGCCACGAGCACCAGATAAGGAAGCACCCCGGCTTTCCGCTTTTTCAGGTCGTTCTGAGTGAGCCCCAGATCCTGCAGCATGTGGGCAGGAAAGACGCCCTTATCCTGCACGTAGTGCCGGTAGCAAAATACCGGAATAATCAGCGACGCAGTGAACAATCCCGCCCATAGAGCGATGGGATTCCAGACCTTCGCTCCCGCGCCCATGAAGACGGCATTGACGAACGCAAAGACCGCGCCGATGGCGAGCACGAACGTCGGCGCGCGCCACGGACGAGGCACGTCCGCGTTATCGATGCGGTGGATCCAACCCGAATTGAGGTTCAGGAAGTTGAAGATGATGTACCCGCAGTTCGATACCGCGAGGATGAAGAAGAAGCTCGTGGCGTCCGCGCACGCGATCGCGAGGACTGCAAGGTTGATCACGAGATCGGTCCACATCGCTCGCGTTGGTGCACCATGTTCATTGACGTGGCTGAGGTAGCGCGGCAGCCAGCCATCGCGCGAGCCCTGGTAGAGCGTGCGCGATGATCCGGCCATAGCGGTCATCAGGCAGAGCATCAAAGCCAAGATCATCAGCATGACGAGGAGACTGGTCACCAGTCCGCCGTGGCCGACCATACCGGCCATAGCTGCCGCGACGCCGGAGCCATCGACGATCGAAGGCTCGAGCATGCCTTCGAGGCCCAGAACACCCTGGAAGGTGAATGGCACGAGCGTGAAGAGAACGAGGCAGAGCAGACCCGAATAGAAGATCGCCTTGAACGTATCTCGGCCGGGATCCCGGAACTCGCTCGTGTAGCAAATGGCGGTTTCAAAGCCATATGTCGACCATGCGGCAATGAACATGGCGCCGAGCACAAGCGTCCAGCCGGCAATATCCCAATGCCCCATCTCCGGCGCGTATGCGGCTTTCAGCGGTTCGAGCGGCGTGAAGTTCGACCAGTTGATTTGCCCCGTGAGGATCGGCACCACGCCGACGATGAGCATCGGTATGATCACCGCGAGGCCGATATATTTCTGCACGCTCGCGGTACCGAGAATGCCCCGATGCTGAATGGCGAACGTGATCAGCATCAGCACCGCGCCGATGAAGAACGCAGCATTGAAGGAGAACGACACCGGGCCGAGCGTCCCATGGAAGAGGGCCCAGTTGCGAACTTCCGGCGTCAGCGCGGAGATGGCATCCGCCGAAAGAAGTGCGGCCACCGCGTCCGCTGCCGCCTTGCCTTGGTTGGCTGCGAGCCACTCGGCAACCCGTGGCGAGTCGAGCGGGATCGAGCTGGCGTGAGCGCTGATCCAAGCCGCGATTTGCGGTGCGTCAGCGGGCGGTATCGGCGCGAGTGAGTTGAGAATGTAGGCCGCCGCGATCGAGCAGCCGAGCGAGAGCACCGGCGACCACGCGAACCAATTGCACCAGACGGACAACGGCGCGATCAGTTTCGAATACCTGACCCATGCCGCCGCGCCATAGACCGATGCGCCGCCCGATTTACTGGGAAAGAGACCCGCGATTTCCGCGTACGTGAAAGACTGGATGAACCCCATGATCATCGAAGCGAACCAGACGAGAAAGGCAACCTTTCCCGCAACGCCCGCGATGCCGCCGATGGAAAACAAGACCAGAGCCGGGACTCCACTTGCGACCCAAAAAGCTCCCCGCCAGTCGATGGCTCGTACGAGTTGACCGGACGGAGCGCTATGCTCTCTGCCCGCAGTAAGCGTTCCAGTTTCTATGGCCATTATCGCTCCGCCTGAGCCTGTTTATTGAAAAGATTCGTACAGTGATTGATCCCTGAGTTGGTCCGGCGAGCGTCGCAATCGCATGGACCCAAAAGAATACGTCCCCCGTCGGAAGCGGCGTTAACGAGACGCAAGCAGATGATTTTGCGACATAAACCAATTTAAACCAGAAATTACCGCAATTGATCCGACGTGGCCATGTTAGGGAACGTCGAATTACCTTCAAGTCAAAAAAATCACCAAAAAGAAACGGCTTTGACTGTTTCGCAGGCACAAAATCCAGATTCTATCGATATTAAATACGCTTAGACATTTTATCGCATGTGCGAACCTACTTTGGGCGGAATTGGTCTAGCCCGGTTGCATTCTGTTCGGAAATAGCGAATTCTCTTTCTTATCGGGGTGCAATTCCTCGGAAATTGGAATTCCGCGCGTGCCTGTGGACGAAACCAAAAATTGGACTGATCTGACAGTCAGCGCATTCGCAGCATTGGGACGTGGGCGGACGAATGACGCTGCCCGATTGTGGCTCCAGGCGGCGGCAGTGGTGGATGAGGCGACCTCTACCGCATCGATCATCGCCGCCAGCCACTCGAACGCCGGCATTGCGCATCTCATCCTCGAGAACCGTCGTGAGGCTGATGTTGATTTTCGCGAAGCCGATGAGCGTTGGAGCGAAGTGATCGAAAGCGTCGCGACACTCGACATACCGATGACCGGTTCGAGTTCGTTTCACTTCCGTCTCGCAACGAAAGTTCCGCAGCTGCTGATCGAGGCTGGCCGGCGGCGATATCGTCATATCGCCGAGGCAGCGCAGGCGATCACGCGCTTCAATCGTCTGTTTGTCGATGCGGACAATCTGGCGTCCGGATTGGTCGACCGCGAGGCGCGCGAGCTTGCTTCCACGCTTGGCGAAATCTTGGGTTCAGCCTCAGCCGAAGTTTGCCTACTTACGATGACGAGCGAGCGTGCCGACGACGCGACCATCTTCTCTCACTACAACTCAAAAATAGCGGATTTTGCTCACCGTCAGCCCGCGCTTGCGAGCGCGCTCTCGGCAGACTGCGCGGCTTTTGAAAAAGCTGTCGCGCTCACCGCGCTGCTGGGGCCTCGGGCATTTTCCGCCATCGAGCGCCAGAAGGAAAACGCCGAAACCCGCTTCGAAAATTCAAACGTCACCAGAACCTGAGCTGAAACCATGTCTGACACATACGACTTCGAATCGCCGCCTTGGATCGATGATGTAGCGCGCCATCCGCTCGTCACGCCGCGCGTGAAGGAGATCGCGACTAGCCTTTTTGCGCGCTTTGCTTCGGGAGAATATCAGTTCGGAACACGAATTCCGGCCGAACGGGATTTGGCTGATGCCTTCGGCGACAGCCGCGCAACGATACGCCAGGCGCTCGAATTCTTGTCGACGTACGGCATTGTAGCCCGGCGACCGGGCAGCGGAACGTTCGTCTCATACCAAAAAAAGCGTTCGCCTCGCGAGAGCCGCAATGGACGCGCATCCGCCTTTCTCGATGTCGATCAACTCGCCGAGACAGCATCTCCGTTCGCAATGAATATCGCCAGTTCCATTCTGGCGCCCGAGATAACCCGCCTCGCGACGATCTACATGTCGACGCGCGACATCGCCGATCTTCAAGGCCAGCTCACCCGCCTCGAAGCAATCGTGACTGAAGCCGACGAGTTCGCTACGTTGGAACAAGAGTTTCTGATGAGCATCGCTCGAGGGACACACAACTCGCTGATCGTCGCGATGTACGCCATTGTGCACGAAGTGCGCGGCCATCCGCAGTGGGCCGCAGCGCGCCAGCAGGTGCTGACCCCGGCAAAGATCAAGAGCATCCAGTTGATGTTCAGATCGCTCTACGACGCCATCGAAAGGCGAAATGTCGAGACCGCCGTAGAGATCATCAAGCTCTACGTCGCCAATGCCCACGAAGACATGATCTACGAATCGTGAGCGGTCAGCCGATCGAGCGTCTCGGCGGAAGCCGCAAGGTGCTCGCGCTGGTCCCACATCAGGTTCAACGCCCGCATGTGCTTGACGAGTATTGACCGGTGTTTCGACCACCAGTCCGCGATCGAACAGAACTCCTGAATCCGTGCCTTGCCGTCGATGATCGCAACGACAGGCCAATCCCCGACGAGCGCGTTATCGATCCCGAACAGATCCTTCCCCCACCATCTGGCTTCGCCGAAAGCGTGGGGACCGACGCCGCCGACCTTCATCGCCGCGAGCACGGAGAAGGGCTCGAAAGTGCGCGCCCGCTGCACGGCTGATTTCCAGAGTTCCAGCGTCGACGCATATTCCCACGACACAGCACTCCATGTTCCGGGAAAGCGACGGCAGAATTCGTCGTAGAATTTGCCGGGATCTTCGAAGTTCACATGACTCTCGTTGAGACGAGGATCATCGAAGTCCGGAAACTGAAAGACGAAGCCTTCCATGAATTCGGCGCTCGTGCGCCGGATGAGTTCGGGATAGTTGTCGCACGTGCACGACAAGAGGTGCCCACTAAAACCGCGTTTGAAGGCCTCGATCGTGAGCGCGTGCACGAAGGGCTCATAGGCCGTATCCCAGCAGAGAATGTCCGGCTTCTTCGCCATCAACTCATCGACGATCGGCCCGAAATCGCTTGTATCTGGATCGAACAGCCGCTCCGCGACAAGCTCGATTCCAGCCGCTTCGAACGCCGCTCGATAGGTTGCGATCGACGGCAGTCCGAGAAGATCGCGCTGCGCGCACAAGGCCGCGGTCTTGATCTCGGGATGTTTCCGCTTCAGCCACTCGACGCCCGTGACGTTGAAGATCGGATGCACCTCGCTGGGCGCAACGAGCGTCGGCACGTCCGGCGAAAGGTCACTCGGCAGAAGCGTTGCCACGAGCATCCGATGCTGACTGATGAGCCGTCTGACTTCCGCCGTCAGATCATCGCCGCCGATCATAAGGATGAGCTTCACGCCATCTTCCATGATCAGCTTCCGTGCACCTTGAAGTGCGCGGTCCGGCTGATACATGGTGTCGTACTGAATGAGCTCGAGCATGTATCTGCGGCTGCCGATCTTCAGCCCGCCGGCAGCGTTGATGCGCTCGACCCAAATGAGGCCCCCGTTGAGTCCGGGGAGAGCCCAGGCCTTGACCGGACCGGTGAGGGGGGCGAGAAACCCGATCTTCAAAATTGTTTGAGATCCGAGCCCGAAGTCCCTCATTGCAACCGCCAGAGCCGATGCAACGGCGCTTCTGGGTCTAACGGCCATGGTCTGGCTTTACCGGACTTGAAAATTGTCGAGGCACTGGTTCAACTTCTTGGCATCTTGTCAGGGCCGCGCGCAATCGCGTCAGCCTTCACTTATTGAAGAACTTACGATGACGCTGAACGCGGCGCTAGGTCCTGTCGATAGAGCCGCGCAAAGAAGTTCGAGCGCCGTTCCGCAACAGCGAAAAATGGGCAACCTCTCAGCCGCAGCTAGTGGGTCGCTCCGGTGGTTGCGATTGCTGACGTTTCGATCGAGGGCGCAGGTTGTCCAGGTTTGGCGGCGATCTCAAGCTGGTGGGTGCCGCGGACTTTCGTCAGAAAGCTATCGAGACTCGGACCCCAGATATCCCAGCCTTGCCGATCGTCAGCGATCGAGTGCCCGTCGCTGCCGTAGGCGGGAAGAATGTGTTCTTCCGCGTTGCCCCCGGCGCGATTCCAGGCTTGCGCCAAATCTTCCGCGAGAGCCGGTCCGAAATAGCTGTCGTTCTCGGCGTAAAACCAGATGCTCGGAACGTGCGCCTTGCCGCCGTACGTGTTGGCCGCCGAAACCAGATCCTCACGTCCGCAAACGGCGTTGGAGCGGCCGTAGGCGTGACCGCCGCGTCCGCCAGCAAAATTCACGATGGCCTGCACCTGCGGGAGATTGCGCGCAGCAAGCGCCAGTGATGCCCATCCACCCGTCGAGACACCGGCGACGATCGTCTCCTTCTGGGCGACGAACGATTGCTGGCTCATGTAATTGACGGTCGCCGCGATATCATCGGCCGCGATGGTGCCGGACAGATAATGGTTCGGGTGGTCGCACGTCCCGATCGCTTCCGAGAGCGGGCCGCCGGTTGCGCCGTGGCCGCGACGCTGCGGCAGCACGACGGCATAGCCGCGCTCGACGAACCACCGCGACAGCCAATAGTAGACCGGCATGGAAACGGCGAGGCGCGTCGCTTCATCCGTACCGTGATTGATCACGACGAGCGGATATTTCTTATTGGGGTCCGATGGATCGGCCTCGGGACGGAAGACAGTCGCGCGCAGCGCTCGTCCTTCTTCGCCGCTCGGCATAATCCAAAGCTGCTCGCGCATGCGCGCGCCTTCGGGCCCGAAAGGGCCGAACTGACGGTCGTCCGCATTTGCGGGCCAGCACGACAGCATCGTCAGCATCATCAGTGCGGCGATCAAAATGTATTGGGTATTCACAAGCCGGGCCGATCTGCCCATCGACTGGGACAGAAAAGTTCCCCTTACGAAATCCATTAACAGTTCCCCGTGCGATCGTATTCTTGCACCGCCAGTGGAAAGCGCTGGCGCGTCTCAGTCAAGGGCCCCAGCGACACACCTTGATTTGATGCACAAAATGCCGGTTTTCCTGCGCATTTTGCGGTCTGAGCGTGGCTTCCCTGAACCGGCTTGGTCTCACAATTTCCGCATTTCACACAGCGCGGGCACAGGCAGAAGAGGCTTTTTCGATGCGGCAAAAGAAAGCGCCGGGACATGCCCGGCGCTCGTAACCGCTAATCGCTGTGTCGGGCCGTTACCACCAGCACAAGCCAATGCAGTAGCCGTACCGGGGATAATCATGGCGCCGGTACGCCGGCTGATACGAGTTGTAATAATAGTGCCGCCGATACTCTTGGTTATGGCGGTGATAGTAGCGGTGACGCCAGTACCGGTCGCGCCAGTGCCGATGACGCCAGCCGTGATGATGCCCGTACCCGTTACCCCAATGGCGGTGATGCCAGCCATGATGCCGGTAGCCGCAGTGGCGATAACCGTGGCGCCACCAGCAACGATAGCGCGCTTGCTGAACGACTTCGGGCTGGTCCCCCTTCAACGTCAAAACGTTGCTCGTAATCACCGCGGCCCGCGCCGGCTGGGCATTCACCCCAAATAGAACGGCCATCGCGCAGCTCAGCGCGATGAGCGAAAGCAATTTTTTCATGGGCTCCCTCCCGATCACAATCAGCCTCGGGCGCCGTGCGACGTTCCGAGGACAGAGCGTTCTGGATACAGCATTTGGCAAATGTCAGTACAACCCCAATCCGGCGCAAATGAACCGGACGAAAGCCGCTTGTGACGGCACTGTGGCTCGTTCGCGCCACCATTGAGAGCGCCGTTGAGACGGAAGCGATAACGCAGAAGCGATGAGCAAAAACCTCGGGTGTACTTTTCAGTAGATTACTGGCGGCTTGGCCTTGCTCAGCGGATGGGCTTCGATATAGTGATGTAAGAGTATGAAATTAAATAATATTTTTCACAGCTGATTATAACCTTCCCACGCTTAAAGGGAGTGTCGGCAGACCATATGCGTTCGCCGACGCAAATATCGCACGTTCCAGCACGGGTACTGCTGTGCAAAGCGCTGTCGGTCGAGCGAGCGAGCCCTGTGCCGTAATAGTGAGCCGGCGTCCGTTGCGCCGGGGGCGGCATCTGATCACGAACCTGCTCAGCACATTTTAAGGCGACCGGTCGCGACTAACTGACCGATTCAAAAATGCGATCGCTGATTTGCGGGTCGTCTGGCAGAAGATAATTCGGGTTCAGATCGTTTAATTCGGGAATTGTCTTTGAATGCGCGATGTCGTCGATCGATTCGATAACGTAAAAGCGATTATTCGCGGCTTTTAAAAGCGGAGTATCTGCGAGCGAGTTGCCAAATGCCGTGGATATGGAGAATTCCTTTTTCAGAATTTCAATCGCATTTTCTTTCTCCGACAGATTACCGAAATTTTGCGAAACGCGCCGTGTGTGGATGCCGCGATTGTCCTTCTCGATTTGCAGCGCCAGAACGCGATCTGCATGGATCTGCGGCGCAAATGCTTCAAGGACCTCGACTGGGCTTCCGCTGACCACGATAATGGTCATTCCCATCTTGGACAGTCGCGCGGTGGTGTCCCTGGCAAATGAGAAAAGACCATTGTCCTGCTTGGCGAATTGGATTGCGACCTCGCGCACATCATCAGCCGCGATCCCTTCCAGGGTCGCTGCATAGGCGTCGGCAATGTCATCGATCAAGTCGCCGTACGAAATGCGTTCGGCATGAAAATCGTCAAAAATTTCCGTTACGCGATTTTGATGGACGGCTGGCAAGTTCAATTCTCGACTGAGAAACGGCATCCAGTCGAGGAACATATAGCCCTTGCGTAGCGTGCCGTCCCAATCCACAAGGCAAGCGCTCGGTTTTTCGTCTTTGTATTCCATTTATGGATCTTTCTCTCTTTGCGGCATGGCGCAGTTATCCGTCGCGCGACGAGCGTCGCGTCAATAGGAAGCGCCAATAGGATTCAAATGGTTTTTGTGATGCGGGCTACTCGCTATATGCGATTTAGCGATCTATAACGCCACGATCATTGAACCTCACGATAAGGCGCGGTTGAAAGTCGATGAACCAGATCAAAGGTCTCCTTTTCGATAAAGACGGCACTATTCTGGATTTCTATAAGACGTGGATTCCCATCAACCGAAGCATGGCGCTGGACGCTGCAGGTGGAGACGTCGAACTCGCTGCTGAGCTGCTCCGAGCAAGCGGTCATGATCCGGATACCGATATCGTCGCGCCAGGCGCTGTGCTGGTCGGGGCCGATGCCAGCGAGCTCGCCATATTTTTTGCCGATTTTCTGAAAGAACGGGCGCCGCCGAATTTGCTCGAAATCATTGCGAGGAATTTTCGCGAAGGCGGCGCCAAGTACGCAACGTTGATCGACGGCGCGACTGATGAAATCGCGAGGTTAGGTTCTTCGGGATACCGGCTAGGGCTTGCGACGAATGATACCTTTGATGGCCTGGAAGCGTCGCTAGGGCGCTTCGGGCAACTGCTCGACATGTTTGAATTTCGCGTCGGGTGCGACAGCGGCCACGGTGCGAAGCCTGATCCGGGAATGGGATTGGCGTTTGCTGAACTCGTCGGGCTCGAGCCGTCTGCCTGCGCGATCATCGGAGATTCAACCCACGACCTCGAGATGGGCCGACGCGCGGGCTTCGGACTTTGTGTTGGCGTTCTTACCGGTCCGTCTCGGCGCGCCGACCTTGAGCCGCACGCGGATATCGTGATCGACAGCATCCTCGATCTCACCAAAGTCCTCGGGGAACGCGGCGCGGGGGCGCCCGAATAAAGCGCTCGCGCTTGCAAAAGTGTTGTACTCGTCGCAGAAAATGTTGCAATCTCCAAAATCGTGATCATGGATCGGTCCTAGGTAGCGGGGACCGGCTGTCATGATTGCCGCCCCGCGCCAGGAATATGACCCGCGCGCATGGGCGGATTTTTTGGAGGATTGAATGCCGGACAGTGGGCAAAAGACAGTCCAGATTCTGGAGCTCAATGCGTACGGCGGCGATCCGGAAAGTGGATCGCAAAGCCCGCTTCTGAAGCGCAGACTTCAGAATACCGGCGCATCATCGGTGCTCTTCTATCGCGAGCCCATCGAGATGGTTTCGGCGAGCGGCGCATGGATGACGGCTGCGGATGGCAAGCGCTATTTGGATTTCTACAACAACGTCCCATCAGTCGGACATTGTCATCCGCACGTGGTCGCTGCTGTGGCAGATCAGATGGCCCGGCTCAATATCAACACGCGCTATTTGAATGCGCGCGTCGATGACTACCTCGACCGGCTGAAGTCAACGTTCCCATCCGCGCTCTCGAACGTCGTCCTTACATGCAGCGGCAGCGAGGCGAACGATATCGCGATGCGCGTCGCAATGGCGGCCACGGAGAAAACCGGCTTCATCGTCACTGAGAACGCCTATCACGGCAACACCGCATGCGTGACGGAGATTTCGCCGGCTGCTCTTAAGAAGCGCACGTTGCCGGATCATGTCATAGCTATTCCGGCTCCCACTTCGGGCCCGCTTGCCGGGAAAAACTTCGCTGCAGACGTGGAGCGCGCGATCTTCGAACTGGCGGCGCGCGGGCACGGACTTGCGGCATTCATCTGTGACTCGATTTTCTCGAGCGATGGAATTTTTGCAGATCCTGCAGGCTTTTTGAAAGAAGCCGTCGAGAAGACGCGAGAGGCGGGCGGCCTCTATATCGCGGATGAAGTTCAGCCGGGCTTTGCGCGCAGCGGTGATTCATTCTGGGGGTTCGGCCGCCACGGCGTTGAGCCCGACATCGTCACTATGGGAAAGCCGATTGGAAACGGTTTCCCAATGGCCGGCATGGCGACGCGCCCTGAGCTGCTCGAACGTTTCTGCCGCGACGTCGGCTACTTCAACACGTTTGGCGGCAATCCTGGTGCCGCTGCCGCAGGTATGGCTGTTCTTGAGGTCATCGAAGCCGAAGGGCTGCAAGAAAACGCGCGGAAAGTCGGCGGATATCTGAGGGGTAGACTCGAGGACATTGCGCGATCGGTATCGAGTATCGGCGAGGTTCGCGGTGCGGGTCTTTTTATTGGCGTCGATATCTGCAGCGATGGTCAGCCGGACGCGAAGAAGACTTCGGACGTGATCAATAAGCTCAAGGCCGAGGGCATATTGGTGGGTGCCGCTGGCGTGTTCGCCAATACGCTGAAATTGCGGCCCCCGTTGTGTCTGACTGAGAGCGAAGCCGACATCTTCGCCGACGCGTTGCGGGATGCTCTTTCGACCTGAAACGAGGAGCGAATTCCATTCGCGTTTTCGAGCGACGTCCCGTCGCCCTCGCGCGGCCTATTCCTCGGCGACGATGATCTCCACGTCGGCTTCTTCGAGCGCTTCGAGAAGCTCTCCCTCGGGAGCAACGTCAGTAATGAGTATGTCGACGTCATCGAGCTTGCAGACGAGTTCCAAGCACGTATTGCCGAATTTCGAATGATCGACCATCAGGACGGTGCGGGCCGACTGAGCGACGATCGCGCGTTCCGCCCATGCGATACCCGAAACGACTTCGGTCCCGCCGAGAGGGCTTAGGCCGCTGACGCTCAGCAACGATGTGTCGAAGCGAAATTTGCCGATGAATTCGGTCGTTTCGGGTCCCCAAGTGCAACCCTCTGCGGGATCGTATTCTCCAGGCGCAATGACGACACGGGTCCGCGAGTCCGGTGCGAAGCAACTACTCGCGGCCAAGTTGTTTGTGAACACGGTGAGCCGGCGATTTTCTGCTGCGAGATGCTTGGCAAAAATATAGGCGGTTGCGCCAGGGCCAAGCATCAGGACATCCTTGTCCGAAAATAGCTGGATGGCGCTACGTGCAATCGCCGACTTGATATCGGCAAATGCGGTCAACCGCTCAGCCCAGGGCGGCTCAGAGCCGACCGACTTCGCAACGGCGCCGCCGTAGTGTCTCTGAACCAAATCTTTTTCATGCAGGTAATCGAGATCTCTCCGGATCGTTTCGGTGGAGACGTTCAGCGAGCGCGCCAATTCGGTGATGCGCAAAGATGCGTTGGTGTTGAGCGCCTTGAGAACGCGATCACGACGATCGTCCGGCCGAAGCTTCGTCATCTTCTTAAGGTCCTTGGGCAGCTGTTCAGCCATTCTTGTTGTCCTTATTTGCGCTGTTTGCCAATGTCCGACCAAAAAATGTGTAACTTCCAACAAAAATTGTTGAGGTCGCAATAATCTTCGATTACAAAACATCACATGTGACGGATCGCCCGTCGAATGGGGTGCGAAGTGATCGAGACTGGATCGTCGAGCGGAACTCTAAGAGCGCAGATAGAAGCTCTTCCGTTTTGGCGCGGTCCCGTCGCTCTCCGCCCTCTCGTCGGCGGTCTGTGTAACGATAACTTCGTCGCGCAGGATATCTCCGGCAGCTATGTCGTCCGCTGCGGACGTGACATTCCAATTCACGGAATTTTCCAGGGCTTCGTTCAAACGGCGATGAACGCAGCGACGGAAATCGGCGTTACGCCGGCACTTCGTTATGCAACGCCAAATATCAGCGTCATCGACTTCGTCGAAGGGCGCCATCTGCAGTCTGAGGACATTCGCAACGAGGCGATCCTTGCCGCACTCGTCGGCCGTATTCGCAAATTGCACGATGGCGGCGAGGCGATCCGAGGGTCTCTCACCTATTTCTGGCCGTTCCAGGTCGTTCGCCAGTATGTGCGCTATTGTTTGGAGAACGGCGCGCGGCAGAAGGACGAGCTTGAGGTTTTGGGCGATCATGCCGCTGCGCTGGAGCGCTTGGTCTCGCCGTTCCGGCCCACCTTCACCCACAACGATCTCGCTCCGCAAAACATTATGCTGAACGAGCGCGGGCAGGTGTTGTTGATCGATTGGGATTACGGCGCCTACGGGCATCCGCTATTCGATCTTGCGGCAATTACTGCAAACGCCGACGACTGCGATGAAGTCGAGCCCAAGATCCTCAATCTCTATGCGGGCGGTTCACACTATGAGCTGTGGAAGCAGTTCCGTTTGTTCAAGCTCATCGTCAATCTGCGGGAAACGCTCTGGGGCGCCGTCCAGGAAATCGCTTCGCCGTTGAAGCAGGAAATCGTCCAGGCCGGAATGGCCTCGATCTACCCTGATCAAGAGCAGGGATACGCGGGCTACACCGAACTCAACCGCAAGCGCTTCTATCGAAACTTCTCTCAATTCAAAAGTCTCTACGGCTGACGTCTGCAGCCGCTAGCAACGCTTTGGAAAATTGAAATACCGCTAGGAATCCTAGGAATACAATGACCAAAAGTCTCCCCACACAAGCTCACATCGTGATCATTGGCGGCGGCATCGTTGGCTGCTCTGTTGCCTATCACTTGGCGAAGATGGGCCAGAAGGATGTCGTACTTCTCGAGCGCCACAAGTTGACGTCCGGCTCGACGTGGCACGCAGCCGGCGCCATCGGACAGCTACGCTCGAGCTCAAATATCACGCGGCTCCTGGGCTATTCTGTCGAGCTTTACGATCGGCTCGAGGCTGAAACCGGTCAGGCGACCGGATGGGTGAAGAACGGGTCGTTGCGATTCGCACGCACAAAAGAGCGCCGCGCGGAATTTGAGCGGGCGGCCACCACAGCGCGATCTTTCGGCTTGCAATTCGACATCATCACGCCAGCCGAAGCGAAGAAGATCATTCCTCAGATCGACATCACTGGCATCGATTGCGCGGCCTTCGTGCCGAGTGACGGCGTCGCCAACCCGAGCGACATAACGATGGCACTCGCAAAGGGTGCGCGCCAAGGCGGAGTACAGATTTACGAGGACGTCATCGTCACCGCGATCGAAACCGATAACGGTTCGGTCGAGGCCGTGGTTACCAATCAGGGACGCATTGCCTGCGATACCGTCGTCAATTGCGGAGGCATTTGGGCTCCGGAACTTGGCAGGATGGCGGGTGTCAACGTGCCATTGCAGCCCGCGTATCACCAGTACTTCGTGACCGAAAAGATCGAAGGGCTGCAGCGTCACGCGCCGACCATTCGCGATCCAGACTATCAAACGTATTTCAAGGAAGACGTCGGAGGTCTTCAGGTCGGCGGCTACGAGTTCAATCCAATTCCCTTCGACGTGCCGCGCATTCCCGACGGCCACGAATTCAAGTTGATGGAGCCCGATGTCGAGCATTTCGAGCATTTGCTCGAAAACGCGATGCAGCTCGTGCCGGCACTTCGGAACGTGGGTGTGAAGACCTGGTTCAACGGCATCGAGTCATTCACCGAAGACGGCATGTTCATTTTGGGCGAGGCGCCCGAGGTGAGGAATTATTTCGTCGGTGCTGGCTTCAATGCGTTCGGTATTGCAGCGGGCGGCGGAGCAGGCAGAGCGCTTGCCGAATGGATCGTCGAGGGCGTGCCGGCTTTCGACATGTGGTCGGTCGACATCCGCCGGTTCGGCAACCATCATCGTTCGCGGCGCACCGTCATGGCTCGCTCGCTCGAAGGTCAGGCCGCGCACTATGCGATGGGATGGCCGCATCTTGAATCGAAAGCGGCGCGGCCGCTGCGGCGTAGCCCTCTCTATGATCGCCTAAAGGGACAGGGCTGCAGTTTCGGAGCCAAGTATGGCTGGGAACGGCCGAATTGGTTTGCACCAGCAGGCGTCGAGCCGGTCGACGTTTATAGCTTCGGCCACCAGAACTGGCGGCCTTACGTCGCCGAAGAGCACCATGCGGCGCGCAATAATGCCGCGATCTTCGATCAGACGTCCTTCGCGAAATTCATCATCGAAGGCCCGGATGCCGAAGCTGAACTGCAGCGCATTTGCGCCAACGATGTCGCGAAGCCGGTCGGCAGCCTCATCTATACGCAGATGCTCAATCAGCGCGGCGGCATCGAAGCCGACGTCACGATCAGCAGGCTCGGTGAAAACCGCTTCTACATGGTGACGGGAACCGGCTTCGCCAATCACGATGCCGATCATCTGCTCAGGAACATCACGCCGGGCGCTCGCGTGTCGGTGCAGGATGTCACGTCAGCATACGCCTGCCTCTCCGTCATGGGGCCGGCTGCTCGACAAATCCTGCAACCACTTGCCGAGGCCGATCTGAGCAATGCTGCATTTCCGTTCGCGACGTGTCAGCAGATCTTCATCGCCGGCGCGCCTGTCATCGCAGCACGCGTTACCTTCGTTGGCGAACTCGGCTGGGAACTTCATGTGCCGACCGAGTACGGGCTCACGCTCTATGACGCGATCAAGGCCGCGGGAGCTTCGTATGGAATCCGCGATGCGGGATACAGGACGATCGACTCGCTCAGGTTGGAGAAGACCTATCGCGTCTGGGCGGCCGACATCGGGCCGGATTACACGCCCTACGAAGCCGGTCTCGGTTTCGCTGTTCGCTTGAAGAAGGCCGTCGACTTCATCGGTCGCGAGGCGCTGCTGAAGGCGAAGGAACGCCCCCTGACGAAGCGTCTCGTTGCTTTCAGCGTCGATCCCGAGATCGTGCTGCTCGGCCGCGAGACCATTTACCGGGATGGCGAGCGCATCGGATGGCTGACCTCAGGCGGTTCGGGTCACACCGTCGGCCGGAGCATAGGTCTTGGATATTTGCGTTCGGAAAACGGATTGGACGACGCGATCCTCAAGTCCGCCAACAACTATGAGCTTGAAGTCAGAACCCGGCGGGTTCCGGCAACGCTACATCTCGAACCGCTTTATGACGCGCCCGGAGTGAAGGTTCGCTCCTGACGCGCCCATAAAAAGGACCGGCTTATCCGGCGACGAACCGCACGAAAGAAAACCAGGGGACTGAAATGCGAAAGACCCAGTTGTCTTTATTACTCAGCGCGATTGCCGCGATATCAGCTTCGACTTTCAGCGGCCAGACATTGGCGGCGGACTCTAGTGATCCCATCAAGCTCGTTCTCAATGACTGGACGGGCGAGCTCCTGAGCACGCGCATTATGGGCGAGGCACTGAAGCGGGAAGGAATCAAGGTCGACTACGTTCAAGCCGATGCCATGGCTCAGTTTCAAGGACTTCAGACCGGCGATCTCGACGTCGTAATGGAAGTCTGGGCGACGACGCAGAGGGATGTGTTCGAAAAGGCGTTGAAGACCGGGAAGGTCGAGAACCTCGGCGAGTCCGGCATGAAGGCCCGCGAGGAATGGTGGTATCCGGAGTACATGAAGGAGAAATGCCCCGGGCTGCCGGACTGGAAGGCATTGAAGGAGCCCGAGTGCGTCAAAGCATTCTCGACGGCCGATACCGCGCCTAAAGGGCGCTATCTCGGTGCGCCAGTCACATGGGGCGGGTTCGACGAAGAGCGGGTCGCGGCACTGGGATTGGATTTCGAAGTGATCCACGCGGGTACGGATGCGGCGCTCTTCGCTGAACTCGATTCCGCCTACGCTCGCAAAGCGCCGATCCTTCTGTGGATCTATGCGCCGCACTGGGCGCCTTCAGTCTACAAGGGTGAATTCGTCGAGTTCCCGCCCTATACGCCCCCTTGCTACGAAGAAAAGAAATACGACTGCGGCAAGCCATTTGGTCCGATCTGGAAAGCTGCCTGGTCGGGCGTGAAGGACAAATGGCCAAAAGCGCACGCCGCCATCTCGAAGTTCCAGATGCCCACGGACGAGATGAACGCACTCATCGTCAAGGTCGATCGCGACAAGCAGCCCTTGGAGGATGTTGCCGCGAAATGGCTCGATGAAAACGAAGCACGCTGGAAGGCCTGGTTTCAATAAATGAGCACCGCAGGCAGTGCTCAGCGCTGCCTGCGGATCGTCTTCCCTGATCGCGCCCCACCGGATGATCCCGACGATGAAGAAAGAGATAGGTCAATTCTCTGATAGCCCGGTGAAGCTGAGCTGCAGGAATCTCTGGAAGCTGTACGGACCCTTTCCGGAGCGGTTCGCGCAGGAATCGCAGCTTCACGAAGCTCTGAGCAGCGGACGCGAGTTCACGGCGCTCCGGGACATCAATCTCGATATCCGGGACGGCGAGATTTTCGTCGTGATGGGGTTATCGGGATCGGGCAAGTCAACGCTACTGCGCTGTTTGACGCGACTTGTGGAGCCGAGCTTCGGCGAAGTCCTGCTGGACGGCGCGCCGCTGTCGTCTCTCGACGCACAAAGCCTGATGAACATTCGCCGTCACAAGATGGCGATGGTATTCCAGAATTTCGCCCTCCTGCCGCATCTCACTGTCGCCGAAAACATCGCTTTGCCGCTGAAGATCCGCGGATCCGATACGGCAGAAATCAATAGAGTCGTTCCGGAGATGACGGCACTCGTCGGGCTCTCGGGCATGTCGCAGCGATTGCCGCATCAACTTTCGGGCGGTCAACAGCAACGCGTCGGATTGGCTCGCGCACTCGCCGGTGATCCCGAACTTCTCCTTCTCGATGAGCCTTTTTCCGCACTCGATCCGCTGATCCGACGCGAACTGCAAAGCGAAGTCATCCGGCTGCAGTCCCGACTGAAGAAGACGATGATTTTCGTCACGCATGATTTCAATGAGGCTGTCCGGCTGGGCGACACGATCGTCATCATGAAGGACGGCAAGGTCGTTCAGACGGGTGCGCCGGAAGATATCGTCGCCAATCCTGTCGACGATTATGTCGGCTCGTTCGTGGCAGGCGTCGATCAGACCCGCGTCATCAGCTGCGGCCGCATCGCGACACCCGCAAAATCCAGTTCCTATGCTGTGACAGTGGATGACCGGGCGAAAATTGTCGAAGTCGCGGATCTCGTTGCGAACTCGAAAGGCCCCGTAGGCGTGGTCGATCAAAGCGGACGCGTAAGCGGCGAGATCGACGCGACGACTGTTCTTCGCATGTTGGCGTCAGGCTCTAGAGAAAGGCTGGCGTCTTGACGATCAGGATGGACTCCATGCCGCTGAGGGATGGCGGGTTCTTGCGGGAACGGCGCTTTGGTGTCGTCATTGCGATCGCACTCGCTCTCATTCTCATCTCAACGATGGTGCCGGCCGCCGGGGTCTATCCGCTGGCGTGGAAGCTGCCGCTCGGCAGCATACTGACGTCGGTGCTCGAGGTCATCGTCGAGCAAATTTCATTCATAACCCGTGCGATCGCTCAGATCGTGCAAGCTCCACTGGTGCTCGCCTCCGGATTGCTTGTGAACGGGACGGAAATCTCGTTCGGCACAACAACGATCACGCTGCCGCCGCTGTCGTGGGCTGGAATTTCCGGCGCCGTGATCTGGGCCGGCTATTATGCGGGCGGATTCCGGCTTGCCCTGCTGCAAGCCTTGGGCTGCGCCTACCTTCTGCTGTTCGGGCAATGGAACGGCGCGATGTTGACGCTGGCGTCCGTCGCCGTTTGTGTGCCGGTTGCCGTCATATCGGGACTTCTCGTCGGCGTGCTCGCGCATCTTCGGCCGAAATTGAATACGTGGCTGTTGGCGCCTGGCCTCGACCTCATGCAGACGGTCCCGGCATTCGCCTATCTCATTCCAACGCTTCTGCTGTTCGGCTTCGGGCCTGTGGCCGCGATGATCGCGACTGTCATCTTCGCAATGCCGCCGATGGCGCGCGTGACGTGCCTGGCGCTCAACCAGACGCCGGTCGAGATCCGTGAGCTTGCGAAAATGATCGGCTGCACGGAGCGGCAGACCATCTGGCGCATTCTCCTGCCGTCGGCACTGCCATCACTGCTCGTCGGGCTCAATCAGACGGTGATGATGACCCTCAACATGGTCATCGTGGCATCGATGATCGGCGCGGGTGGTTTGGGCTTCGACGTTCTGCGCGCCTTGCGGCAACTCGATATCGATCGTGGCTTCGAAGCCGGTGCGGCGATCGTTGCGATCGCAGTGATGCTTGATCGGCAAGGCGTTGCTATCGCTCACCTCGCATGTCCGGCGGAGACATTGCGCTCGCGGCGGTGGGTGTGGATCGCGCCCGTCGTCTTCATCATCGCGATGACGTTGCTCGGCGCTGAATTCGGTTGGCTGCAGAATTTTCCCCGTGAGCTGCGTTTCTCGACCGGCGGCGTCCTCGGCGAAGCCGTGCGCTGGATCAACGTCAATTACTTCGACACGATGGAAGCCTTTCGTGTGTTTGTGCTGACGTATCTGATGAACCCGATCAAGATTCTGCTGACCACGACGCCGTGGCTCATCACTTTGGGTTTTGTCACGATCGCAGCCTATCTCATCGCCGGCTTCCGATTGGCCCTGTTGAGCGGCTTCGCGTTTGGTTTCTGCCTTGTCACCGGACTTTGGGACAAGGCGATGATCACGCTCTATCTCTGCCTTTCGGCGACAGTGGTGGCGGCAGTGATCGGCATTCCGATCGCCATTCTCGCAGCGCGCTTCGACGGTCTTTATCGGGCAACGAACGTCGCGGTCGAAGTGCTGCAGACTCTGCCGAGCTTTGTCTATCTCATTCCGGCAGTGATGCTGTTTCGCGTCGGCGATTTTGCGGCACTCCTCGCCATCGTCGCGTTTGCAATCACGCCGATCATCAAGTTCACGATGACAGCCTTGCGTGCGGTTCCTGCAGATCTCATCGAGGCGGGACGGTCCATGGGCTGCTCGAACTCGCAGTTGGACAGATACATTCTTTTGCCCATCGCGTTTCCGACGATCCTTCTCGGCATCAATCAAGCTATTCTGTTCGCGCTCGCCATGGTGGTGATCACGGCGCTCGTCGGCACGCGGGATCTTGGCCAGGAAGTCTACATGGCGCTGACGGCCGCCGATCCTGGTCGCGGCATCGTTGCCGGCCTCGCCTTGGCATTTCTCGGAATCTTCATCGATAGGCTCTTCCAAGCGGGCGTCGCCGGCTTGCAGCGCCGATCAAACGTAAACGACGGCATCGGACAAGAGCCGGTGCTGAGCGAAGTCAAATAGCAAGCAAAATAGGACCCGTAGGCAATGGTGCCGACCTCAGCGGAATTCGTAATTATTGGCGGCGGCATTATCGGCTGCAGCATCGCTTATCATCTTGCCAAGGCGGGCAAGACCGACATCGTCGTGCTGGAACAGTTTCAGCTAACGCACGGAGCGACTTGGCACGCGGCAGGCGTCGTCGGTCAGCTTCGCCCGTCGCGAAACGTCACGCGGATGCTGCAGAAGAGCATCGAGCTGTATGACACCCTCGAGGCCGATACCGGACAGGCAATCGACTGGAAGAAGGTCGGCAGTCTCCGCATCGCATCGTCGAAAGATCGAATGAAGGAGTACAAGCGCTCCGCGACGACGGCGAAATCCTTCGGTCTCGAAATGCACCTCCTGTCCCCCAAGGAGGCGCAGGATCTCTTTCCAATCATGACGCTCGATGGCGTCGAGGGCGCGACCTACATCGACTCCGACGGCTATGTCGATCCCGCGAGCTTGTGTCAGGCACTAGCGGCTGGCGCGCGCAAGCGCGGCGTGAAGTTCGTGCAAAATTGCCAAGTCACCGGCTTCAAGTCGGAAGGCCGCCGCGTCGTCGAAGTGCAGACGAGCCAAGGCAACATCCGCGCCGAGACGGTTGTGAACGCGAGCGGCATGTGGGGACACGAGCTCGGCAAGATGATGGGCACGCGGGTGCCCGCTTTCGCCGTCGAGCATCAATACCTCATCACCGATCCTATTCCCGATTTGCCTAAGGGCATGCCGACGGTTCGCGATCCCGATCTCCTTCTCTACTGGAAGCCGGAGGTGCGCGGCATCGTCGTCGGCGGCTATGAGCCGAACACGGTCGCATTTGCACGGGACGGCATTCCGGCAGGCTGGGATCAACGCCTGATCCAGGAAAACTACGAGCGCTTCGAACAGCTGGCGATCAATGCCGCCAAGCGTACGCCGGTCGTCGGCACCGTCGGCGTCAGAGCTATGATCAACGGAGCCATTCCGATTTCCGCCGACGGCGACTTTGTCATGGGGCGCGTCTCTGAACTCGACAACGTCTTCGTGTCGTGCGGTTTCATCTACGGAATCGCGGCAGCCGGTGGTGCGGGTGCGGCGATGGCCGAATGGATCCTCGAAGGCCGTCCGACCAACAACTTGTGGCCGCTCGACGTGCGCCGGTTCAACTTCCATCACAACACCAAGTACTTCATGTACGACCGTGCGATCGAGATCTACGCCAAGCATTATGCGATGAAGTGGCCGGTCGAGGAGCGCGATTCCGTTCGCAACATCCGCTGCTCGCCGCTTTATTTCCCATTGAAGGAACGGGGCGCTGTCTTCGGTTCTCGCGCGGGTTGGGAACGGCCGAACTGGTTCGCGCCTCCGGGTGTCGAAGCCGTCGACAAGCCGTCCTTCGATTGGCCGAATTGGTTCGAGCCTGTCGCAGAGGAGCATCGCCACGTTCGCGAGAGCGTTGGATTGATCGATCTTTCCTCCTTCGCGAAGATGGAAATCTTCGGTCCGGGCGCGCTCGCCAGCCTGCAGCGGTTGGCGGTCGCCGATGTCGACCGGCCGATCGGCAGCCTCATCTACACGCAGCTCTGCAACGAGCGCGGCGGCATCGAAGCCGATGTCACCTTCTGCCGCCTGGAAGAAGACCGCTTCTATGTGATCACGGGTACGGCATACGGCGACCACGACTTCGGCTGGATACGCAAGCATCTGCCGACCGACGGTTCCGTCCGGACGCTCGACGTGACGTCGGCCTATGCCGTTATCAACATTTGCGGTCCGAAAGCGCGCGACGTGCTTGCGAAGGTCGCCGAGCAGAATGTCGGTGGCGATGTCTTCAAGTACGGAGAGATGAAGCATCTGACCGTCGGCGCCGCGCCCGTGATGGCACTTCGCGTGTCGTTCACAGGCGAGCTTGGATATGAGCTGCACATTCCGACCGAATATGCAGTCCACGTCTATCGCGTTCTTCACGAGGCGGGCGCAGAGTTCGGCATCAAGGATTTTGGCTATCGCGCGCTCAACAGCCTGCGTATTGAGAAGGGATACCAGATCTGGGCGACCGATATATCGCCGGACTATTCCCCTTACGCAGCCGGCCTCGATTGGGTGATCGGAAAGAACAAGAAGGACTTCATCGGCCGCGAGGCGCTTGAAAAAATCGCCGCCGAAGGCCCGGATCGTAAGCTCTGCGTCTTCAAGCTCAGCCGCAAGGTTCCGGTCTACGGCGGAGAAGCCATCCTGCGTAACGGCAAGGTGCTCGGTGTCACGACGAGCGCCGACTTCGGACACACGGTCGGTGCGCCGATCGTTTACGGCTACGTCGCTGCTTCCGAGGCTGTCCACGAAGACTACGACATCGAAGTCTACAGCGAAATCGTCCCTGCCACGAGAGCGAGCGAACCGCTCTACGATCCGGCCGGGTCGCGCTTCACTCTTTAAAAATCAGGGGATCGAAAATGGATATCCAAGAACAGGAACGGCAGCGCCGTGCCCGCGAAGTCGCAGCCTCCGTTGTCGGCGGCGGCAGCGTTCGGCCCGAAGACGTAGCAATCGAGCTACTCGGTGGCATGACGAACCGCAATTATCTGGTGAAGGTTGCCGGCGAAACCTACGTCGTCCGCATTCCGGGCGAGGGGACAGAAGAGTACTTGGACCGCAAGGCCGATGGGCAGGCGGCGCAGATAACGTCCGATCTCGGAGTCAATGCGCACTTGGTCCACTACGATACGGCCAAAGGCGTGCAGATCACGAAGTTCATCGAGAACGGCAAGACGATGAGCGCGGAACTCTTCCAGGACCCGGACGCCGTTCGCAGGGCCGCGCTGAGTTTCCGCAAGCTCCACACGAGCGGCGCAAAATTTCACAATCGCTTCGATGAAAAGGTCATCGCGCAAGAATACCTCGACATGCTTCGCAGCAAGGGTGCGCGTTTTCCCGACGGCTACGAGCGGGTCCAGAGCGAGGCTGATGCCATTCGCGAAGTTCTGACGTCGACCTGCGGAGAACTCGCTCCTTGCCACAACGATCCGGCTCCGGAAAACCTCGTCGATACCGGCGAGCGGGTTCACATCCTGGATTGGGAGTTCGGCGGTAATAACGATCCGTTCTGGGATCTCGCGGATCTCTCCGTTGAGACGGGCTTCACCGAAGAGCAGGATCGCATTCTGCTTGAAGCCTATCTCGGACGGCCGCCCAAGGAGAGCGAGTACGGCCGGATGGTCTTGCACAAATCACTGGTCTTTCTTCTTTGGACACTCTGGGGCGTGATCCAAGAGACGAACAAAAATCCGCGTCCTGCTTATCACTTTGCCAGCTTCTGGGATTATGCAATGGACCGGTTCACGCGGTGCCAGCAGATCATGAACGCGGATAATTTCCGTGGTCTCGTCGAAGTCGTGCGCACGGGGGGCTGAAGAGCAATGAAGGTTCTCGTTCCCGTAAAGCGCGTCGTCGACTTCAACGTGAAGATTCGCGTGAAGCCCGACAACTCGGGCGTCGATCTAGCTAACGTCAAAATGGCGATCAATCCGTTCGATGAGATTTCGGTCGAGGCGGCCGTTCGGTTGAAAGAAGCCGGGCAGGCCACCGAGGTCGTGGTCGTTTCGATCGGTCCGGCAAAGGCCGAGGAAACGTTGCGGTCAGCGCTCGCCATGGGCGCCGATCGCGCCATCCTCATCGAAACCGATGACACGGTCGAGCCGTTGGCGGTCGCCAAAATCCTGAAAAGCGTCGCGGATACCGAAAAGCCGGGACTGATCATCGTCGGCAAGCAAGCGATCGATGACGATTCAAATCAGACCGGGCAGATGCTGGCTGCGCTGCTCGGCTGGGCGCAGGCGACCTTCGCTTCCAAGATCGAACTGGCCGATCAAAAGGCGGCCGTAACGCGCGAAGTCGATGGCGGTTTGCAGACCATCGAGGTCAAGCTTCCAGCGGTGGTCACCACCGATCTGAGATTGAACGAGCCGCGCTATGCTTCGCTTCCGAACATCATGAAGGCGAAGAAGAAGCCGATCGAAAAGAAAAGCGCCGCTGATTTGGGTGTCGCGACCGCGCCGCGCCTCAAAGTTTTGAAGACCGAAGAACCGGCGTCCCGCAAGGCAGGCATCAAGGTGACATCGGTCGGGGAGCTCATCGACAAGCTCAGAAGCGAAGCCGGCGTACTTTGAGATTAGAAGGAAAGAACAGAGCAATGGCCATTCTTCTTCTGGCTGAACACGACAATCGGACGCTTTCCGATCAGACCGCCAGGGCGTTGACTGCCGCCCGTGAGATCGGCAGCGAAATACATGTTCTGGTCGCGGGCAAGGATGCAAATGCAGCGGCCGGTGAAGCAGCCAAGCTTGCAGGTGTTTCAAAGGTTCTTCTCGCCGATAGCGATACTCTTGCCAACAATCTGGCAGAGCCGCTCGCAGCATTGATCGTTTCGATCGCCGGTGGTTACGACACCATCATTGCTGCGGCGACGGCCTCCGCGAAAAACGTGATGCCGCGCGTCGCTGCACTTCTCGATGTTGCGCAGGTCTCCGAGATTATCAGCGTTGTTGCGCCCGATACCTTCAAGCGTCCGATCTATGCGGGTAATGCCATCCAGACCGTGCAGACGACGGACGCCAAGAAGGTGATCACGGTTCGTGCCGCCGCTTTCCAGCCTTCGGATGCAGGCGGTTCAGCTGCCATCGGGGTTGTGCCGGCAGTAGCTGACCCGGGCTTGTCGAGCTTCGTGAAGGAAGCCCTCTCATCGAGCGACCGGCCTGAACTGACGTCCGCAAAAATCGTCATCTCCGGTGGCCGGGCGCTCGGATCGTCGGAAAAATTCAAAGAGGTCATCCTTCCCGTTGCCGAGAAACTCGGAGCGGCTGTCGGCGCCTCGCGCGCAGCAGTCGATGCGGGCTACGCACCGAACGATTGGCAGGTGGGGCAGACCGGCAAAGTCGTGGCGCCCAATCTCTACATCGCTTGCGGTATCTCGGGAGCTATTCAGCATCTCGCCGGCATGAAAGATTCCAAATTCATCGTGGCGATCAATAAGGATGCGGACGCACCCATCTTTCAGGTCGCGGACTATGGGCTGGTCGCCGATTTGTTCGACGTCCTGCCGGAACTCGAAAAGGCGCTGTGACGAGGCGGCGGCCGGATCGCAACTCGCGATGTTCTAAGGCGTGGCGTTGACTAGCGAAGCATTCCTGCTTGCAAGGAGGTGTGACGCCGGTGCGCGCTCAGCGCGTCGCTCTGCGAGGGGAGCGAGGCCAAGTTTTTCAGAATACCTCGATGAGTGGGATGCGGCACCGGCCGGCAGAGGGGCTGAAAAGCCCCGAGTTCGATGCCGGCCGATTGGAAGTTTCGTCTCACGCGGCCAGTTTGACGTCGGCCTCACGGTATCCCGAATGTGCGGTCGCGCTATTTACCTTCGCGGGTGATTGTCTCCAGCTCCATGCGTTGGAAGCCAGGGCTATCGCGAACACGGCGAACGCCGCGAGGCACAGCACGAGGTAGTACATTTCGAATATCGTCATTGTCGCCTCCCTTAGAAGAGTGAGGCGAGTTTAGAGCCGCGCACAATTGATGAATTGACTCATGTCAATTGCGAGAAGCATTCATGCTCGCAGAGCCGCAGCCGCGCGCGAGACATCCCGAGCGTTGGGCCAAGATATCTGACGAATGGCGTGAAGCTGCAGCAGGCGTGACGGAACAAGTTCCGCTGATCGAAGTCTGCGGAACGACTGGATGCGTTAAGCGATTGAGTGAATTGGCTCCGCGGGTAGGAGTCGAATCCTAAACGTAAGGTTCTGTTGCTATTGATAAATATCGCTAGGACCACTTCGATGTCCCACATTTTATCCCACACACAAACAAACTTGGTCAGAGCTGACTCTTAATCAGCGGGTCCACGGTTCGCGCCCCTGATCACCCACCAAATGCAAGAAAATCCGAGGAAGTTCTTGCGGTCAGTTTTACATTTGCAGCTGACCATCAAATTTTCGATCACGAGATGTCAGTTCTTCATCTGAAATCAGACGGGATCAACTTCGACGTGGATGTCAGCTATGGGCCAATAGCGGAAGAGCAATCTTCGGAGATTTTGCGCTCCCCAACGACTTCTAAATCCCACTAGCGGAAGTCGGCCTCACTTAGATGGGCCACGCGTACTCCGTCGCCCGCCAGGTCCGCTTTTTGGGGACGACCGGTTGAAGTTGCGGGCGGCTCGATGCGTGCTCATGACCCAAAGCGGTCATTCGCTGGGCATAGAAGTCCACTTGCTGCTATCAACCCAACACGCTCGGTGCGGGAGCAGCGCGCCCTACCCGCCCGCTCGCACCCGTGCGAGTTCCGCTTCGAGGGCAGTGATGCGCTCCTGAAGCGTCATCACCGCCGACTCCACGTCCTCGATGGCGACAAGCTGCGGGATGTGCTGCGGGCAGTTGCGGTCCCAGGCCTCGATCTCAAACACGATGCACCGCTCCGCGACGGTGTGGCCCTGCGTCGGACGCAAGCGCGCCAACAGCTCGTCGTCGTTCTCGACCACGCGCGCGCGGCCCCAGATCTTGACCCGCCGACGCCGCGCGTAATCCATGATAAAAATGAAGGCGCGCGGGTTCTCGGCGAGATTGCCCGTCGTGATGTATTGCCGGTTTCCGGAAAGATCCGCGAAGGCAAGCGTCCGCTCGTCCAACACCTGGAGAAAACCCGGCGGCCCACCGCGATGCTGGATGTATGGCTGCCCCTCGGCGTTCGCGGTGCCGAGATAGAACGATCGCGCGGCGCCGATCTGCGCGGCAAGGTCCGGCGTGACGGTACTCGCCCAGCCCTTCGCCTGCTCCATGCGTGCATACTGCGCACGTGAGCCGTTCCGCTCCTGCTCGGCTTTCACGGACGGCGTGAACGCGATGTCGGATACAGGCCGCGCCACGATTGTTACTCCAGTTCGAGTTGAAACCGCGAGCTCGCGATCTCAGATCCCCGGCATCCCGACGAAGCCCGGCAGCGCCTTCACGCGCTCAACCCAGGCCGTTACTGCAGGATAGCCATCGATCGGGACGCCGCCTTCGTGACTGAGCGCAACATACGGCATGCATGCAATGTCTGCGATCGTCACGCGGTCGAGCGCGAGCCAAGCGGTCCGCGCCAGGTGGTTTTCCATGAGCCCGAGTATGTGCTTCGCCTTGCTGCGAGCCGCATCGGCATCGAGCTTGTAGCCAAACTTGTCGTGCAGGCGCGCATCGTTGGGTCCCCGCGCGATCTCGTTCTCGGCCACCATCAACCACACCGCTACGAGCGCGAGGTCCGCGGCATCCGTCGGCAGCCAGCTTTCGCCACCCCACTTCCGCGCCATGTAGACGAGGATCGCCTGGCTGTCGCGCAGCACCAGGCCGCCGTCTTCGAAAATCGGAATTTCGCCGAAGGCATTGAGATCGACGAGCGGCGGCTTCTTGTGCACGCCGGCGAGAAAATCCACGGGAACGATATCGAGCGGAACGCCGAGCAGCGCTGCCAACAGCCGCACTTTGTAACAGTTCCCGGATAATTCGAGGTCGTAGAGCTTGGCGGCCATGTCGCGTTCCTGAAATCAGTTGTGCCCACGCACACAAGTGGCGCACCTGCGATTTATCCGGTAGACAGAAAGTAAGAGAAATATATTTGCAAAATCTGGAATAATGTCATGGACCGCTTCCGCGCCATGAAGGCCTTCGTTGCGGTCGCCGACGCAGGCAGCCTGTCGGCGGCGGCGCGCCGCATGGGCACACCACTGGCCAACATCAGCCGGCTACTTGCACAGCTCGAAGGACAACTCGACTGCGTACTCATCGAGCGCACCACGCGCCGCATGGCGCTCACGGCAGCAGGACGCGACTACCTGGATGCCTGCAGACGGGTCATCGAAACGCTCGAGGCGTCGGAGAGCCGCATAGCAGGTCAGTCCGAGGAACTCGCCGGAGCAATCGCCATAACCGCCCCCGTCAGTTTCGGCCGCCTGCAAATCCTGCCCCTTGTCACCGAATTTCTCGGCCCCCACCCGCGCATCGACGTCCGCTTGCTGCTGACCGATCGCAACATCGATCTCGTCGAGGACGACATCGACGTGGCGGTTCGCATTGGGGATTTGCGGGATTCGGGCCTGCTTGCGATGCGCGTCGGATCATTGCGCCTCGTGACCTGCGCGTCGCCGCAATTGTTGAAGGGCCGAGCCATACCCTCCTCGCCGTCGGATCTCGCGGATCGGCCCTGTATCACTTTCAGCGGACTCATGCAGGGCGGCTCTCGCTGGGTGTTCAAGAGCAAACGCCACGGCCGCAAGGCGGTACGCGTTCACCCCCGCTTCAACGTGAACACGGCCGAGGCCGCTGTTGACGCCAGTATTTCCGGAGTCGGCATCGTGCGTGTGCTGTCGTATCAGGCCGAGGCGGCGATCCAGGCCGGGCAGCTCGTGCCGCTTCTGCAGCACTTCGAGGACACGCCCATTCCGATCCATCTGGTCTACCGGGCGACGCGTTCGGATAACCCGCGCGTGAGACGCTTCGTCGAATTTGCGGCAGCGCGCCTCCGTCAGCGCCACCCGCCTCGCGCGAGAAAGCTTTAACCCCATGACAGGAGGATAACTCCCGTCACAAGCCGACCAAATGGTGCGGATGCAAACGAAGTACGAGAATCAATGGTAACGACCAGAAGCCTCGTGCGACAACCAATGAAACCGCATCAAATTGAAAGGGCGCGATCGGTGCGTCTGTGAGGTATGCGTGCCGGCCATTAAATCGCACGTCGTCGACAAAGCTTTGGCTTTCGCAACTGATCCAAGGTCATAAACCCTTGTGATCTTGTTGGTCGAAGGATCGATCCGGATAAGCTTAGGGCCGCCGGATATAATGATCTTGCCGATGCCTGGGGCTCCCCGATCGACAATCCCCATCTGGCCCCAAGCGAAGCGAGTTCACACCGACGAACATGGTGTGACCATCCTTACCCGCCGCCCGACGACGAGTGTTCTCGCCCAGGCTGCGGCGCTGATAACGTCAGCCTACGTGGGATGGCATAGAATTTGCGCTTGCTCATGCGATACCGGGGGCGCCGTTTCTCAAAAATCTCAATCGGCCGCGATACTTGCGATGAAAAAACGGTTTGTCGCCAAGCCTGCACACTTCACGGATTTGCGAAACTTATGCTCATTCGCGAGCAAGATCTGACCAAGAAATGAGCAATTTGTGTTCTGAGAGCGAAAATGGCGTTCTGGAAAAAACGAGAGGCTGGGGGCCAATCAGGACAGATGGATGATGTTTCACGACCGACCGACAAATCGGAATTGATCGATGCGAAGAGGGGCGAAGCGTTGGATACGCTTCCAGCCTCATCCGATCCACTCACTTTTGCATCTCGGGAACTGGCTGGCGAGACGACCACAACGTCCGACCACCATTCCCAAGTCGATCGGATGTTGACGGACATTTATGAGCAAGCACGCCCTCTGACCGACGGAATGCTAGCAGACTACATTCCGGAACTAGCCAAGGTGCCTCCGGACTCATTTGGTATCGCGATTGCCACGACAAAAGGACAAGTTCATACGATCGGAGACGCCGACGTCGAATTCACAATACAGTCGACGTCCAAGGCACTGACCTTCTGCATGGCGCTCGAGCTTTCCGGGCGCAAAGAGGTTCTATCGTGTGTCGGGGTTGAACCGAGTGGAGATCCGTTCAACGCGATCGAATTCAATCCGGTCACCCGCCGGCCGTTCAACCCGATGGTCAATGCCGGAGCTATCGCCATTTCCGGAATGCTCCGCGACACCCTCGGTCCAGACGCCGCCTTTGATCTCGTTCTCGCGCGATTTTCCCAGGCCGCAGGCCGGCAACTGAAATTAAATGAGGATGTATACCGTTCGGAAGCTCTCACTGGGCACCGCAACAGAGCGATCGCGTATCTTCTTCTTAGCGTCGGCGCGTTGAAAGAGCCCGTCGAGCCCGCGCTCGACCTCTATTTCAAACAGTGCTCGATCATGGTGACGGCCACCGACTTGGCATTCATGGGCGCGACTATCGCGAACCTCGGCGTGCATCCGGTCACCAATCAGCATGTTTTCGATATTGAAGCGGTACGCGACGTGCAATCGGTGATGTTCACCTGTGGAATGTACGATTACTCCGGCGGATGGGCGTACGAAGTCGGAATACCTGCGAAGAGCGGCGTCGGGGGCGGCATCCTCGGCGTGGTCAACCGTCAATTGGGGGTCGGCACGTATTCGCCGCGCTTGGATAGCAATGGCAATTCCGTGCGCGGCATTGCGAGTTTTAGGATGATGTCGGACAGCCTTGGTCTTCACTCCTTCGATCTGACAAATGCCGGCTCAGGATTCGTCAGCTCCTTTTTCACCTCCGACACCGCTGACGCATAGGGCGCTTCAGCGAACCCAACGCGACCCCAATAAAACTACTGGGAAGAAAAAATGCGCTTAGATCAAGTTGGACTGCCGGGAGACATCCTCAGAGTGAAGCTCACCGGCGCGCTCGATATCGCGGGGGCAGGCGAGATCGATGTGCCCTTCAGCACGATTTCCGGAAAGAACAATAAGGTCATCGTCGATTTTGCCGACGTTACGTTTCTCGCCTCGATTGGCATCAGGCTTCTTGTCAAGGCTGCGCGCGACATCGGCAAAAGAAACGGGCGCCTCGTCGTTTTCGGGCCGACGGCCGATGCGCGAAAGGTGCTTCGCTCGACTGGTATCGACTCTATAATTACAGTCGTCGCGGACGAAACGGCCGCAATCGCGGCATGCGCCTAGCAGACAAAGTTTAGATGAACCTAGCGGATCAAATCAGGCTCCAACCTACTGCCGCAGACGTAAAACGACTTAATGCGTGGCTCGACCAGAAGTTTGTTGAGAGTGGCATTGAGGCGTCTCTAGCCGCCGATCTGAAGCTTTGCCTCAATGAGGCTATGGCAAATCTCATTAGTTACGGTTTTAGGGATACCGTTGAACCGATGACAGTTGTGGAGATCAAGCTTCAGCGCGGCCTCGCAAACGCGACGGTCACCGACAATGGGACGTACTTCGATATCCGCCGGTGGGAATTGCCGAAGGATCGCGATTTGATGATTGGCGAGCCTGGCGGATTCGGCATCGCGCTGATCAAAGAGCGAGCCAGCCACGTCGATTATTCTCGATACGGCGGACTAAATCGGCTCAAGATCGTCTGTGCCGCTAACCCTTGAACCGCATAGCGACGCAAGTGATATCGTCTGACTGCTCCATTCCCTCCGAAAAACGTGCCACCTCTTCGGTCAATGTTTGAACGAGATCGGCAGAGGAGGTCTGCGCCTGCCGGCTCACCCATTTCACGAGCCGGTCCGAGCCAAATACTCGGCCGTCGATGTTGAAAGCCTCCGTGATGCCGTCCGTGAGCAACAAAATGCTGTCGCCAGCCACCAATTGGTGGGTTTCCGTCGGATAGTCGGCGAAATCGAAAATGCCAATGGCGGGCCCCATGTAGTGCAACGGTTTGCAGTCTTTGCCGCCAACTAGGAGAAGCGCATCGTCGTGACCTGCGCTCGACAGGTTGAGTGCGCCGGTTTCAAGGTCGAGAACGGCATAGAAGATTGTGACGAACATTCCTTCGGAGTTGTCTCGGGAGAGGATTGCGTTGACTTTCGACAGCACGCGCCCGGGATCCTCGTCCTCGACAGCTATTGTCCGAAGAACGGTGCGCGACACACTCATGAAGAGCGCAGCCGGCACGCCCTTGCCGGAAACATCGCCGACGAGGAAACCGAGCTTGGTATCGTTGACGAGGAAGTAATCGAAGAAATCGCCGCCCACCGACTTGGCGGGCTTCATGACTGCGAAGATATCGAACTTGTCAGCGAGCGGACCGCCGGGCGTTTCTTTCGGAAGAAAGGTGCGCTGAATCTGTGCAGCAGCCTCCATTTCGCGCGCAATCCGCTGCAGGGCTTGACGCCCACGGTCTCGTTCGCTTTCCGCGTGAAAATAGAGGTAACCCGTTCCGAAAATGTAGGCCGCAGAATTCGTCATTATCGGAAAGACGGCGTCGAGCAGGACCCCTTGGGAGAATGCCCAAAGGGCACCCAGGGCATACAGACAAACGGCGGCAAATCCGACGGCCGCAGCGATGCGAGGACCCGCGAGGTACACTATGGCTGCGAGCAGCAGCGCAGACGCGACGGCAAGAACAAATTCCAGTCCCTTCGCATAATCGGGCCGGAGCAACATTCGCCCATCGATCATTTGCTCAAGGGCTTGGGCGTTAATCTCGACGCCAGAGATGACCGGGTCGAGAGGCGTCGCGCGCAAATCCAGGAGGCCCGGTGCGCTGGTTCCGATAATTGCGATACGTCCGATGAGGTTATTCGCGGGGGCTTTGTCGTTCAGCACGTCAGCCGCTGAAATCGCGCGCCTCGGATCGTGATGCGAAAAGTAGAGCCAGAGTTGGCCGTCGCCATCGGTGCGGACCACCGTATTTCCGACCCCGACCGTCGTAATGCCTCTGTTGCCGGTAAAGCCGCCGTCCCCCGCCGAGCGCACACCGATGGTCTTTGCGCCATTGAAGACCCGGAGCGATTCGGTGACGAGTGATGGAAAGAGGCCGTCCGATATTTTCACCACTGTCGGTATGCGACGGAGGATTTGGTCATGATCTGGAAACCAGTTGAGGGCACCCACACCAGCTGCGGCCTTTTCGAGGACAGGAAGATTTCCGGTCGCAGCTGGAAAGCCTTGCGCGAAGTCCGCAACATTTTCGCCAATTGTCGCGAATGAAGCTTTGGCTTTTGGCGTGGAACCAGTTGCCTGCGATGTCCCGATGGTACCGAGCACGACTGGTCGAGCCCGGATGGATTCGGCGAAGATATCATCGGGCAATCCGACCTCGGCAAGCTTCGCGATGAACGGTTTTAGCTCGTCCGAATTGCGCAAAGTCTCGGGCAACTGATCCAGTGGACCCGGGGTCGCATCCGGAAAGACCATGTCAAAGGCGACGACGCGGACGCCCGCGGCGAGCAACTTATCAACGAGCTTGGCGAGAAGATCCCGTCGCCATGGCCAGTTGCCGAATGTCTCTATCGATGGCTCATCGATATCGATGATCCGCACCGGATAGTCCGGATTGGGCACGCGTGGCAGCGTCTGCTGCAGCATGTCGAAGCCGAGCAACCGCAAGCGCGCGACAAAATCGGGATTGGCCTGCCGAAGTAGGACGGCCGTTACAAGAACGCTGCCAATTATCAAGCAATACGTTGTTCGAATGCTTAACCGGCGTTTGTGGATTAGCCGCTCATTCTGCATGCGGTGTAAAAAAGCCCATGGCGCATTTCACGGCCCATGTTACATATGGGCTCATATTGAGGGAAATATAAACTTCGGGTCATCGCCATGGCGATCGCGTATTCGCTGCCTTCGCTTCGGAATAGGCGTCTTATTGCTGCGTTTTTGGTATCGATCGCGGCATCTGGCTTGCCGGCTCTCGCCGACGATGCGACGCCGGAGGTCGGTACTGCCATCACGATAAAGCGCGATGTTCTGGCGACGCTTGGCGACGACAAGCGCAATTTGCAGGAGGGTGGCCGCGTTCATCGAAGCGAGTACCTGGAAACTGGCGATGCGTCGGAGGCCGAACTCAAACTTGATGATCAAACCAAGCTTGCGATCGGCCCGAACGCTGATTTGAAGCTCGATGATTTTGTCATCGGAAAGTCTGCCGGAGTGACAAGTATCGGCGTGAACTTCCTCAAAGGGACGTTCAGGTTCATCACCGGCTCAGAGAAGAAAGACGCCTACCGTATCGAAACGCCTTCCGCGACCATCGGCGTGCGAGGAACCGTGTTTGACGTGTATGTCGACGGCAATGGCGACACCCTCGTGCTTTTGCAAGAGGGCGAAGTCAACATCTGCACCAAGACGAAATCCTGCAAGCGCCACAATACCGTTGGGCGGATCATTCACGCGACGATCGGCGGCGTACTTTCCGAGCCGCTCAGATTTTCGAAAGGCCTAATCCCCGGCATAGGAGTCGGGACGGCATTTCCATTCGTCGGCAAAACCTTGCGGATTGATCCTCTACGCCGGCTAAAGACAGCCGATATCATTGAGAATCCTGCGACTAAAGCCGGAGGCGCTGTAAAGAAGGGTGCAGGATCACTGGGACGAGCACTCCGAAAGGCGTTGCCGTTTTGACGCATGGAGGCGGAAAGAAATTGAGATCGGCAGCGCCAACATGGCGATGGGCCGCGCGATATCCAGGAAGACCTAATGGGCCATAAGCGGCTGTATGGCGAAGGGACGACGCTTGCTCACCAGCAGCACTGGCTGCAACGCATCGCGTTCATGCCACCGATATCGATCTAACACGTTGAGGTCTGATTCCGTCTGCTGCTGGCCCAAAGCGGAACTCCGAACTCGATCTGACTGGTTATCGGCGATGACTATCCCCAGAGATGGCGGACATATCATGCCCTAACACCGGGACTCGGGTCTCCGGCCACCCTCGCGTCAGCTGGCGGGTCCGGACACGCGCCGGCCGGAGCAGCATCGGCATTGCCGCTCCGCCGACCCTTGGAAGCTTGATGAACCCCCTCAGCAAATCCGAAATGCGCGGCCGCGCGAAGCGTGTATGGGGATTTGGAATCGAGGGAGCTCTGAAATGCGGTATCTGCACACAATGGTCCGGGTGACGGACCTCGAAGAGGCAATGGGCTTCTACTGCGGCAAGCTGGGGTTGGTGGAGGTGCGGCGGCGCGAAAGTGAGACGGGGCGATTCACGCTCGTCTATTTGGCCGCGCCCAAGGACCTGACCGACGCGAAGGCCTCCAACGCGCCGATCCTCGAACTCACCTACAACTGGGATCGCGAGGAATATGGTGGCGGCCGCAATTTCGGGCACCTAGCCTTTGAGGTCGACGATATCTACGCCTTCTGCACGAAGCTTGCGGATGGAGGCATCGTCATCAACCGGCCGCCGCGCGACGGCTACATGGCTTTCGTCCGCTCGCCCGAGGGAATATCCATCGAGCTTTTGCAGAAGGGCGAGAAACTTCCGCCGGCCGAGCCGTGGATCTCGATGCCGAACATCGGAAGCTGGTAACTGAAGCTGAGAGGCGGCGTGTTCGCGCGCCGGTTTCAAGCCACTTCGCTGGCTGAGATCTGTCTCCATCCAGAGAAAGCACCGATCCTGGGCTCTCCATCCAGAGCTGGTCAGGCTCCGGCTCATTCAGACCGCCTGCGGCCGGCTGTCAGCGGCCGCCCGCACGCGTGCTCTTAGGTTTTGCTGAGGTCTTGCCTTGTGTTTTTGGCGGTTTTCGTGGTGTGCGACCGAGCAATATAACTCGCTCGGCCATCGCAAAAGCATCGCAGCCAAAGACCCTAAGATGAGATCGATAATGATCGAGAAGAGCAGCTCCGCCGCAATCAAATGTCCGATTCCGCTGCATGAATTCGACAAATCCGACGGCATCAAAGGTCCGGCTCATGCGTTGCCGGGCGCCTGCTTCACCTCGAGCGAATTCTACGATTTCGAATTCAAGGCGGTCTGGGAGAAGGAGTGGTTCTGCATCGGCCGCGCCACGGACATTCCCAATAGCGGCGACTACTTCACGATCACTGTGGGCAAGGAGCCGCTGTTTGCCATTCGCGATGGTGCGGGCAACGTCAATGTGCTGACCAACGTGTGCCAGCATCGTGCCATGCTGCTTCTCGACGGGCACGGCAACACGAAGCGCATCCGCTGCCCGTTGCACTCATGGGTCTACAGCCTGGATGGCAATCTGCTTTCCGCGCCGGCGCTCAACGATGTCGACGACTTCGACAAGGGCGCCGTGTGTCTGCCGCGCATCCGCAGCGAAATCTGGGAAGGCTTCATCTTTATCACCTTCGATGAGAGCCTGGCCCCCGTCGGCGAGCGCCTTGCGCATCTCTCCGGGCAGTTGGCGAACTTCCGTATGTCGGAACTCTCCGCCGCTACGCCGTTGGAGATGATTCCCTATGACTGGGATTGGAAGATCTACGGCGACGAGTGCTACCACTGTACGCATCTGCATAGCGGCACCTGGTGCAACTTTTATCCGACGCCGGAAGACTGCATCGACGAGGACACCCACCTTTCCGATCCGGAACGCGGCATCATCGCCTATCAGCTGAAGAGCGAAGTGCTCGACCCCGCGCCGACGCGCACCGGCAAGATCCTGCATCCGCTGCTGCCTGATCTCACAAAGCTGGAGCGCTCTGGCCTGCAGTACGTCACGGTTATGCCGAACCTGCTGATCGTGACACAGTCGGACAAGGTGAAGTACTTCCTGTGGCTGCCACGCGGCCCGGAGCAATCCTATTTCGGTGTCTCCTGGCTATTCCCGAAGTCGACCCTGGAGGGGCCGAATTTCGCCGAAACAGCCGCCATGGAGAAGAACGACCTCGGGCCGGTGATGGAGGAAGACCTCTATGCTTGGAGCCGCAGCCAGGCAGGCTTGCGCTCGCGCTTCGCGCCGCGCGGACGTCTGTCGCCGAAGGAGAAGGTGATCGCCCAGTTCTACGGCTGGCTGATCGACCGCTACCGCGCCGCGTCGTGAGCGGAGTGCGTCGATGAACCAGATGAGCCCGATCGAAAAGGCCGCAGGCGAGAAGCCGGCCGCGATTTCGCTAGTCCTTGAGGTAACCGGACGCCGTTCGGTTGGCGAAGGAATTGAAGAGTTCACATTTGCAAGCGCCGACGGCGCGCCATTGCCAGCTTGGCAACCGGGCGCGCATGTCGAGTTCCTTCTTCCGCTAGCGGGCAGGACGGAAGGGCGGAGTTATTCCCTGCTCGGCAATTACTCTGATCGCCAGCACTGGCGCATCGCCGTGCAGCTGCAGCCGGAAGGGCAGGGCGGCTCGGTGTGGATGCACAAAAACGCAGTGCTCGGCGCAATGGTGCCCGCGATCGGCCCACGCCAAGCCTTCACTTTCTTGAAAGCCGAGCGTTATCTCTTCATCGCAGGCGGCATTGGCATCACGCCGCTTCTGCCGATGATTGCGGCCGTCTCGGCGCGCGGCAAATCGTGGGAGCTGGTCTATCTGGCGCGCAGCGAATCCCGCTTCGTCTATGCTGAGCAGCTGCGTGCCTATCCGGGCGGAAAGGTCCAGTTCTACGCGTCCGCTGAGCCCAATTTCGATCTGGCGGCAAAGCTCGAATCGCTGCTCGCCGGTACAGCCGTGCAAGCCTGCGGGCCGGCGCCGATGCTGGACGCTCTCGAAAAGCTGGCTGCGACTGCAAATGGGAGTTGGAGCCTTTCGATTGAGCGTTTCACCCCGCCCGAACTCGGCAATGGCGAGCGCACCTTCGAGCTGAAGCTGGCGCGCAGCAACAAAGTGCTGATGGTATCGGCCAACCGCTCGATCCTTGAGGTGCTGCGCGCGGAGGGCATCAAGATCGACTCGACGTGCCGCTCGGGCTCATGCGGCACGTGCGAGTGCGGCGTGCTCGAAGGCCGCATCGATCACCGCGACCAAGTGCTGACGCCGGCAGAGCGCGAGCGAGGCAACACCATGATGGTTTGCGTTTCCCGCGCCGCCGGCGATCGTCTCGTGCTCGATATCTAGGGGGAGTGCTTTCTCAATGATCAGAAAAGTGGTGGTGACAGGAGGATCCGGCCGAGTGGGGCGCTACGTCGTGCGCGAGCTGGCCAAGTCCTATGACGTGATCAACGCCGATCTTGTTGCCGACGACAGCGGCGTGCAGCATGAAACTGTGGACGTGATGGATCTCGATGCGCTGCGGCGTGTCTGCAAGGGCGCCGATGCGCTGGTGCATCTGGCCGCGATCGACTTCGACTGGAAGGCGGCGCCTGAGAAATATATCCGCGTTAACACGCTCGGCACTTGGCATGCGCTGCAGGCGGCGAGCGAGAACAATCTGTCAAAGGTTGTGCTGTGCTCCAGCATCTCGGCCTGCGGCCTTTCCGAAATGCGGCCCGAGTGGCGTCCGCATTATCTCCAGGTGAATGAGCGGCACGAGAATCGCCCTGTGCAGGCCTATAGCGTCAGCAAGCTGCTGATGGAGAAGATGGCGCTGAGCTTCGCGCAGGGAACGTCGATGAGCGTGCTGTCGCTGCGGCCGCTCGCGGTGGTGCTGCAGGAAACCTTCGCTCAGTATGTCGAGTTCGTCGAGGCACCCGATCGCAATTGGCTCTTCTATTACGTGACAGCCGAGGATGTCGCCCGCGCCTTTGCCGCCGCGTTGGTCTCTAATGTGCGGCAGGGCGAGTTCTTCCTGAGCGCAGCCGATACTTCGCGTCCCGAGCCGACGCTGGAGTGGTATGCCGACCGTTTCGGCGCGCTGCCCGAAATTCCCAATCCGCGCATCTTCGAACAGAACCCGCGCGCGTCGATCTTCTCGAGCGCGAAGGCACGCGACTATCTCGGCTGGGAACCCTCTTCCAACTATCTCGAAATGCGCAAGACTTTGACCAAGGAACAGACAGTATGACCAATGGTGTTCGCGCGGGCGTTGTTGATTGGACCGGTGACAATCCATTTGTCTATCTGAAGACGGACCCGTCAGGTGACTGGTCGAGCCTGTCTCTGTTCTTCCGCGTCGTCTTCTCCGACAAGGGGCGTGGCAACGTCATCCTCGTGCTCGAAAACCCCTACGATCCGGAGCGCGAAGGCCGCCGCGTGTGTCTGACCGATAATGTGCCGCTGGCGCACGACTTGATTGAGCGTTTCGTCAAGCGCTTCGGCCTGTTCCGCCCCGCGCATGCGGCGTTGGCCAAGATGGAGATCATCGGCGACGCGACCTTCAGTGTCAGCCACAGCTATCCGGGTTTTGCCACCGAGTACGCCGAGACCGCCGACGGCCGCAGCGCAAGCCTGACCTGGCGCGACCTGCAGACACCGTTTGCCGCCGACGTACCCGCCAACCAGACCCAAACGCTCGAGCACGTCATGCTGAGCATCTTCCAGCCGGCGTCTTCCGCCGAGGTGCGGGTTAACGGCGAGGTTCTGCCCGGTAGTACGGTGGAGCGCGACTTCTTCGGAGGCCGGGCGCAGTCGGCTGCATTGGCGCACAGCGAAACCTGGATCAAGGCTGAGTAGATGCACGGACAGCTCAACGACACCGGTCCGGCAACGGCCACTGCAAATGACGAGGCATTGAGGCGCGTCATCGCCACGCGTCCGCGCTGGGACGGCGTCGTGAAGATCGGCGACGTCGCTCCTCAGAAAAGCCCCTGCCTGTTCCATGCGGGCCCGGCGTACGACTCGGCCGAAGTCATTCCCGCGCCGGTGCGCAATTCGCTGGCGTTCGGCTGCCTGTATGAAGGCTGGGCAAAAAGCTGGGACGAGGCGGAAGCGCTGATCGCGGCCGGCGCGGTCGCGGTCGAACCGGCACAGGACCATGGCCTTCTCGTGCCGCTTGCAGGTGTGGCGTCACCGTCCATGGCAGCGGTCCGGATCAGCGATCCGGCCAGCGGTCGCGCACGCTATTGCGTGCTCAACGAAGGCGCCGATATCGCCACCCGCTTAGGACGGCGGGACGAGCGCCTAATGGATCAACACCGCTGGCTGAACGGCGAGCTTGCCGACTGGCTGACCGGTTGCCTGGCCGAACCGCTGGATGTGCTTCCGCTGATGCTCGAGTCCTTCAGTCATGGCGACGACGGCCACGCCCAAACCAGCGCTGGCTCCGGGCTCATCGCCAGCGCGTTGCGGCGGCGAGCCTTCGACACGCCGGGCCGCGTTTCGGAGTTTCTCAACGGGGCGGCCGCCTTCGCGTTGAACATATGGATGGCGTCGATTGCGCTTAAATCCAGCGCGGCGGAGGGAGTGGAGGGCTCGTCACTGGTGTCGCGCGCTGGCGGCAACGGCGTAACGTTCGGCTACGTGCTGGCCGGAGAGCCAGGCCGCTGGAAAATTTCGGACGCACTCAAGCCTGTCGGCACCGTCGATCCGCGCTTTGCCGGCAGCGGACCGACTGGCGCGCTTGGCGACAGCGCCGTGATCGACTTCTTCGGACTCGGCGGCATGAATCTTGCGACGGCGCCGGTCTTGGCAGCGAACCTGGCTGCTTATCTGCCCGACGACGCACTCCAGCGGGGTGCTGCCATCCTCGGCGGCAAGCATCCGGGGCTCGGTGGGCGCCTGGTCGGATGTCTGGCCGACCGAGCAGCAAAAGCTGGCAAGGGACCGATCATTCTACTTGGCATGATCGACGAGCGCGGCGAAGCGGGCCGGCTTGGCGGCGGCGTAGTGGATGTGCCGGGCTGCGTGTTTCAGACAACTTAGCCCATGTGGTGGGTGCTTTTTTTTTAAGCACGGAACCACTGGGAGGAGCCGGATCTTTGCGCTTCACACTCAAGCAACTTGAATACTTCCTGGCGGCTGCGGACGCCGGCAGCATCACCATTGCAGCGGCGCGAGCCCGGATATCGCAGCCTTCGATTTCGGCGGCCATCTCGTCGCTGGAAGCCGAGTTCGGCGTGAATCTATTCGTCCGCAATCCGGCGCAGGGCATCATCCTGACGGTTGCCGGTCAACGGCTGATGCGCGAGGTGCGGGACATCATCAACCGCATGGGCGGATTATACGTCGTTGCCAACGAGCTGAGCTCGGTGGTGCAGGGGCCGCTGTCGATCGGATGCTTGGTGACCGTCGCCCCGGTGATCCTGCCCAGCCTTCTGGAGCCTTTCCGTTCTGCGCATCCGGCGGTTCAGCTCGCGTTCGCTGATCTCGACCAGGCGGAGATCATCCGGCGCCTTCGGCTGGCCCAGATCGATGTCGCGCTGACCTACGACATGCAGCTGCCCAAGGACATCCGCTTCACCACGCTGGCGAACCTGCGGCCGCATGTGGTGGTGGCGCGCGATCATCCGCTTGCGCAGCACGAGGAGGTGCAGATCAGCGAGCTCGCGGAGTTCTCCTACATCATGCTCGACCTGCCACTCAGCCGCGAATATTTCCTCTCGGTCTTCGAGCAAGGTGGGGTGTCGCCCAACATCACCCAAGTCACGAAGAGTCCGGAGGTCGTGCGTTCGCTGGTGGCCAATGGCTATGGCGCGACCATACAGACGATGCTGCCGCGCTGTGAAATCGCGCTGGACGGCCACCCGCTGGTCAGCATTCCGCTAACCGGCAACATCTCACCCCTCGCGCTCGGCATGGCCACGCTCGAGCAGGGCGCGAGCACCGCGTCGGTGCGAACCTTCGAACAATACTGCGTGGACCGTTTCAAAGGGGGCGTTCCCGGCATGCGGACCCCCTGTGATGGCGGCGCTTAAATTCTGATGCAGGAGGGGGAACTGGATATCGCTGCTGAGCAAACGTCCGGACGCGAGCACATCGAACGCTGCCTCGCACGGATCGAGACTTTCGAACCCGAACTGCGTGCTTTCGTCGTGCGGGACGCCGAAGTGGCTCTTACTGAGGCTGCCGAGGTCAACGCGCGGGCAGACGCATCGCCGTTGGCTGGACTCGCGCTCGGGGTCAAGGACATCATAGATGCAACGCCCTATCCCACGGGGTGCGGTTCGCCGATCCATGCCGGAACCATGCCGGTACGCGACGCAGCGGCGGTGGCCCAGCTTCGTGCAGCCGGCGCGGTGGTGATGGGCAAGACGGTGACGACTGAATTCGCTTTCTTCTCGCCGGGGCCGACGCGCAACCCGTATGACGGCGCGCGCACACCCGGCGGCTCGTCGAGCGGCTCGGCAGCGGCAGTGGCCGTGGGCTTAATCGATGCCGGGCTCGGCTCGCAGACCGCCGCTTCAATTACGCGGCCGGCTTCCTTCTGCGGCGTCGTCGGCTTCAAGCCGAGTTACGGCACCTACAGCCTCGCCGGTGTCAAAGGTCTTGCGCCGTCCTTCGACACGCTGGGAGCGTTGAGCCGCGACGTCGCCACCATGGCGGCGGTGCACTCGGTTCTGGCCAATCCTATACCGGCGCTCCCGGTTACTGATCCTGCCACGCCCCGTCGTGTCGGCGTCTGCCGTACGCAATGGTGGAATAAGGCCGAGCAGGCTACGCGCGACGCAATCGCCGGTGCCGCGGCGGCATTCGCGACGGAGACCGAAGTCGAAGACGTGGACATGGCGAGCTTCGAGGATGCTGCTGATTTGCATGCGAGCATCATGGCATTCGAAGCGGCGCAGACGCTTGCCTGCGAGCTGGCCTCGGAACCTGACAGGCTGAGTCCCGTGCTGCGCGGCATGCTCGAAACCGGCACGCGCATCGGACGCGCCGAGCATGTGCGCAATCTGCGACGCGCCGAGGAGCTGCGGGCGCGTGTCCGGGATCTGACCGAACGTTATGACGTGTTGCTTGCTCCGGCTGCAGTGGGCGAGGCTCCGCTCGGTCTCGGCGCCACCGGGGATCCAATCTTCAGCCGCGCCTGGACGCTGCTACGGCTGCCGGCGATCACCTTGCCGGGATTTGTCGGGCCCGCCGGTTTGCCAGTCGGCGTGCAGCTGATCTCCGGCCTTCATGACGACGAACGCCTGCTCGCGCACGCCCTGTGGGCTGAGCGACTGCTGCCCCGGCTCGCGCCGCCTTCTCACTACTGATCTGCGTGACGGGCCCTCGGACACGCACACCGAATTCAGCGACCATTGAGGAATGCATATGACCAGTTACGCTAAGCACGATTGGGTTGCGCTCGCACAAAAGATCTCGCCCCGGACCGAGGCATTCATCAACGGTAAGTTCCAGCCGTCGGCGAGCGGGCGGACGTTCGACAGCATCAACCCGGCAACGGGACAGGTGCTCGGGCAGGTCGCGGCTTGTGGCGCCGAGGATGTCGACCGCGCGGTAGCGTCCGCCCGGACTGCTTTTGAGTCCGGCGTGTGGTCGCGCGCTGCACCGTCCGAACGCAAAGCCGTGCTGCTGCGGCTGGCCGACCTTTTGCGCACGCATCTCGATGAGCTGGCTCTGCTGGAAAGCCTCGACATGGGTAAGCTGGTGGTAGACGCCAGAACCTATGACGTGCCGGGTTCGGCAGATCTGTTCCAATGGTACGGCGAGGCCGTCGACAAGATCTACGACGAGGTTGCGCCGACCGATCCGGGAAATCTGGCACTGGTGCGCCGGCAACCGCTTGGCGTGATTGGCGCGGTTGTGCCGTGGAATTACCCACTCAACATCGCGACCTGGAAATGCGGACCCGCGCTCGCCGCTGGCAACAGCGTGGTGCTGAAGCCCGCCGAACAGTCGCCTCTGACAGCGCTGCGCCTGGCCGAACTTGCCATGGAGGCCGGCCTGCCCGCGGGTGTTCTCAACGTCGTTCCGGGCACTGGACCGGAGACGGGCAGGGCGCTCGGACTTCACATGGACGTCGACTGCTTGGCCTTCACCGGTTCGACGGCCGTGGGCAAGGCCTTCCTCGGCTATGCGGCGCAGTCGAACATGAAGCAGGTCTGGCTCGAATGCGGCGGCAAGTCGCCCAATCTGGTGTTCGAGGACGTGGAAGATATCGATACCGCGGCGGAGATGGCGGCGTTCGGCATCTTCTTCAACCAGGGCGAAATCTGCTCGGCAAATTCGCGGCTGTTGGTGCAGAACTCCATCAAGGACGAGTTCATCGAGAAGCTCAAGGAGAAGGCGGCGGGCTTCCGACCCGGTAACCCGCTAGACCCGGACTCCACCATGGGCGCAATCGTCGATGCCCGTCACACAGCGCGCATCGAGGGCGCCATCAAGGCGGCACGCGAGACCTCGCGTCTGGTGCTAGGTGGCGAGCGCATGACCATCGATGGCGGCGACTGCTTCATCGAACCGACCATCTTCGTCGACGTCGACCCGAAGGACCCGCTGTCGCGTGACGAGATTTTCGGACCAGTGCTGGCGGTGACAGGCTTCGACGACGAAGCCGAAGCCGTGACGCTGGCCAACGATACAATCTACGGCTTGGCCGCTTCGGTGTGGACCAGCAAGATCTCGCGCGCTCACCGCGTGGCGGAGGCGCTCAAGGTGGGCACTGTCTCGGTCAACACCGTCGACGCGTTCAGCGCGCAGACTCCGTTCGGCGGGGTCAAGCAGTCGGGCATGGGCCGGGACCTGTCGTTGCACGCGCTCGACAAATACACCGCGCTGAAGACGACCTGGATCAAGTTTTGATCGCAAATCGTTGCGCGCGGGCGATCAAATCGAGGCGAAATTCATCTGCTCAATGGCGATGTCAAACTGAGGAGGCTTCTCAGGGATTCATATTTGACCGTTGATCTGGATCAATACTGAATGAGCGTGCTGAAGGTGGGCGCTCATCAGGATAAAAAAATAGAGCAGCGCGAAGCGATTGCTCGTGACCTACGCTCGGGGGATGTCTGTCCAAAACTACAAGAACCGCACGGCTTCTTTTTCAAAGGTGAAACAAAGAACGATGCAGAATCCTCTCAAGTCGACGTTCACCCGTCGCACATTCTCGCTTGTCGCCGGCGCAATGGCCGGCGCCTTCATGCTTTCGTCGAGTGCCCTGGCGTTCACGCCGGAATCTTCGGATCCGATCAAGGTCGCTCAGCACGATTGGGCGGGTAGCGAGTTTAGCACGGCGCTGTTGGTGCGGTTGCTGAAGGAAGCGGGTTACAATGCCGAGCCCGTGACCATCGATGCGAGCTCTGTCTATACGGCGCTCGAGAATGGTGATGTCACTTTCCAGCCGGAGTCCTGGACCACGAGTCACCCGGAATTGCCGCCGCTGCTTAAGGCCGCCAAGATGACCAATGTCGGCGAAATCGGCCTTCTAGGCATGGATCGCTACTGGTATCCCGACTACGTCAAGGAACAGTGCCCTGGCCTGCCTGACTACAAGGCGCTGAAAGACTGTGCGAAGCTTTTCGCTACGCCCGAAACTGGCGGCAAGGGCCGCCTGCTGGCATTTCCCGAGGACTGGGGCGGGTTCGACGAGCAGCGTCTCGCCAGTCTAGGCTTGAACTTCGAGGTCGTGCACGCCGGTTCGGAAGCCGCGCTACTGGCGGAAGTGAAGTCGGCCGTCCAGCGCAAGGTTCCCATCCTTGCGTGGCTCTATGAACCACATTGGGCTCCCTTCGTCTTCAAGGGCGAATATGTGGAGCTGCCGCCTTATTCCGACGAATGCTTCGCAAACAAGAGCTACGCTTGTGAGAAGCCGAAGGGTCCGATCCTGAAGCTGGCCTGGAACGGCGCCAAGGAAAAGTGGCCGCACGCCTACAAGATCTTCGAGGCAGTCAAGCTCGACAACAAAGAATATGCCGAGGCGCTGATAGACATCAGCCTCAACGGCAAGAGCGTGCCTCAAGCCGTCGATACCTGGATGCAGAAGAACAAGGACCGTTGGACCGCCTGGCTCCAATAAGCGACGAAGAGTGCGGGTGGTGACATTGACCTATCAGCTTTCGATCTCACCACCCGTCCCTGCACCTGCGCGCGCATACAAGGCGCGGCAGGTTGGAATAGTCGCAAGCCTTCTGGTGATCGCCGCTATCTACATGCTGGCGCCATTCCTGCCGGCTTGGCTCGTGGCGTGGCCGCGCGAATACATCTTGCCGGCCGCGAAATACCTGAGCTCCGGACTGAAGTGGATTTCAGAGAGCCACATCGTCGGCGACGTGGCGCTCAAGGATTTAACCCGCTCGCTTTCGGCCGTCATCGAATGGCCGACCAAGATCATCCAGGTCGTCCTGGTCGATGGCATCTACAAGGGCTTCGGCTCCCAGCAGGTTACCATCGTGCCGCCGTTGTCATGGCTCGGGCTTTCGGTGGCCGCCGTGTTGCTCGGCTGGCGGCTGGCCGGTGCACGCCTCGCTTTTCTAACCGCGTTCAGCGCATGCTATCTGCTCGGCTTCGGCCTCTGGCGCAGCGCTATGCAGACCATATCGCTTCTCACCATTGCGGTGCCAATTGGTGCCGGACTTGGGCTTTGGCTCGGCATCATGCTGTGGCGCCGCCCGAAGATTCAGACACCGGCACTGCTGGCCTTCGACCAGCTGCAGACCATGCCGATCTTCGCCTATTTGGTGCCGCTTATTGTCTTCTTCGGACTCGGCTATTCCCCCGCCATCCTGGCAACCGTCATCTTCGCCGTGCCGACGATGATCCGTACCACGGTGGCGGGCCTCAACCTTGCGCAAAATTCGATTGGCGAACTCGCCCACTCGGTTGGCTGCAACCGGCGGCAGGAGCTGTGGACGATCCTCATTCCGACAGCGCAGGCCGAACTGCGCGTGGGCATCAATCAGATCGTGATGCTGTCGTTTTCCTGCACCGTGCTGGCCTCGATGGTGGGAACCAACGGGTTGGGCTACGACATTTTAGTTGCCCTTAGGCAGCTCAATATCGGCCGCGGCCTCGAGGCAGGCCTGGGCATCACGCTGATGGCGATCCTGCTCGACCGGTTTTTCCAGAGCTCGGTCAAACGCGCTAGCGGCCGCCGCATCGCGCTGCGGAATTTCCTGATCATCATCGGCGCGGTGCTACTGGTGCCGACGGCCGCGTCGCTGTTCGTGCCGCAGCTGGCCGTATTCCCGGCCGAATGGAATGTATCGACGGGCTCCTTTGCCGACAACATCGTGGAATGGACCAACGTCAATCTGTTCTGGCTGATGGACGGCATCAAGAACGGGCTACTGATCCATGTACTGATCCCGGTCAAGACCTTCATGGTTGGCATTCCATGGATCGTGGGCGTGCTGTTCGTTTCGCTGCTTGGCTATCTCATCGGCGGGTGGAGGCGGGCGCTGCTCGTGGGCTCGCTGATGCTCGCGATCGCGGCGGTTGGCCTGTGGCAGGTGACCATGCTGACGATCTACCTCTGCTCCGTCGCGGTGGTCACGGCTTCCCTGTTCGGCATTCCGCTCGGCATCCTTGCCGGCCGTAGCCGCACCGCCGCCGGCATCATCATGCCTATCGTCGATACGCTGCAGACGCTGCCAGCCTTCGTCTACCTCATCCCAGTGATCATGTTCTTCGGTGCCGGCGAATTCCCTGCGTTCGTAGCCATCACCGCCTATGCGATCTGCCCGGCTATTCGCTTCACCGAACTCGGCATCCGCGGAGTTCCGGAGTCGCTCAAGGAAGCGGGCACGCAGCTCGGCATGACCTCGCTGCAGCGGTTGTTCAAGATCGAGCTGCCAACGGCAGCGCCACAAGTGCTGCTGGGTTTGAACGGCACCATCGTCATGGCGCTGGCCATGCTGGTGGTCACCGCGCTCATCGGCACCAAGGACCTGGGCCGCGAGACGCTGAGCGCGCTGGCCAAGGTCGACCCCGGTCAGGGCCTCACAGGAGGCCTGGCGATCGCATGCCTGGCCGTGATCGCCAATCGCCTTGTGGGCGGGCTCGCCGAAATCCGCCTCGCCGCCCAGACACCCCGTTCCTAATCGTGATGGAATAGAGAATACATGACCTATCAATACATCATCGTCGGTGCCGGTTCGGCCGGCTGCGTGTTGGCGGAGCGTCTCAGCGCCGATCCGAAAAACCGGGTCCTACTGCTTGAGGCCGGTAACTGGGACCGCAAGCCGCTCATCCACATTCCGGCCGCGCTGCCGGCAGTGGCCCCGAACCTGAAGTTGAACTGGGGCTATTACACCGAGCCGGAGCCGCATCTTCACAACCGCTCGCTGTTCTGGCCACGCGGCAAGACGATCGGCGGGTCGAGTTCGATCAACGGTATGGTCTATACGCGCGGCAATGCCGGCGACTACGACCGCTGGGCCAATCTGGGTGCCGAGGGCTGGTCTCACCGGGAGGTGTTGCCCTACTTCAAGCGTGTCGAGGCCAATGAGCGGGGAGCCGGCCAGCATCATGGCGCGGACGGCCTGCTGCGGGTCACACGCGCGCGCCGTACGTCTGCATTGTGCGACATGTTCGTGGATGCCGGAAAGCAGGCCGGCTATAAGCTCAGCGACGATTTCAACGGCGAGGACCAGGAAGGCTTCGGCGATTTCGATGCAACCGTCTATCGCGGGCGGCGCTGGAGCACGGCGACTGCCTTCCTGCGGCGCGCGCGGGCACGTCGCAACCTTACCGTCATCACCGGTGCGCTGGCTTCGCGCGTTCTATGGAAAGGCTCGCGGGCGGTCGGCGTGGAGTATCGTCGCCGCAACAAGATCGAACAGGCGCATTGCGAAGGCGAGGTCATCCTGTCGGGCGGGACGATCAACTCTCCGCAACTGCTGCAGCTTTCGGGCGTCGGCCCAGCCGACCATCTGCGCAAACTAGGTATTCCGGTGGTGGCCGACCGCGCGCAGGTGGGAGAGAACCTGCAGGACCATCTGTGCGTCTGCCTGATGTCGCGGATCACCAAGCCAATCAGCCACTATCGCTGGCTGCATCCGGTTCGCGGCACGGCCGTGGCATTGCAATATGCAGCGACCCGGACCGGGCTCGCCGCGCAGGCGCCGCTGTCAACGGGGGCGTTCCTGAAGAGCAGTCCCGAGCTTCAATATCCCGACCTGCAATTGCATCTGACACCAGCGCTGGTTACCAGCCACGACAGCTCGTGGCCGAATGAGCACGGCCTGACCATCTACATCAATCACGGCTATCCGGCGAGCCGCGGCTCAGTGCGGGCGGCAAGCAGCGATGCCGGTATGCATCCGCGCATTTTCGCCAACTATCTCTCTGCACCCGGGGACCTGCCGATGCTGCGGCAGGGCGTGAAGATGACTATGGACGTTTTGGCGCAAAATGCCTTCGACGGGGTGCGCGGCACGGCGCTGACGCTGCGTCATGGTCCGGTTTCGGACGCTGAGATCGACGAGTTCATCCGCGCTCAGGCAGAGACCGTCTACCACCCCGTCGGCACCTGCCGCATGGGCAAGGACGACGACGCCGTCGTCGATCCTCAGCTGAAAGTGAACGGGGTCGAGGGCCTGCGCGTGGCCGACGCCTCGGTGATGCCCGCGCTGATCAACGGCAACACCAACGCCCCAACGATCATGATCGCGGATCGCGCCAGTGACATCATTCTTGGGATTGGCGAATACAGCAGATGACCGCATGAACAAGACCCAGACGAAACCGAAGCTATTGGTCCGTGGCCTATGGAAGATTTACGGCCCGGGTGCCGATTCCATCTTCGCGGGGAGGGAAACGCCACCGACGGACGAGGAGCTTCTCAAGCACAATCTGTTCGGTGCCGTCCGCGGCGCGTCCTTCGAGATCTGGCCGGGCGAGCTGATCACGGTGATGGGCCTGTCGGGCAGCGGCAAGTCGACTCTCGTGCGGACGGTCAGTCGTCTGATCGAGCCCACCTATGGCCAAGTGTGGATCGACGACGAGGACCTGCTGGCCGCCTCGCCCAAGCGCCTGATCGAGCTGCGCCGCCACCGTATGGGTATGGTGTTCCAGAACTACGCTCTGCTTCCGCACCGCACGGTGCTGGAGAATGTGGCGCTGCCCCTGGAGGTGCGCGGCGAAAGCAAGGCCAAGCGGGAGGAACGGGCGCGGCAGATGGTGGAGCTCGTGGGTCTCAAGGACCGCATCGAGCATTTCCCGACGCAGCTTTCCGGCGGCCAGCAGCAGCGTGTCGGCATAGCCCGCTCGCTTGCTGTCGACCCCGACATCTGGTTCCTCGACGAGCCTTTCTCGGCGCTCGATCCATTGATCCGCCACGAGCTGCAGGAGGAGCTGCTGCGGCTGCAGAAGATCGTCAAGAAGACGATCCTGTTCATCACGCATGACTTCGACGAGGCGATACGGCTGGCCAATCGCATAGTCATCATGGAAGGCGGCCGTATCGTCCAGATCGGCACGCCCGAGGACATCGTGCTCAATCCCAAGGATGATTACATCGCGAACTTCACCAAGAATGTGCGGCGCGCCAACGTCATCTCCATCGGGTCGCTGGCGAAGCCGATCGGTGACGTGACGGGCATCGGCACGACCGTGCCCGCGACGGCCAGGGTAATCGATGTGGCCGAGAAGGTGCTCGCGGCGCTCGGCCCGGTCGGCGTTGTGGACGCCACTGGAGCAGTGATCGGCGCAGTGACGCGCGAGGTTGTGATCGCCGTGCTGCTCGAACGGCCGGCCGGCGCTACAGCGGCCTGAACTGGAACAGGCATTTCCGTCACGTAGCGTTGCGTTCTCTAAGCCGGCTCATATCTTGCACTCTCAAGGACACCGCGGCGGCGGACCTACGCTCGAAGATGAGCTTGCGTGCTCCTCCCGCACTGACCTCTGGACAGGTTTCTCTGAGCCGGAAGGAGGAGCCTTCCTTCCGTTTACCTCGACGGTGATGTATGCCGTCGAAGCGGGCCGCGATTGTCATCCGCGGGGGCTATGGGGCTTCTGCAGGCCGACGAATGCCCGATGGCTTTCGAAACCCACGGCCTGAAATCACAGAACGACTCCTTCTGGCCCATCGCGTCAACTGATGGTTGTCTGCTTTCGAGTGCGTCTCGGACGCTATCGAGGCCAATCCGAACAACGGGGCTTTGGACGACCGGACGTCCGCTTTCTCGGCAAAGCTGCCTTCAGCGACTGTCGTCTTTGCCGAGATAGCGGACATCCAACGCTCGATCGCGAATACCAGTCATGTCGGTTCGTGGCGCGTCAGCTGCTCATCGGTAAGCGGACGTTGCTGGTTTGCAGCTATGGGCCACAAGCGGACGTTGATGGAATTTGAAAAACGTCGGGGTTGCCTAAATTCGGGCGCGATGATCGAAAGTCAGCCCTCTGCAAGTGGCAGGTGTTGCGGAGCGCGCAGGCAAGCCGTCGATTCGATGTATCCAATCCCGAAGGCTCGCGTTTGTGTATTGGCCTCCATTATCAACTAAAGCGGCGGCCGCCGCGACCGGCACCAAGGCGTAAGCCGAGGTAGCGCGATGCTGTTTGGGCGTTTTCAAGAGGTTGCGTTCGATGTTGGGCCTGTCTGTTCTTCAGTTGATCATCATCCCAAATACTTCGTCAATTAACTCGAAGGCGCGTCTTTCAATCTGCCGGGCATGGCTCTCGGCATAGACTGTCGCTTCTTGCAGTGCGAATTTATCTGGACCGGTCATCGATGTCCGGTACGCGGCCCACTGATGCAAAAGATCGCTCGATATCTCGGGGTGAAATTGAACTCCGACAGCCGATCCCTGGCGGAAAGCTTGGATCGTGTTCTGGTCGCTGGCAAAAATCTCAACGCCCTCAGGCAGAGTGATGGAATCGCCATGCCAGCGCAGCCAAGGACCTTCCCAGATTGAATTGACGGCGTGGTCGTTGACCATCCAGCCGCGATACCGATGGCCCATGGGCGCAACCGTTCCACCCAATGCCGTGGCCATCAGCTGCGCGCCGAAGCAAATGCCAAAAACGGGAACGGAGTTGGCCATGAGCCGCCGCATCAGAGCGCGCTGGCGCGCAATCCATTGAACATGCGTCTCATAGACCCCGCGACGAGAGCCGAGGAAGATGACGACATCATCGACAATGTGCGCAAGATCCGTCGTGACCACATCTTTCGGCGATAAGACTTGCCGGCAGGTCCAGCCTTTGGCGCTAATATATTTTTCGACCAATCCGGCAGGACCGTATGCACTGTTCTGAATAACAGTAACTTTCATAGTGCTCACTTGAATGTCGTTTGCGGGACGTCGTCGGTGTGACCTTCAGCGCCAAAGCTTACCGGTATCGAAGCGTTCGCCGCGAATTCGAAGATCGAAGATGTCGGGGCGATGGTAGTGTCCCGTCACGTCGAAGAGCTGGCGGTTTTCGTAAACTTCTTGGACGTCGATGGTGTGTGTGATGAGCCCCTCCAGGCCGACAGCCGGCGCGATAACGGTCGTTCCATCCGGCGCGACCAGCGATGAGCCCCCGTTAAAGATGACGTCATGGCCTTGAGCGATGAGTTCAGCTTTGAAAGGAAAATCATCGGGAATATCGCTCATTGAGAGCAATCCGTGCACGCTCAACGACCACACGCGTCCTTCGCGCGCCGTCGCGCCGACGATCCCCTCGGCCACGGCGGCATTGCCGGGCCAGAGGCTGATGTGGAGTTCCTCGCCACCGCTGTAGAGGGCGAAGCGCGCCATCGGCATCCAGTTCTCCCAGCAGCAGAGCCCGCCGACTTGGACGCCCGCGATGCGATGAGTCCGCAGCTGATGCGCGTCGCCGGGAGCCCAGCACAGCCGTTCGTCATGCGTCGGCATCAGCTTGCGATGTACGCCGAGCAAGCCCTCCTTCGCGTCGATCTTGAGCAACGAGCAGTAAAGCGTGCCACGCCCGATGCTGCTGCCACGTTCGTTGAAGCCGAGGAAAACGGAGACACCGTAATCGCGGGCGGCTTCAACGATCTGCTGCACTTCCGGAGAGTCCGCCTCCATCGAGGCTTCGAGGAAGCGGGCGTACGCATTGCTTTGCATCGGATTGCCGAACGACGCCGCGTCCGTTCGGCACAACCAAAAAGGATAGCCACTGACGAATGCCTCGGGAAAAGCGAGAAGATCGACCTTCTCGCTCGCCGCCTGCCGGATTGTATCGATGACCTTTGCAATAGTCGCAGGCTTGTTGAGCCACACGGGGCGGATCTGAGCAGCAGCGATTTTCAATACGGCCTCCTGGACGTGACACTTCGAAAGATTTGACGTCCAAGCTTAATACATCTCGAAATATTCCTTTTGCTCCCAATCGGTGACGGCTGCCAGAAAACGCCCAACCTCGTAATCTTTCAGCATGACCATATAATTCCAGAATTTTTCTCCGAGGGCCTCGCGAATGACCGCGTCTTTTCGAAATCCCTCGATGGCCTCCATCAGGCTACGAGGCAGGACGGGTGCATCAGCCAGGTACGCCGCCAATGCCGGCTTGCCCGGGTCTTTCTTCGTGGCCACCCCATCGAGTCCGGCGATGAGCTGCGAGGCTATGTAGAGATATGGATTGGCCGTCGGTTCACCGATCCTGTTTTCGACGCGGGAGGCCGGATCGCCCGGGCCACCGATCACGCGCACCATCGCACCGCGATTTTCGAGCGCCCATCCGGCTTTAAATGGCGCGAAGCCATCCGGCCGCTGCCGCTTGTAGCCATTGATCGTCGGCGTCGTCATGAGAGATGTTCCTGCCGCGTGCTGCAGAATACCGCCAACGTAGTTCATACCAAAGTCGGATAGCGGTCCCTCGCCATCCTCAGCCATGAAAATATTCGTCTTGTCCGCAATGCGCCGGATCGATTGGTGCATGTGCCAACCACTGGGAAATACATTCGGAATTTGCGGATGGGCCATGAATGTGGCGTGATAACCGTTGCGGCGGCATATCTGCTTAACAGCCGATCGAAAGAGCAGCGCGCTATCGGCGGCCTTCATAGCCGTCATCGGACTGAATGTTATCTCGCATTGGCCGGGGCCCCACTCATCCTCGACGGTCGCAAGCGGCAAACCGAGCGCCTCCAAATTGGATTGAAGCAGGCGCAGCACAGGATCGATCTCGTCCCCCCGGTTCTCGGTCAGATACTGATATCCATGCGACAGCATCGAGACGAGCGGCGGCTCCGGGGGGTATCCGCTTTCTTCGGGCTTTAAGCGCGCGTCTTCAAGCTTGAAGATATAGAACTCGAACTCAAGTCCGACGACCATCTCAAGGCCCTTCTCCTCCAACCGTTCGATCTGAGCGCGGAGGATCTGGCGCGTGGAAAGCGGGCAGGGCGTGCCATTCGAAAGGTAGGCATCGCTAATGATCCAACCGGTGTCGGGCGCCCAGGGCAAAACGTGAAACGTCAACGGATCGGGCACAAGGACGCCGTCCGGCAAGCCGATCATCTCGGGGATATTGAGATTATTGGAATCGCCGAAAGGCGTTACGATCGGATGGTTGGTCGTGTCGAAAATTGCGGTGACGAGCTGGAAATCCTTGCCGCTGCGCAAGCTCGACTTGAACTCGGCGGCCGTGACGGTTTTGCCGCGCACGATGCCGTGCTGATCGCCCCACCCGATGCGGACGTATTTTATGTTCTCAGCCTCGATCCGGGCGAGCACTTCTACAGCCGCGCGTTTCTGCTCCTCGCTCCAGAGCCCGTGATCTTCAATGAACTGTGGTTGTCTTACGGCCATTTTCCTGTCCCTCGATTGTGATCCGTGATCGTTCCTTGCTTCGGCGCGCGTCTCGCGCCGAAGCAACCAATTCCATCGTCCCATGTATTAGCTCTCGCCGCGTTGGGCGGCCGCAAGCGTTCCCTCAGGGATGCCCCGGTAGATCAGCCGCCCGATTTTCTCGAACTTGCCTGGGTCGGTCTTTTTGATAATGAGTGCGCCGGCGAGCCCAACGAGGAATATTCCGATATCGAGGGGGATGATCCACTCAGCGAAGGCGAAGCCGCCTCCTAGAAAATCCATGTTGGTGGCACACAGGTAGAGCGCGAACGTCTGCGATAGAAAGGCAAGCAAGGGTGCGACGAAGGTCGACCAGCGACCCGACTCTGCGGGATGATTTTTCTTAAAGTAGGCGATGACCGCAAGCGATACGATCGCCTGCGCAGCGAGCACGAGAACCGTGCCCATCAACGCCATCAAGCTGAACAGGCCCGCATAAGCATCTGTTTTCGGATCATCGGAGCCGATGAAGATCGCAAACGCCGCAATCACCAGTATCGCTAGAACCGACTGCACGAAGGAAGCAATGTACGGCGTTTTGTGAACGATATGTGTGCGGGCCAAAGCCTTGGGAAGGACGCCTTCACGTCCCAGTGCGTAAAGATACCGAGCTGCTGTGTTGTGGAACGCCATGCCGCAAGCGAATGAGCTCGTGAGCACCAGATAGCTCATCAATGATGTCGTCCAAGGCCCAATCAGTTTCGCAGCGGGATCGAAGAAAAACGTCGCGGAGTTATTCTGCGCGGCATCGATCAACGAATGAAAGTCGGGGTATGCTGAAACCACAGCCCATGATGTGATCGTGTAAAAAATGCCGAGTGAGAGCACCGAAACGTAAAGCGAAATCGGCACGATCTTTTTCGGGTTGATCGATTCTTCGGCATAGTTGGGCGCCATCTCAAAGCCGACCCACGACCAGAAGGCGAAGAACAGGCCGATACCGGCTGCGCCGCCAAGCAGCTTCCCGTCGGCGGGGAATCCTTGGAACGCCGCAAGGGGATTGAGAGCCGCCATCGATGCGGTCACGCCGTTCCCCGAATGCGCGAAAACTCCGACGTCGAAGATGACGAGAATAAACACCTCTGCGACCAGTGCGATGCCGAGCAATGCAGCCGAGATCTGCACCTCGAAATATGTCAGCAGCGAAATCAGGGCGACCATCCCTATCGCGATCGGCGCCCAGGGAACGTTGACACCAAAGAGTTCGGCCAGCTTCAGGTTCATGAAGTAGGCAAGGCCGCCTGCGAGTGCCGGCTCGAAAATGGCATAGGCAGCGACGGCGCAGAAGCCGAACGCCATGCCCATTTCCCGGCCGAGCCCATGACTGATGAACGAATAGAAACCACCGACTGCCGAGACCTTTGAAGCCATCGCGGCGTAGCCGATGGAGAAGAGCAGCAGGATGAGGGTCGCGACCAGAAACGCGGCGGGTGCGCCGATACCGTTCCCGTTACCGACCACAATCGGAATGTTGAGCAAGCTCGCCGTGATGGGTGCAGCGCCCGTCAGTGTCATGAAGAGGACGCCGATCAAGCCAACTGCCCTGGGCTTGAGAAGGTGAACGTTCTTTTGTTGGGTGACGTCGAACGTCGAACTATCCGCAGGCCGGACGGCGACCGTGCTTCCCCTGGTGGTCGAATGCATCTGCTGTCTCCTGATTGACCCCGAGATCCTCGCTGGAAGCCGACGCCTTTCTGGGTGCCGGCTTTCATCAGGCGCATTGCAACCATCGTACCAAATAGAACAAGTCTGGCGATATGTCCGACCGTATGTTCTATAAGTAACAGAATTCCTGTACCAAATTGAACAATAAAAATACGTGGTTCGCGCAATTAATCTCTGCATGGGCTGATCTTAACGGCCTAATCGAGGCAGCGCTGCACGAAATCTGGGCGTAAAAAGCTAAATCTGCTGTACTATTTGGCACAGCTTTCACATTGTGCCGTACCCATGCAGCTGATAGCCCGCAGGAGCTGCGATACCATCCGAGGATCCATGACAGCGTCGCCGCACACCGTAGCTGAAATGATTAGACGGCAGCTCGAAGGGCTGACCCCAACCGAGCGGAAAGCCGCGCTCGTTCTGCTTGGCAACTACCCTGTTCCGGGGTTGCAGACCGTCGCGCAGTTTGCCAAGCAAGCCGAGGTGAGCAATCCCACGATTTTGCGTCTCATCTCGAAATTAGGGTTCAGCGCTTATGCCGATTTTCAGCAGCGCCTCAGAGACGAGCTCGAGGACCGGCTGCGTTCGCCGCTGACGAAAGACGTGCGTCCGAGTGAAGTGACTGATGGCGAAGACGCTACTGCCTACTCCGCCTACTGGGCTTCCGTGACCGAAGCCATGTCGGCGTCCCGACATCTCATTCGCCCGTCCGAATTCGACGGCACTATTGCGCTTCTTTCCGATGGACGCCGACCAGTCACCATCTTAGGCGGCAGGCTAACGTCGAGCTTGGCCATGCAAATGTATCTGCATTTGCGCGAGCTTCGTTCTGACGTGCATTTGATCCAAAGCCAGACGGGCTCCTGGGCCGAGCATCTGCTGGATGTGAATTCGTCTCATACCTTCGTGATCTTCGATATTCGCCGCTATCAAGACGATGTCGTCCGTATGGGCCAGGAAGCGTCGGCGCGAGGCGCCAAGCTCATACTGTTCACGGACGAATGGCTGTCTCCGCTTTCGGCGGTCGCAAAGCACGTCTTCGCGCTACGAATAGCCGTCAATTCGAACTGGGATTCTTTTGCCCCCCTCTCCGCGTTGATCGAGGCCATGATCGCGCGTTTGAGCGCGCTCCGCTGGCCCGAAATCAAAATGCGCATAGAGGAGCTGGAAGCAGCACGTCGAAAACTAGATTTGTAAGATGGCGAATTTTCTGGCCAAGCCAGCATGAATGTCTGCACTGGGTCAGGAACAGACGTGGGGTGTGGAGTTGCCGAAGTTCTGCTTATTCCTCCTTAGCGGAACCCCCATTGGAGATTACGTAAAACGGGCGAAGCCTGTGACCACTCCTGACGATCATCGACTTCTCTCGACGACGTCAAAGTGTAAAACCCTGCTCGGCGGCCGCTTTTTTGCCGACAACCAAGGCTTCTGCCTGACGCAACGCGATTCGAAACGATCTCGTCTGGACGGTACTCGCCTTCCTTATGATCCTACCAATGAGGCGCGCACTGGCTGCGTCTGGAATTTATACCTACGTTTGGCATCGTCCGTTGTTTGACATCGCGCTTTACGTGGTCACTGTCGGTGTCGTTGTTGCAACAGCGAGATCCCTGCAATGACAAATCTCTCCTTGCGGAACATTCCTCGCGGTGCTGTCGGCGCGCTCGCGCCGTGGACGCGCATCCGCGCCGACGTCGTCGCCGTGGCTCCCGATGTGTCGGGTCTAGTGACCGAGGTGCTCGTCAGAGACAACGATAAGGTCAAGGCCGGCGATGTACTGTTTCGTGTCGATCCCGGCTCGATGCCGATTATGTGCGGTACACGAATTTGAGCTTCGCAACAGAAAAAAGAAGCGGCCAAATCGGCTGAAACCGCCTATTCTTACCCATGTGGCAAAGCATCTAAAAGGGATAGGCGCCCTGCTCATGCCGGATGGTCACCCAATGGTCTCTAGTGAACTCGTGAATGATCCACTCGCCCCCAAATCGCCCGATACCGCTGTTCTTCTCGCCTCCGAACGGACCGGTTGGCGTGTCATCCACGCTGTGGTCGTTGACGTGGGTCATGCCGGCCTGCACGCCCAGTGCAAATTTCAGCCCGCGCTCTTCGTCGCGAGTGAATACAGCACTTGAAAGACCGTACTGAGTGTCGTTCGCAACCAGCAACGCCTCAGCTTCCCCACTCACCTTGATAATCGACACGATCGGACCAAACATTTCGTCCTGCGCGACCTGCATGTCGTTCTTGACATCGACGAAGACATGCGGCGGCAGTACCTGCCCCTCCGGCTTTCCGCCGACCAACTGATGCGCTCCGGCGGCGCGAGCGCCTTCTATGTGCGCAATGTGCGCTTTCAGTTGCTTTTGGTTGATGACCGGACCGATGGAGACCGCAGGGTCCTTGGGATCCCCGTACTTCAGCGTTTTTACATGCGTCGTGAATTGATCGACGAATTCGTCGTACACCTTGGCATCGACGATGATGCGGTTCGTGCTCATGCAGATCTGGCCTTGATGCAGGAATCTGCCAACAACGCTGGCGCGCGCGGCATGCTCGACATCGGCGTCATCCAAAACGACACAAGGCGCGTTGCCGCCGAGTTCCAGCGCGACCCGCTTAATCTGAGGACCGCTCATTGCGAGTCCTCCGATGTGCCGACCGACGCGTGTGGATCCGGTAAACGAGATAAATTTGGGAACCGGGTGCAAAGTGAACTGATCGCCTATCTCGTCAATGGGCCCTATCACGACGTTGAGTAGGCCAGGAGGCAGGCCCGCTTCCTCATAGATTTTCGCGATCAGTAGTCCGCCTGTCACGGGCGTATCTTCGGCGGGCTTGAGAACGACTCCATTACCAAGAGCCAATGCAGGGCCGACAGAACGATTGGACAGGTGCATGGGAAAGTTCCACGGGCTGATCACGCCGATCACACCAAGAGGCTGACGGTATGCCCGGCTCTCCTTCCCTGGTTCGTCAAGGGGGAGTATCCGGCCTTCGACCCGATAGGGGAACGATATGGCCTCCCGCGTCATGGCACAAACGGACTGCCACTCTAGCTCCGCCTTGACGTGAGTGCTGCCCGATTCCCGGATCAGCCAGTCCACGATCTCCTCGTGGCGTGCTTCCATGATGCCGAGGGCGCGGATCATCACGGCGGATCGTTCTGAAGGCAGCGCCGCCGCCCATCCGATCTGCGCTTTTGCAGCGGACTGGTAGGCGTCGTCGAGATCATCCTTATTCGCCATGGAGATCTCGACGAGAGTTTCCCCCGAGTACGGGTCTGTGTCTCTCTCTGTTCCGCCCTGTCTGCCGGCTCGCCAGGAGCCGCCGATGTATTGCCCGTCGAAACCTGCGTAACGCGGCGGCGCTGCAGGAGACGCATTCGTCTGTGAAGTCTGCGATCCCCTGGGGACATTCTTGGCGGCTGTTGACATATACTTCTCCACTGCAGTAGCGCGCATGCGGAACAGAATTTCCTCCGCGTGACGGGGCCTGAAAAGCGGCATTGGGACGGCCCCTCGGACAGCCGCCGCCGATTGAACTGCTGAAGTTAACGCAACAACGCCCTTCAGGCCGCGGTCCGGATGCGGATGATGGGCTTTATGGTTTCGCCCTTCTCGCTGTCCTCGGCTGCTTCATTGATCTCGTCGAAGGAATAGAACTTGACGAGCTTGTCGAAGGGAAAGCGTCCCAGCATGTAGAGATCAACGAGGTGCGGGATGAAAATGTCGGGCACACTGTTACCCTCGATGACGCCGCAAATGGTCTTGCAGTTCTGCATCAGGTCGTTGGGGTCGATCTCGACATTGATGCCGGGCTTGGTCACCCCGACGATGGCGCATTTGCCGCGCGGCCGGAGCGCCTCGACAGCGGCGCGCACCAGTTCGGGACGTCCGGTCGTATCCAGCGAATAATCGACACCGGACCCGGTGATCTGACGGATCACCTCGACGGCATTCTGCTCGCGTGTATTGATGACATGGGTGGCGCCGAGCGACTTCGCAAGTTCGAGCCGTGACGGCACGACGTCGATGGCAATGATGGTGGTCGCACCGGTGGCGGCCGCGGCCAACACGCCGCTCAATCCCACCGCCCCGGCGCCGAAGACGGCAAGGCTGCCGCCCGGGCCGACCTTCAGCGCATTCAGCACGGCGCCGGCGCCGGTCTGGATACCGCAGCCGAGCGGTCCAAGCAGCTCGAGCGGTGCATCCTTGCGGACTTTGACGACATTGCGCTCGTTGGCGATCGCAAAGGCGCTGAACGAGGACTGGCCGAAAAAGCGGTCATTGAGCATGTGGCCGTCGTGATCCGACAGCGCGTGCGAGCCGTCATGCCGATGTCCGGAGAAGTTCAGATCGTTGAAGTTCTCGCAACTTGCCGGCGCGCCCTCCTGACAGGCCCGGCAGCGGCCGCACGACAGGAATGTGAGAACGACATGGTCGCCAGACGCGACCTTTACCACATCCGCGCCGATCGCCTCGACGATCCCGGCGCCCTCATGGCCGAGCACGATCGGTTGCGGCACCGGAAAGACTTGATCTCGGGCCACCATGTCCGTGTGGCACATCCCCGTCGCGACGATGCGAACCAGCACTTCGTCGTGCTCCGGCGCTCCGAGCTTCACCGTCTCGAGTTGGAACTTCCCGCCTTTCTGCCGAACGACCGCCGCTTCGATACGATCTGTGGACGGGCTACTGCCGTACATTACGCAGAACCTTTTCTCTGACGATTATGGAACATCCCTGACCAAGCGCCACGGATGACGATTAAACCTCGATGCCCGACTTGCCTGGGGCAAAGATGCCATTCGGATCGAGGGCGCGCTTAAGAGTGCGGTTGATGTTGCGCTGCACGGGACCATATGCCTCCGCGACGCGGTCCATGAAGGCGTTGTTCACGCGGTAAACGCTGTAGCCTTGCTTCGCGAACTCATCGAGCAGCTCGGCGAAGCAGTCGTAAGCGCGCTTCATCTCTTCCGGATCGGTACGGTCATACAGCACGTCGACGATGTGGTGCATGGCGCGCTGGCCGACGATGAACTCGCCGACATAGTCGAGGCCGTACTTATTGAGGCTCCTGGTCGCCAGATCGACCTGCTTAAGCGTCTCCGAGCCTTTGGCTTGGCTCACCGGCGCGAACCACATGGAGCCGCCGCCGCCCCGCCAGTTATACAGGCCGAACTCGGTCATCGTCATGTTGCCGCGCATCAGATCGGCGCGGTACTTGAAGGCAGGGTCTTGACCCGCCTGCTCCTCGGTAACGATCTCGCCCTTGCCGGAAGCCTTGACCAGATCGGTGATGATCTTCCAGTTGACGTCGACCTGTTCCTGGGTGCCGTACAAAGCCGCATAAGCGGTCCAGGCGCCGATCTTGCGTTCGTCGCGGATGCGCTGAATGATTTCCTTGGAGGTGGCGCCCTTCTCATCAGTGAAGTCGGAGCGCCGCACCGTGGCGCTGGCTTCGTAGAGGGTGCCGACAAGCACCACCCCGTTGGGGATGACGCCCCGTATGCTCAGCGGGCGGAACATCTCCACCAGATCATTGATGTCCTCGTCCTTCGCGTACTTGATGGCGAAGGGTTTGTAGACCGGCGGTTCGGGCATCAGCCACAAGCCCATCTTGGTCACGATGCCAAAGTTGGACTGAGTGAAGATGCCATCGAGATAAGGGCCGTAGCCCCACTTGAACACCTGCCAAGTGTTGGAGCCCTTAACGCCTCCCATGGCAGTGCGCAGCACTTCACCACTGGCCAGCACCACTTCCATACCGCACGAAAACATGAAGTGCTCGGAATATGGTGTGTAGCCGACGCCGCGGTCGAGCGTGTTGCCGACCGGGCCGACGATGGCCGACGGAGCCGGCGGGTCAACCCACAGCTTGTAGCCCTTTTCCTTGAGGTAATCGACCAGCTGCTGGTAGGTCACGCCCGGCTCGATCAGGGCGGTGCACAACACCGGGTCGACTTCGATAATCTTGTTCATCTTCTTCAGGTCGAGGATCACCTGGCCGCGATGGTGCGGCGCCGCGGTGCCGTAACCGAAGTTGTGACCGGTAGAAACCGTCCACACCGGGATTTTGTGTTCGTTGCAGATCGCCACGATACCTTGCACCTGCTCCACCGTCGTGGCGGTCACAGCGGCCGAGGGCGCGAAGTCGGCTTCCGGCTTCGGCATCATGATCTTCATGTAGGGCGCGAGTTGCTCGTCCTTGACGAGGACGGCTTCGTCTCCAAGCAGTCTCCGGAATTTATCGATCGATTTCTGAAACTCTTGCTGCGGGACTCCACGCGGGAGCACCGCGTAATTTTGCTCGGCCATCTGCGTGGATCCCTTTACGACTCGATCGAGAACGAAACAAAGCTGCCCAACAAAGGTAATGTATCGGCGTCAACCAGCGGTGCGCTCGCGGCCTGCGAGCTACCCACCGAAGCAAGGGCGAAGCCCAGGGTCGCGGGCCACTGGCTGGCTTCTATGGCTGCTCTCTCTTGCAGCTGAGCCGGCAGTTCCCAGTGCAGCTTCGCGCTATTGATGCGCTGTTCGTCGAGTCTGTATGGCGTGCCGCAGGACCTCAATTGCTGGCCAAGCTGCGCCGAGCAGCAGTCGGCTGCCTCCGTGCTCAGGACGCGATGGCGCGAGTGTCCCCCGTCTGTCGAATGCTGGCCCAGCCACTGCAGACGCGCGCCTGCCGAACGCGCGAGCTGGACAATGAAGGCGCCGCTCGCGTCATCCACAAGGCCAATCACTCGAATCGGCCACTCGGAACGCAGCCACTGATTGAAAGCCTGCACAAAGCCGACGCTGAGATCCGTGCGCTGGACCTCCACGATCTTTCCCTGGGGCGCCGCCGCGATACCCTGGAGGAAGCCAGATCGTTCGACCGTGCCACTGATCAGCGTCAAGAGCGGCCGCGTCGGCTGCGCCTGATCACCGGGCATCGCATTGGCCAGGGCCAAAACTGGACTGTTCAAGGTCACGCCCGCCAGGCTCGTCAATGCGATGCCATTGAGAACGGAACGACGTTCGACGTCCATTGTGCGCTCCCTATTTTTTGGTCGCAGGCGTTTGTGACACGTAGTTGGCAATGTCCTGCAGGGACCGGTCGTCGATGAAAGATGCGGAAAAGGCCGGCATGGCTCGAAAGCCGTGACGAACCACCGTCGTGATGTATTCGGGAGGCAAGTGGCGTCCTGTGATCACGGGGCCGACCCCGACTTGATGGCAATAACCACAGACTTTGGAATAGATATCTGCGCCGCCTTGCCATTTGCCGTCGCCCGCGGCGGATGCGACCGATGAGACTATGACAAGGGAGAGGGGGATACCGGCTGCGCGGATGCGTTTGAGAGAAGTGCTGAGCACCATTACATCCCCTTGCTTCAACGCGAGATTTTTAGTCTTGAGCACGCGCTCTAAGTCTTCAGCGCTGGCTGGATCGGGCGCGCCGTTATCGCATTGAGATGTTGGTGCCGGACTGTCAGCAGACATGCACCACCATGTTCAGCGCTCTCTTGGAAGGAGAGAAGAACTCCCAATAGATAAGAAATCCTTCAGCCTAAGGATTCACTTCTTCGGATTTCCATTGTCCGTGCACGGCGAGTAGATCGAGCCCGAGCTTAATGCACGGCGCGCTGTCGGCATCACGAAGGATAGAGATGAACTTTGGAAGCTCGCTGTAAGGAGAGCAGCGAAGTGCTCCGTCGTATCGCCCCGCTTCGGGAGGCCGATGACAGCTAGCCTGCAATGATTTTCGCCGCTCCGCTGACCATCTGCGTTAGCGTGATCGAGAATGATACGGATGCGCTGGAGCACCTTTCGACCGGTTTCCGGTTTGGTGAGCCAGATTGGCAAAAGGATCTTGAGAACGTCGGTGCTCTCGACCTTGTTGGCGGCCCGATTTCCGATCACCGGAAAGGCGTACCGCTCAAGCATTGTGAGCCACTGGACTGAGGATTTACTGCCCCCGTCGCCACACAATTTCGTGGCTTGGACCGGATCAGATCGGACTTCTCAACACCGACGTGGGGCCGGAATATATCGGAGAAGCAGAGGCTTGAAGGGGTAACTGGGCTGTCTCGGACTTGGCTGTTGGCTCCGCGGGTAGGATTCGAACCTACGACCATCCGATTAACAGTCGGACGCTCTACCACTGAGCTACCGCGGAATGCCGGAAAGCGCCCCGAATAGCAGAACGTATCTGCGATGGCGAGACCTTTGGGTCATTTTGTTTCGTGCTTTCAACGACGCCAGACGGCGACAAGTGGAAGCACGTACGTCGAAGGCTAAAAGCCGGCGCGAAATCAAAGAGCTCACGCAGGTCCATGGTCCTTCGGACAGGGCGAGGTTGGTAGCCTTCTTTGCCGGGACGCGCAAGGGCTGAAACCCGATCGGCGAGCGATTATGTTGCGGTCATTCGCGCCCGTCGGTTTCATGGTAGTTTCGCTGCCATTCCGCCTGAAGGATCAGCGGGATCGCGTGATTGCGTGGGCCTAAGATTTGGAATGTTTGTGAATGAGCAATTTCTCGATTGTATGGCCGGCAATCGCCACGGCGTTTCTGGCCTCATTGGTCGAGGCAGTCGAAGCCTTCACCATCGTTCTTGCCGCCAGCACGCTTCGGGGATGGCGTCCTGCAATCTTGGGCTCTGCGGCTGGCTTGGCGGCGCTGGCGTTGATCGTTGTCGCGCTCGGTCCGCTTCTCGACATCTTTCCCATTCACGCGTTGCAATTCGTCATCGGCGTCCTGCTTTTGCTGTTTGGCATGCGGTGGCTGAGGAAAGCCATTTTGCGCGCCGCCAGCATCATTCCGCTGCATGACGAAGCGCTCGCCTTCGCTGAGGAAACGGAAACCATCCGTGAAGAAGCCGCACGCCATAAATCCCAGCTCGATTGGATCGCGGGCCTGGCCTCGTTCAAGGCCGTCTTGCTCGAAGGTCTCGAGGTCGTGTTCATCGTGATCGCAGTCGGATCGGTGCGAGACATGCTCTGGCCGGCGAGCGTTGGCGCGCTCGCGGCATGTGCGCTCATTCTGTTGATCGGCCTCGCAGTTCACAAGCCGCTGTCGCGTGTGCCCGAGAACGCCCTGAAATTTGCTGTGGGCATCATGCTGTCGGCGTTCGGTGTGTTCTGGACAGGAGAGGGGCTTGGCATCGCGTGGCCAGGACAGGATCTGGTGATCCTTGCATTCGCCGTGGTGTTCTTAATTGCCGGGCTCGCGCTTTCGGCTGTGCTCCAGCGGAGAGACGGGAGGATCCCACAATGACGACGATGCGTGAAATCCTCAACGGTCTGATCGGCCTCTTTCTCGATGATGAGTTCCTGGCCGTTGCAATCCTCGCCGTCGTGGCGGTCACGGCCCTTCTCAGCCTCGGATTTGAAACTCGCCCTTGGTGGACGGGCGCATTCCTGCTCGTCTCCATCGTCTTTGTTTTGGCGGGAAGCGTTTTGCGAACAGCCCGAAAAAGCGCTCGGCGAAACTGAATTCCTGCATCGACGAAAGAGACGATCCCCGTGTCGCTTCGGTGCAACTAAGAGCGCCTGTTCGTATATGGCCACTTTGCTTTATGGCGAATAGTGTCGATCAATCGATTTTTTTTGCCCAGGTTGTGACGCACCGTCCACTCGTCCACGGCCGCGTCAAGATCCCCTTCTGCGCCGATCCATTCTAGAAATTTCGGAAACTGCTCGTTCGCGTCTTCCATGCGAATCCGCATCACTTGAGACTTGTCCGAAATGAAGTGTTCAATATTCTTCGTAACAGTATCAATGAATTCCATTATCCATTCGATCGAATCCGGCTCCTTCGGATTCATATGAATTCCGTTCCGGTAAGCTTTCACGATGGACGCTTTTTTCTTCCATCGGCGATTATAGCTTTCGGCCACCCGCGCAGGATCTCTCGTTAGGTGTACGTAATAGGCGTCGTCACCGAATCGCTCTTCCAGCCTTCCAAGCATCCATGAAAGCCGATTGTCAGACTCAATGTGATTATCCGGATAGTTCAGCCTTTCAAAACCTTTCAGCCGTGCGCGAGTTTCGTGGCCACTGGAGAAATTATTGATGTGCTTGCAGGCCTGCGCAAATGTAGTGCTTCCGCACCGACCTGTAGAAAGAACGAAAACTCTCATTGTTGAACCCAGAATCGCAGTCTGTACTGCATAAGTTTGCGTCGTGATTTGCAGATATTCGTTTGCCGCAAATCAAGCCAATCCATCAAGCTACTCTTTTTGTTTCGTGCGGCTCGCGCCTCGCAACGCGCTGAATCGGCGACACGCGGTGTCCCCGATTTTTGTCCCGACTTGTAATGCGTTTCCTGCGCAACTTGCGCGTCCGACGCGTCTTCACCTGCGCCAGTAGTGGATCTCACGGAATTTCGGGGAAATGAGTTTGGAGGCCACGCCCGGAATTGAACCGGGGTACGCGGATTTGCAGTCCGCTACGTAACCACTCCGCCACGTGGCCTCTCTGCGTTCGTGCGGCTGTCCCTGGTAAAACACGGCTCCGAAAGTTTCGGAAAAGCTTACACTGGACCAAGACGAGACACCCGCCGACCGAGCGCGCATCTAGCATAGACCAGTCTCCCCTTACAAGCCGTTACAGTAATGAACGAATTTTCCACATGCGACGGCGTTCCCGTCGCGCTCGTGTGGCCCGTCGTCTATAGAGATACTCTCGATGACGAATTTCGCGGGCGGGGAGACGAGCAATGGCAGACGTCGCATTGCAGCGCAGGAATATGGTCGAAAGCCAGGTCCGTCCGAGCGACGTGACCGACCGGCGCATCATGGCGGCCATGACGGCGATCCCGCGCGAGACATTTCTTCCGGCCCGCCTCGCGAGCCTCGCTTATAGCGACGAGCGGTTGACGATCGCGCCCGAACGGGAAGCCTTGCCGCCGCGGGTGCTTGCGAAGCTGATCCAGCTCGCAGAGCTCGAGGCCGGCGACAACGTGCTCGTGATCAGTGCGTCGGGCTACGCAGCGGCCCTAGTGACTCAGATGGCGAATAAAGTCGTGGCGCTCTTCGCCGACAATGAAGAAGCCAAGGCCGCCAAGGAGGCTTACGCTTCGCTCGCCATCGGCAATGTCGCAGCCGTCGCTGGGGCAGCGGCCTCGGGCTGGCCAGCCGGCGCGCCCTACGATGTCGTTTTGATCGAAGGCGGCATCGAGAAGGTGCCGCGCGCCATCGAGGATCAGCTACGCGAAAACGGCCGCTTGGTCTCGATCTCGTTAAATGACAAAATCGGCCGTGCTGTGCTCATGCATAAACGGGGCGGGCTATTCGCGCGACGCGACGCATTTCAGGCTGCAGCACCCTTGTTGTCTGGTTTTGCAGAAGCCCGGCCTGCTTTCGTCTTTTAACTCCTGTGAGTATGCTGCAAACGGGCCACAGGCGGGTGTGTTTCGGCGCTGACAGACGGGATTCATAAGCGTAGACGTTAAGGGGGAAGCTTCGGGGGAAGCGCGAAAAAAGCAACTCTTTCGAAGAAATTAACGGAGCCTACTGGCGTGGCGTGAAACGCGCCATAAGTTATCCGGCGGACTTCACGGGACTGAAACCGGTTAGTTGATCCAGATCGAATCGGCTAGACGGAGTAATTGGGGGACCACTCTCTTCAGTAGGGGCAGTGAGTGGTGTGCAGGTGGATGCAATTGGCTAAAACCAAAGTCAAAGTAGCTCGCAACGACGCGACCTCGGTCGGGCGTTACGCTTCGAAAGCCCTGCTGGCTTTCGCGATCGGCGTCGCTATGACGGCGACCGCGCAGGCCGAGACGCTCATCGACGCGCTGACAGCCACTTATCAATACAGTCCAACGCTTGATTCCGCACGCGCCACGCAGAGAGCGCGCGACGAAGATATCTCGAGAGCTAATGCGGGTTATCGCCCGGATATCAACGCCTCCGCCAACGTCGGCCGCGAAAGAAACACCACGACATCGCCGTTGGCGGGTGGAACGACCCGCAATGTTGGTTCTCCGCGAGGGTATGCTCTCGACTTGGTGCAGCCGCTCTTCACCGGCTTTCAAGTTACGAACGCCGTCAACGCCGCCGAAGCCAACGACCGCGCTGGGCGCGAGACACTGAGGCAGACGGAGCAGCAGGTTTTGCTGGATGCCGTAACCGCTTTCGGTGACGTGACCCGAGACCAGGCGATCGTTAAGCTCAACGAGAATAACCTGAAGTTTCTCGACGCCGAATTGAAGGCCCAACGAGATCGCTTCAGCGTCGGCGAAGTGACCCGAACCGACGTTGCGCAGTCCGAAGCACGCCGCGCCCTCGGTCAGTCGGACCTCGATCAAGCCAGAGCCAACCTGAAGTCGAGCCGCGCCATTTTCGAGCAGGTCGTCGGCCATCCGCCGGCGGGACTGGTGGAAGCAAACCCGAATACGAAGCTCGTCCCGCGCTCGCTCGATGACGCCATCGCGATCGGCACGAAGGAAAATCCGCAGGTCGTCCAGGCTCTTTATCTTGAGCAGGCACAGCGCTTCACGGTCGATCAGATCCGTGGAGAGCTGCTCCCCCAGGCGCAACTTGAAGCAAATTATACGGATCAGTTCGACCCCAGCGAAGGTATCGACGAGGCAACCTCGGCGTCCATCGTCGGCCGCGTGAACGTTCCGATCTATCCGGCCGGTGGCGAAGTCTATGCTCGCGTGCGTCAGGCCAAGCACAATCACATCGCAGCGCTTCAGCAAATCGAAGTGTCGCGCGCGGCTGCGCAGTCGCAGGTCGTGCAGGCATGGGCGCAGCTGCAAGGCTTCAAGGCCCAGCAGGAATCCGACAAGGCTTCGATCGTCGCCAACACCACCGCTCTCAACGGCGTCAGGGAAGAAGAGCGGGTCGGCCAGCGCACCGTTCTCGACGTGTTGAACGCCCAGCAGGAACTGCTTCAGTCACAGGTGAACCTGGAGACCACGAAGCGTAACATTCTGGTCGCTTCCTACACGGTGATTTCCGCAATCGGGCGCCTGAGCGTCTCCGAGGTTGGCGCAGCGACGGCGGTTTATAATCCGGAAGTTCATTACCTCGAAGTTCGCAACAAGTGGTTCGGCTTGGACATCACGCATGGCGACGGCCGCCAGGAGCACGTGGACGTCGCGCCGATCAAGTAATCGGCGACGAACGTATACTTTGCCGGGGCTGGATTTTTTGCCCGAAAGATTTAGATTTCAATGTGCCGCCGCCTTGAGAGCGCCGCTCTCCGGGGATAACTGCTCGTGAGATCGTTGCGGATTTTCCGCAACCTGCCACCATGCTGGATCTCGAAAGGGCCTTGGTGAGTCCAAGAGAGGGCAAGAGCGGGTTGGGTGCGGTGGTTTCGTCATGCTGTCGGCGAAGACGGCCGAGTTGCGAAAAAGGTAGGGTATGTCGAGACTTGAATCCACTGCCGAGCCGAGTATGGAGGAAATCCTCGCCTCGATCCGCAAGATCATCGCGGAGGATTCGTCAGGTCTGAGATCGCCGTCTTCTTCGCCATCGTCCACGTCCTCTCCAAGACCGGGCGCGCCTTTTTCTCCCGCGATGAGACCATCGGCCGCCCCGTCGTCGTCGCCCGCTCCGCAGCGTGGATTTATGTCGCGCGAGGCTTTCCTGAAGTCGTCGCAGCCGTCCGATGCAGAGCCCGAGATCAAGCCGGTCCTGGCACCCTCGAATTCCGCTCGCTCTATCGATGCCGACAGCCGGCGCGTCGACACCGCATCGCCATCACCATCGCGCTCTCGCGCCGCGGATGAGAGGAACGACACGACCATTCCCGCAGCCAAGGTCGAGCGACGGGAGCCTTCGTTCACGCCGATTGAAAAAAATGATTTCCATAGCGTCGAGCCCGCAGCCAAGCCCCTGAACGGCTCGGCGTCGAAAGATAGCATTTCGATTGAATCGATCACGATCCAGTCGATTTCGATCGAAACCGTCGCCAAAAAAGCTGAGCCTGCAGAGCAAGCCGTGGTGCTCGATGCGGAACCGGTCGAAGTGCATCCCATCATCGAATCCGACGCTGCGCGGATCGAGGCGCAGCTGACCGAGCTATTGAATGACGATCTGAATGCTCTGCTCGAAGGTCGCGACTCGCCGATATCAGACGCAATCGTCGCCCAAGCTAAGGAAGTTGAAAAGTTGTCGCCTGAGGCGCCTTCAAAAGCGCTCGCGGATCTCGGCGAGACCGCCGACGCCGTTGATCCATTTGCCTTCGATCTTGGACCTTCTCCATTTGCGAAGATCGCTCCCAAGACCGAGCCGGAGCCGAAGCCCGAACCCAGGATCGAGCTGAAGACGGAGCCAAAATCTGACCTGAAGCCCGAGCCTAAAGTTGAACTGACGGCCGAGCCCAAGTTTGAGACCAAGCTCGAACCGAAGATCGAGCCCACGTTCGAATCCAAGCTTGAACCGAAAATCGAAACAAAGGTCGAGCCGAAGTTTGAATCGGCGCGCCCGATCGAAGTCACGCCAGCACCACAGTCGCCGATAACGCCGTTTGAGCCGCCCCTCGCCGCGCCTCGCCCGTCCTATTTCAGTGACAACAAGGCAGCGCCTGTGAACGGTGCGGCCAACGGCTCGCACGCGGGCTATCCTTTCGAGACCGCGAAGGCCCCGATCTTCGGACACACGGAGCCGCCCCCGCCGAAGCCCCGTCAGACGTTTGCCGTGCCGAGCGTGTCCGCCACGCTTGGACCATCCCGCAAGCTCGAGCCGCTATCGGAAGCGTTCCGTCCGACGTTCGGTCTCAGCCACCAGGAAAAACCACTCCCGACTGCTGAACTCGCACCCGAGCCGGCGCGCGCGCCCGAACCAGCTCGGCAACCAGAACCCGTTCAGTCGCCGGAGTTCGTTCGCGGCAATCCCACGCCATCGGCTGCGCCCGCACTACGGAGCGAGCCGAACGACACCGCGCTGCAGACGTCGGCATTTCCCCCGCTATCGACCGAATTGAGCGGCGGAGACCGCCCGATGGAGGACGCGGTCGCCGATCTCTTGCGGCCGTTGCTCAAAACGTGGCTCGCCGAAAATATGCCGAAGATCCTCGAGCGGGCGCTTCGCCGCGAAATGTCAGAACGGCTGTTGCCAGGACAGAAGAACCCCCGCGAATAGCGCATTGATCAGCGCCGGAAAATTCGCCGCCATAATTGTGGTGGCGGATAGCCGCGTCCATACTCCTGTTGCTACAACAAATTTTTTTCTTGCGAGTGTCTTTCGCCACACGGTTGCCTCGACATCGTCCTAGCGTGACTTTCGAGCGGGGGGACGCTTCGATCACTGCGTAAATGATCGGGACGCCCGCTACGTCACTGGGTTGATGGGGCGCATTTAGACAAATCTCATCTGTCCAGAAGCGACGAACCGGAGGGGCATCAACGGGGCTGCCGACGCGGTTCTGCGAATTTGAAGTTCGTACGCAGAAGAGGAAGCGTCATGACAATGATGAATGGTGCGAAGCACGACGTCGAAGATATTCTGGCATCGATCCGGACCAGCATCGCCGATCGATCTCCGATGTTCGAAAGTGAGAAGCGCGAGGTCCGCATTACGACCCTGCGCGGCCGAAGCACGATCGCAGATGAAGCCGCGGAGTTCGAACTGCCGGCGATATTCAAGACGGTGGCGCAGAACACCTCCGAGCGGCCCAATTTACTTGGGAGGCTGAGTGAAGCATTGGCATCAAGTGGACACCAGGAGCGCGAACGCTCCCGCACGGTAATTCCTTTCGAACCGGCACATGGCCGCATGATCGAGCCGCCGCCGGTGACCCTTCATCCGGTCAAGGAAGATGAGGTAGCTGTCGAGAAGATCTCCGCCGAGAACGACAGCATGAAGCGCAACATGCCGACGTTCTTCGACACACGCTTAAATCGCATGAGCGCGATGTCGCGGCCGGTCGAAGAACCCCGGGTTGAACCCGCACCGCAGCCCCCGGTAGAGCTCCAGCAGCCGCCCCGGCTGCCCGAAGTTCGCCCATCCTCAGAGCTGGCGGCCGACGGCGTCGACGATGTGGCGGCCCAGCTTTTGCGGCCCATCCTGAGACAGTGGCTAACCGAGAACATGCCCAAAATCGTGGAGCGGGCCCTCTTGAACGAGGCGGGCGGCACCCCGCCAAGCGGATCTTCGCGTCGTTGACGCGAGGATCAACTACAACCGGACAATTTCCGGCCATTAGGGAGCGACGGTTGACAGCCGGCGAAGGTCGGCCGTACGACCGGGGTCCAAAACCTCGGCCCGATAGCTGATAAGCGACGCTCCCACAGATGCTTGAAAAGACTTTTCGACCGGCCGAAATCGAGCCGCGTATCAATTCCGAATGGGAGAAGGCCAACGCCTTCAAAGCCGGACGGAGTTCATCCGGTGGCAAGAACGCTGCCTATTCGATCGTAATCCCGCCGCCGAACGTGACGGGCTCGCTCCACATGGGGCATGCCCTAAACAATACGCTGCAGGACATTCTCGTCCGCTTCGAGCGCATGCGCGGCCGCGACGTGCTCTGGCAGCCGGGCACCGACCACGCCGGCATTGCGACTCAGATGGTCGTCGAACGCCAGCTCGCCGCTGAGAAACAGCCCTCGCGCCGCGAACTCGGCCGCGAGGAATTTCTAAAGCGCGTCTGGACGTGGAAGGAAGAGTCGGGCGGCACCATCGTCACGCAGCTGAAGCGCCTCGGCGCATCCTGCGACTGGAGCCGCGAACGCTTCACGATGGACGAAGGCCTGTCGAAGGCCGTCGTGAAGGTCTTCGTGCAGCTCTACAACGAAGGGCTGATCTACAAAGACAAGCGCCTCGTCAACTGGGACCCGAAGTTCCAGACCGCGATTTCCGATCTCGAGGTCGTGCAGGTCGAAGCCCGCGGAAAATTCACGTGGTCGAAAGAGAGCGGCGAACCGTTTGACGCGGCCGCGCTCGCGAAGGTCCTCGCCAAAGACCCCAGCGGCCACATGTACTATTTCCGCTATCCGCTGGCGGCCAAGGTTCAGGGCTACGACAAGGATTACATCGTCGTCGCGACGACGCGGCCTGAGACGATGCTCGGTGACACCGGCGTCGCCGTCCATCCCGAAGACGAACGCTACGCGGCGCTGATCAAAGCAGGCGCGAAAGTGAAGCTACCGCTCGTCGGCCGCGAGATCCCGATTGTCGCCGACGAATATTCCGATCCCGAGAAGGGCACGGGCGCCGTGAAGATCACGCCCGCGCACGACTTCAACGACTTCGAAGTCGGCAAGCGTCACGATCTCGCGCAAATCAACATTCTCGACGCCTACGGCAAGATCAACGACGAGGCGCCCGAAGCCTATCGCAAACTCGATCGCTTCGATGCACGCAAGCAAGTCGTCTCCGATATCGATGCGCTGGGTCTGCTCGAAAAGATCGAGCCGACCGGACATACGGTGCCGCACGGCGATCGCTCGGGCGTCGTCATCGAGCCGTGGCTGACGGACCAGTGGTACGTCAACGCCGAAGAGCTCGCGAAGCCCGCGATCGCCGCCGTCGAAAGCGGCAAGACCAACTTTGTCCCGAAGAACTGGGAAAAGACCTATTACGAATGGATGCGCAACATTCAGCCCTGGTGCATCTCGCGCCAGCTCTGGTGGGGCCATCAGATCCCGGCGTGGTATTCCCCGGACGGCAAATACTTCGTCGCCGCCACCGAAGCCGAAGCCAAAGCTTTGGCCAACAAGCACTACGGCAAAGACGTCGCTTTAACGCGTGACGAAGACGTCCTCGACACGTGGTTCTCCTCCGCGCTCTGGCCGTTCTCGACACTCGGCTGGCCGGAGGAAACGCCCGAACTCAAGCAGTATTACCCGACGAGCGTGCTCGTCACCGGCTTCGACATCATCTTCTTCTGGGTCGCCCGCATGATGATGATGGGCCTCCACTTCATGAAGGAGGTTCCCTTCAAGGACGTCTACATCCACGCCCTCGTTCGCGACGAGAAGGGGCAGAAGATGTCGAAGTCCAAGGGCAACGTCATGGACCCGCTCGTCCTGATCGACGAGTTCGGCGCCGACGCGTTGCGCTTCACGCTGGCCGCGATGGCAGCGCAAGGCCGCGACATCAAACTCGCGAAGTCGCGCGTTGAAGGCTATCGCAACTTCGCGACCAAGCTCTGGAACGCCTCGCGCTTCGCCGAGATGAACGAATGCGTGCGCCAGCGCGATTTCAATCCGAAGTCGGCGTCCCTTACATTCAACAAATGGATCATCGGCGAAACCGAGCTGACGGCAAAGGCCGTCACGAGCGCGCTCGAAACCTACAAGTTCAACGAAGCCGCCGCAGCGATCTATGATTTCGTCTGGGGTCAGTTCTGCGACTGGTATCTTGAGCTGATCAAGCCTGTGCTCGCTGGCGACGACGAGGCTTCAAAGGCCGAAACCCGCGCCGTGACGGCCTGGACGCTCGATCAGATCCTGAAGATGCTGCATCCGTTTATGCCCTTCATCACCGAAGAGCTTTGGGACCACATGGTCGAATACGGCGTGAAGCGCGACACCCTTCTCGTCGTCAGCCAGTGGCCGAACCTCGAAGGTCTCGTCGAGACGGATGCCGTCGACGAAGTGAATTGGCTCGTGAACCTCGTTTCCGAAATCCGTTCGGTGCGAACGGAGATGAGCGTCCCGGCAGGCTCCAAGATCCCGCTCGTCATCGTCGGCGCTGACGAGAAGATCCGAGAGCGCGTCCGCCGCAATGACGAGACGTTGAAACGTCTCGCGCGCATCGATGAGATCGACTTCGAGGAAACGGCACCGAAGGGCGCTGCCCTGGTCGTCGCCGGAGAAACGACGGCCGCGTTGCCGCTCGCTGGCATCATCGACATGGCGGCGGAGAAGCGTCGTCTCGCCAAGGCCATCGAAGGCGCCGAAAGCGACCTCAAGAAGATGGACGCCAAGCTCTCCAATCCGCAGTTCATCGAGCGCGCCAAAGAAGAAGCGATCGAGGAAGCGAAGGAGCGGAAGGCCGAACTCGAAGCCGAGATCCAACGCTTCTCGGCAGCCCTCCGCCGCTTGGAAAGCGTCTGACAACCGCTTCCGATTTGCAGGCTATTTGTAGAAAGCGCTCGGCGTCGTGCCGAAGTGCTTTCTAAACATCGCGGTGAAGGCGCTTTGGCTCGCGTAGCCACTGTCCGCGGCGACGTCGATGATTTTATCGCCACGAGCCAGACGTTCGAGCGCTGAGAGCAAACGCGCTTGTTGACGCCACTGTCCGAACGTCAGCCCCGTTTCCTTCAAAAACAGCCGGTGAACGGTTTTGGACGTCACGCCAAAACCCTCCGCCCACTCTTCGGCGGTGCGGACGTCGTCAGGGGAGAGAAGCAGAGCCTCGCAAATGGTCCTCAACCGCGAGTCGTCGGGCATCGGCAGATGCAGCGGCAGTACGTCCAGCTCGCGCAGCTCATAGAGGAGAAGCTGCATGAGGCATTCGTCGCGCGAGCCGCTGGCGTAATCGACGGGAACCTTCACCGCCGCAAGGATCAGTTCGCGCAGCAGCGGGCTAACGGCGATCACGCAATTGCCTCGGGGCAGGTGAGGCGAGGCATCCTGATCCACAAAAACAGTGCGGATCTTCACGTCTCCGCGCATTTCGACTTCGTGTTCGAGCCCCGCCGCAAGCCAGACCGCACGGTTGGACGGGACGACCCAGGAGCCCGCCGGCGAGCGAACGATCATGACGCCCGAAACGGCGAAGAGTAGCTGCGCGCGGGGATGGCTGTGCCGCCCCGTCGAAGACCCGCTCGGATAGTCGACCTCCATCGCAGCCATCGGGCGCTGGGTCGCGTGAAAATCCAAGTGACGTGAAAGAATGTCTTCGAGCATGTCCCGATCTCGATAAGGCCGGTTACTTTAGCGTGAGACTGACCAGATCCGAAAGCCCTACGACCCAAGGCCCATTCCGTAGGGACATCGGACACCATGCTCAGCCAAAGACTTGCTTTTCTCTATCCATTCCTCGCCATCGTTCTCTGGGCCGGGAACGTCATCGTTTCGCGCCTGTCGGCGCACACCATCGGACCGCAGGCGATCACGTTCTATCGTCTGCTGTTCGCGGTCATCCTCATGAGTGCGTTTGTCGGCCGGCCGGCGTGGCGAAATCGAACGGCGATCTGGCCGCATATCGGCGAGTTCGCCATCCTCGGCTTTCTCGCGATGTGCCTGTTCCAAAGCCTCTCCTACCTCGCGGCCGAGACGACGACCGCGACGAACATGGCTGTGTTTACGGCGCTGACCCCACTGCTGACGGTCGCGCTAAGCGCGGCGCTGCTTGGCGAACCGCCGACCTATGGCGTGGTCTTTGGCGGCGCTATTTCGTTCGGAGGGCTTCTTTATCTCGTAAGTGGAGGCGATATCGCCGCATTGCCGAGAAACGGCGTCCACCCGGGCGACGCGCTGATGCTGATCGCGGCGCTCGTCTATGCACTTTACGGCGTGTTGCTGAAACGCTGGAACCTGCCGATCACCGGTTGGCAATCGACGTACATGCAGGCGCTCTGCGCGTTGACCGCGATGTTTCCGGCATTCCTCGCCACCCCCGCGCCGCTCCGTCAGCTGAATGCCGAAACATTGCCGTTGATCGCGTATGCAGGCGGCCTCGCGTCGGTCGTGCTGCCGTTTCTATGGATCCGCGGCGTTCAACAATTAGGACCGAGCCGCTGCGCCGTGTTCATGAACCTGCTGCCGGTTCTGACCGCTGCTGCTGCCATTGTGATGCTGGGAGAACCGGTGAAGATTTTCCACGTCATCGGTGCGGCTCTGACGCTTGCCGGAGTCGGATGTGCACAAGTTTTTCAGAAACCGATTTTCGCCCCGGCCGGCGTGCAGGGGGCAAACAGCGGATGAGAGGCGGGAACGGGGCGCCTTAGAGCGCGCCCTGTTCCGTGCTCGAAAAGCGCTGCACCGCGTTCTTCGCCGTCGCCAGGAATTTGATGCGAAGCTCGGTGAGCTTCCAGCCGGCGGGGCGAAGTTCAAGCTTGCCGAGATAAATTCGCGTCGGGTCGAGCTTGTCTTCCATGTCGATTTCAAAGCTCGTCAGGCTCGTGAACTCCGCGCGCTTCACGCGAGCCCACGCGCGCGAGATGCGATCCATGATCGGCAACGTTTTTGCCTCATCGCCCTCGCTTGCGACGAGATCGCGGTACTTGGCTCTGAGCGTGAAGAGCTGAGGAAGGCCCTCAGGCGTCACGTACTTCTCAACAAGACCATCGACGGCGCTCTGACCCAGATAGGCTTTAAAGCGCGTCCAAAGCCCGGTGCTGGCGGCCGGATCGTTTTCAGGATCGGGAAGACCGAGCGCGATCTGAGCAATCGAAGGCTTCAGCGTTTCGCGCACCGTCGGCCACTCGATGGCGGTCGAGAGGTAGTTGGCATCGCCATTGCGAACGGCTTCCCGAATGCTCCAAGCGGTCGCGAACGGTGACCCGATGTAAATCGATGCGGCGAGCAGAAAAAATCCGACGACGCAGAAAATCGCCTTCATGCAAAGTCCCGTGGCTAGCGCGAGCAGTGGTGCCGTCCATCCTCTTACGGATGGATTCTGACGAACTTCAGGCTGGCGAAAACGTGTCACTGTCCGCGTGCGAGGCCGCTAGGTCGCGTCTTCCGGAGCGCGCGTTTTCTTGCAAATCGATTTGAGGTCCTGCCAGTCGCTCGCGTCGAGTGCGGGGCTCGAGGGATAATCTCGCTGCTCGCTGACGAGCCGCGCACGTTCGGCAGGTAACGGATGCGTGCGGAACCAGCTGAAGGCGCCCGGAGCCTTGTCGCCTTCCTCAGCTTCCAACTTCATCACCCGCGTGAAGAAATTGCCGAGACCTTTGGGAGAAATGTCGGCCGCCTTGAGAAGTTCGAGGGCGTGTTTGTCGGCCTCACGCTCGGCCCCGCGCGAATAGCCGAGCTGCGCGAGCATGAGGCCGACGTTGGCGAGACCGCCGCCCGTCGTGCCGCCAAGCATGACTTCGAGCGTCGCGCCGAGCCCAAAGCCCCGGATGATCGCGGCCTCGGGATGCAATTCGATTCCGTGACCCATTTCATGGGCGAGAACTCCGGCGGTCTCGTCGGGACTTACTGATTTGTCGAGCAGGCCCTTGGTCAAAACGATCTGGCCGCCGGGCACCGCAAAAGCATTCATCAAAGGCCAGTCGTAAACATGGACGCTGAACGGGATGTTTCCCGGCACGCCTTTCGATAGCCGCTCGGTCAAACGCGTCAGGGCCGCAAGACCGGCGGGGTCGATGCATTCCTTGTGACCTTCGGTCATCGATTCGCGCGTGGCTTTGCCGAGCCGCTCGCGCCAGCTGTCGGGCAGCGCTTTGGCGATCGATTTCGCCGGGCTGACGCCGGCCAGATAGGCCGCAAAAACCAGCGCCGCGATGATGGCGAGAAGAAAGAACCACATTCGCTTTTCGCGAAGCCATGCAGCGCGTGCGGAAAGATGCGGTGCTCGCAATCTCAGCTCCGCCGCGAATCGCGCTCCCTGCACGAAGAGCGACGCGCCGGGCTCGTCTTTCGACATCAGCAGAACATCGATGGCATTCGGCCGGATGGGCTCTTCGGAGCGGAGCTGGCCGTAGGACCAGATATGGCGAGGTTTGTCAGCGCCAAGGTCGACTTCGACCCCCGTCACGCCGAGGGAAGCAGTGCCGTCCAGGGGCGGCGAACCCCGGCGGGCAATAAAGCGGCAATAACTCGGATCGGGTGCGGCGCCTGATGACATGAAACGTCTTCCGCGAAGGTTGGAGCCAGCCGATCAGCACGAATCGGCCGCGCCCGTAAAGAAATGTCTCGCGCACGCCAAAGTCGGGCCCTTGTCGCGACGAAATCTCAGCCCAAATGGCAGGTCATTGGCTGTCGTCGGCGCAACACGCCATGACAGAATTTATACCAGCGCAGAGCCTCGTTAAGGATAAACGTCCGCTTGCATAGCTGATGTGGCGGTTTAGCAACTTTCGGGATACATCGCGCCACTTTCGAGCCACAATGACCGCGCACCTGCTGGCAGCGACGTCTGCTAATGCAGCGTCACTTTTTAACAGGCAGAGCACTTTCGCCGAGCCACCGCGACTGGCATCCCTGCGCCATCCAAAGTCGGATGGGGATCGATAAGGGCTAGGATGCCCAAAGAGGAATAAATGGACGCCAAGACGTTCGATAAGTCGAAGTTGCCGAGCCGCCACGTGACGGAGGGTCCGTCGCGGGCGCCGCATCGGTCCTACTACTACGCGATGGGCCTGACCGAGGAGGACATCAAGCGTCCCTTCGTTGGCGTCGCTTCGTGCTGGAATGAAGCCGCCCCCTGCAACATCTCGCTGATGCGCCAAGCACAATCGGTGAAGACAGGTGTTCAGGAAGCCGGTGGCACGCCGCGTGAGTTCTGCACCATCACCGTCACCGACGGCATCGCGATGGGCCATCAGGGCATGAAGTCGAGCCTCGTGTCGCGCGAAGTCATCGCCGACTCGATCGAGCTGACGATGCGCGGCCACTCCTACGACGCACTCGTCGGCGTTGCCGGTTGCGACAAGAGCCTACCGGGCATGATGATGGCGATGCTCCGCCTCAATGTCCCGAGCGTCTTCATGTACGGCGGATCGATCCTGCCGGGCCGCTTCAAGAATCGCGACGTCACCGTCGTCGACGTCTTCGAAGGCGTCGGCATGCACAACGCCGGCAAAATGTCCGCGGAAGACCTGCACGAGCTCGAATGCGTCGCGTGCCCGTCAGCTGGTTCTTGCGGTGGCCAGTTCACAGCGAACACAATGGCTTGCGTTTCCGAAGCGATCGGTTTGGCGATCCCGGGCTCAGCCGGAGCGCCCGCTCCGTTCGAAAGCCGCGATGCCTACGCTCAGGAAAGCGGCCGGGCCGTCATGCGTCTGATCGCCGACGGCATCCGTCCGCGGGACATCTGCACGCGCAAAGCCTTTGAGAACGCTGCGATCGTCGTCGCCGCGACCGGCGGCTCGACGAATGGCGCACTGCATCTACCCGCAATGGCCCACGAAGTCGGCATCGATTTCGACTTGTTCGACGTCGCCGAGATCTTCAAGCGCACGCCCTATATCGCCGACTTGAAGCCCGGCGGAAAATACGTCGCCAAGGACGTCTACGATATCGGTGGCGTTCCGCAGATCCTCAAAGCTCTGCTCGAGGGCGGGATTTTGCACGGCGATTGCCTGACCGTGACCGGCAAGACACTCGCGCAAAATCTCGAGAGCGTGAAATTCAATCACGATCAGAAAGTCGTATTTCCGGTTTCCAATCCGATCACGCCGACGGGCGGTGTGGTGGGCCTCAAGGGCTCGCTCGCACCCGACGGCGCGATTGTGAAAGTCGCAGGTCTCAAGACGCTGAAATTCCGCGGTACGGCATTGTGCTTCGACTGTGAGGAAGATGCGTTCCAGGCGGTCGAGGATCGGAAGTACAAGGATGGCGATGTGATCATCATCCGTTACGAGGGACCGAAGGGCGGTCCGGGCATGCGTGAGATGCTGTCGACGACGGCCGCACTTTACGGCCAAGGCGCTGGCGACAACGTTGCACTCATAACGGACGGTCGCTTCTCCGGCGGTACGCGCGGCCTCTGCATCGGCCATGTCGGTCCCGAAGCAGCCGTCGGTGGCCCGATCGCGCTCGTTGAGAACGGCGACATCATCACGATCGACACTGAGACGGGCACGCTCGACCTCGAGGTCAGTGAGGAAGAGCTGGAGAAGCGGCGCAAGAACTGGAAGGCCCCGCCCAACATGTATCAGTCGGGCGCGCTGCGGAAATTTGCAGACCAAGTGGGACCGGCGAGGTACGGCGCCGTAACCCATGCGGGAGGAAAGGCGGAAGTTCACTGCTATGCGGACATTTAGGCTTGCACTTGCGGGAAGCGTTGCGTCTCTTCTGATGCTCGGCTCGGCGATGGCGGGAGACGTTGTCTTCCGCTCGCCGGACGATGCGATGAAGCAAGGAATCTCGGCGTTCAACGGCGGCTACTACGAGCTGGCGTTGCCCGCCTTTGAAGCCCTTGAGCCCTCGAAGCCGCAGTTGGCGCGTTTTTACATGGCGCGCATCTACGGCGATAACGAAGGCGCCTATACCGATCACGGTAAAGCTTTCCGCTTGTACAAGTCGCTTGCAGACGAACTGCAGGACGTCGATCCCGACGACGATTCTCTCGCTCCCATCGCCGCCAAATCGCTGACTGCCGTTTCGACGTATTTGAGAAGTGGCCTTGTCAGCGCTGGCCTGAAGCCCGACGTCGAGGCGGCAAACCGCGCTTTGCAGCGTGCCGCGCTCACGTTCAACGACGAGGATGCCCAGTTCGAACTCGCCAAAGTATTTCTGAGAGGCGAGGGACCGGACATTTCGATCGCGGGCTTCGAAGATCAGTCGAGCAAGATTGCGAACGGCCGTCATTGGCTGTCGCGGCTATCGCAAGCCGGTCATCCGGGCGCACAAGCCTTTCTTGCTGATCTGATGTGGCGCGGAAAGTTCGTAGAAAAGAACCCGGCGGCAGCGCTCAACCTCATCGACGTTGCCGTCGCCAACGCGCCGCCAAGCGAGCGCGTGTGGATCGAGGACATTTATCAGAACATCTTCTGCAATGCAGGCGAGGGCGTTCGTCAGCAGGCGACGGGACGCGTCGCCGAATGGCATAACCTCTACGGCCGCAGACCCGCAGTGCTCGACGGCAAGGACGGCCTCGATGATTTGTCGCCCGAACCCGTGAGAACGTGCTCCAACGGCGAACTCGTTCGTCCGATGGGTGTCGCGATGCCTGCAACTGCGCAACAAATGATCACGTCCGCGCCGTCGGTTTCGCCTCAGCGAAGCTCTGTCATTCCTGCGGGAGCGACGACGCTGCACCCGGCGGGGCAGTCGGTGCCTGCGCTGTCGTCGTCATCACCAATGCTTGGATATGCGCCCGACGGCGCCACGGCTCGCTGAAATTTTCCCCGTTTGGCGGCCGGCTCCCCGCAGGGGAGTCGCCAAACGCAAACGTAAAGCCGTCGCCAAACGCATCAAGGATCCAGCTTGATCCACACCGGTACGTGATCGGAAGGCTTTTCCTGCGCCCGCGTATCGCGATCGATGCCAGATGAGCGCAAGAGATCCGCGGCCTGGCCCGACAGCAGCATGTGATCGATGCGGATGCCGTCATCCTTCTGGAATGCGCCGGCCTGATAATCCCAGAACGTGTAGACGCCGGGTCCCGGATGGCACGCGCGAGTCGCGTCGGTGAAGCCGAGATTAACCAGCGTCCGCCACGCCGCCCGGCTCTCCGGCTGGAATAGCGCGTCGTTCACCCAAGCCTGCGGACGTTTCGCATCCTCGTTTTCGGGGATGACGTTGAAGTCACCCGCAAGGACGAGCGGCATCTCATTTCCGAGCAGAGCCGCAGCGCGTGCCTGCATCCGCTTCATCCAGGCGAGCTTGTAAGAAAACTTCTCGGTCCCGATCGGATTGCCGTTCGGCAGATAGAGCGAGACGACGCGAACCATGCGGTCGCCGAGCGCAACGGATGCTTCGATCCAACGCGCATGTTGATCAGTATCGTCGCCGGGCAAGCCCCGCGTCACATCCTCGAGCGGAGATTTCGAAAGAATCGCGACGCCGTTGAAGCTCTTCTGGCCATTGGTCACGACGTTGTAGCCGAGGTCTTGAAACGCCGAAGTCGGAAAGCCTTCGTCGACCGATTTGATTTCCTGAAGACAGACGACATCCGGCGCGTGCTGGCGCAAGTATGTAAGCGCCGATTCAAGTCGCGCCTTGACGCCGTTTATGTTCCAGGTTGCGATGATCATGGCGAAGGAGTGATGTTCGAGCGAATGGGAAACGGTTCGCGGCAAACCGGGAACCAGATGTGCCACTCAAACCGGGACAAATCAAATCGGGAAAGATCAGATCGAAAAACTGGTGCCGCAGCCGCAGGAAGCGGTCGCCACGGGGTTCGAGATCTTGAACGAGGCGCCGATGAGATCGTCCACGAAATCGATCTGGGCGCCTTCCATGTATTGCGCCGAAACCGGGTCGATCACGACGACCGCCCCATTTCGCTCGATGACGAGGTCGTCATCGGCATGGTTGCCGACAAGATCGAACTTATATTGGAAACCGGAGCAACCGCCGCCCTCGACCGAAACGCGCAAAATAGGCGCTTCCGCCTCGGTCGCGGTGATTTCGGCAATTCGCGTCGCGGCGCGTTCTGTGACGGTAATGGTCATCGGGTATCGATCGGTTGCAGGCAGTTAACCACCCACTAGCGGTGGCGGTACGCAAGAGATAGGAAAGCGGCAGACGAAGTCAAATCCTAAGCGCATTGAACGATGGTAGCGAGCCTTAAACCGGTCGCCGAGACCCTGGATTACGGGCAAAATCTAAAGCCCGGGGAGCGCGCGCCGGCGCCCTATGCCGCGAGCGGGGCCGCTTCGCGCGGGCGCTATCACGCCGAATCGGAATGCGGGGCACGCAGCCCTTTCCAGCGCGATCGCGACCGCGTTCTCCATTCCACTGCCTTCCGGCGCCTGACCTACAAGACGCAGGTCTTCCTGCCGCACGAAGGCGATCACTTTCGAACGCGGCTAACCCATTCGCTGGAAGTGGCGCAGATCGCCCGCACCATTGCGCGCCAGCTTCGCCTCGACGAAGATCTGGCTGAGACGATCGCGCTCGCCCATGATCTCGGACACTCTCCGTTTGGTCACGCGGGTGAGCGGGCGATCGATACCCAAATGCACCCGTTCGGCGGCTTCGATCACAACGCCCAATCGCTTCGCGTGGTGACGACGCTCGAGCGTAAGTATCTGGCGTTCGACGGACTGAACCTCACCTGGGAAACGCTCGAAGGGCTCGCAAAACACAATGGCCCCGTTCCCGCGAACTCCCCCGTCGCCAAAGTCGCGCGCCACATCGAAGCATGGTGCCCACTGAAGCTCGATCAATGGCCCTCTGCCGAAGCCCAAGTCGCGAGCCTCGCCGACGACATCGCCTACCTCTCGCATGACGTCGATGACGGGCTCCGCGCCGGCCTGATCACATTTGAGAAGCTCGATGGCGTTCCGCTGGCCGGTCCGATCGCGAACGAGGTGAGGGCCGTCGCGCGCGATGCCGAAAGCGGTCGAGCCATTTACGAGGTGACACGGCGCATGATCACCGCGATGGTCAGCGACGTGGTTACCGAAAGCCGGCGTCGGCTCGCCAAATTGACCCCCGGATCACCCGACGACATTCGCGCTGCAGGCCATGCCGTGATTGCCTTCTCGGACGCGATGACCCTCGATCTCGCGCATCTGAAGACCTTCCTGTTCGGTGCCGTCTATCATCACCGGCGGGTTCTCGACGTCATGGAGAAGGCGGAAAACGTCGTCCGTGACCTGTTTCAGAAGTACAATTCCGATGCCGCTTCGCTGCCCGCCGGATGGCGCGAGGCGCTGAGGGGGCTCGACGAACGGCACCGGGCCCGCGTCGCTTGCGACTTTCTGGCAGGCCAGACCGATCGCTACGCCCTCGCGGAGCATCGCCGCCTGTTTGACGCCACCCCGGAACTGGGATAGGCGCGAAGCTCAAGTTTCATCGCCAAATGGGCCACAGGCCCAAAGACCAAAGGCATCTACCTTTTATGAATGTTTTCGCTGACGTCGTAGCCCGCGTCCGAACTGCGCTGACGGAACTTCAGTCCGAGGGAGTTCTGCCCAAGGACCTCGCCCTCCCGGCCTTCGACGCCGAGCCGCCGCGCGACGCCAGTCACGGTGATGTCGCCGTCAACGCTGCGATGGTGCTCGCCAAGCCCGCGAAGATGAAGCCGCGCGATATCGCGGAAGCTTTGAAGGCCAAGCTCGAAGCCGCGCCCGACGTCGCCAAGATCGATGTTGCGGGCCCGGGCTTCTTGAACATCACCTTCAAAAGCGACGTCTGGCAGGCGCTGATCCGTACGATCCTGAAGCAGGGATCGGCTTACGGCGCAGGCGGAACGGGCCACGGCGAGAAGCTCAACGTCGAATACGTCTCGGCGAACCCGACCGGGCCGATGCACGTCGGACATTGCCGCGGCGCCGTTTTCGGAGATGCGCTGGCGAACCTCCTCGTGTTCGCAGGCTTCGACGTTGCGCGCGAATACTACATCAACGACGCCGGCGGCCAGGTGAACGTCCTCGCACGTTCGGCCTTCCTCCGTTACCGCGAGGCGCTGGGCGAGAACATCGGCGCCATCCCTGAGGGACTTTATCCGGGCGAATATTTGAAGCCCGTCGGCGAAGCGCTGGCAGTCGAACACGGCCCGTCGCTCCTTGATATGCCGGAAGAGCGCTGGCTGCCGCTCGTCCGTTCGTTTGCGATCTCCAAGATGATGGAGATGATCAAGGACGATCTCGCCGCGCTCAACATTCGTCATGACGTCTTCTTCTCAGAAGCTTCGCTGACGTCGAACGGCCGCGATCAGGTCAAGGCTGCGATCGAAGTTCTTCGGCACAAAGGTCTGATCTACGAAGGCACGCTCGAAAAGCCCAAGGGTCATGACGATGCCGAATGGGAAGATCGAGTCCAGACGCTCTTCAAATCGACGGCCTACGGCGACGACGAAGACCGCGCGCTTCAGAAGTCTGACGGCAGCTACACCTACTTCGCGGGCGACGTCGCCTACCACTACGACAAGTTGCAACGCGGCTTCCGCCACCTGATCAACGTCTTCGGCGCCGATCACGTCGGCTACATCCCGCGGATGAAGGCGGCCGTCGCCGCGTTGTCTGACGGCGCAGCCGATCTCGATGTCAAGGTCGTACAACTCGTCAGGCTCTTCAAAGCCGGCGAACCCTACAAGATGTCGAAGCGGGCGGGCACCTTCGTCACGCTGCGCGACGTGGTCGATGAAGTGGGCCGCGATCCGGTCCGCTTCATGATGCTCTATCGGAAAAATCAGGAGACGCTCGACTTCGATTTCGCGAAGGTGACGGAGCAGTCGAAGGATAATCCTGTCTTCTACGTGCAATATGCGCATGCTAGGGCGGCAAGCGTGCTGCGGAACGCAGTCGAGCAGGTGCCTGGATTGGACGTCTCCGCCGAAGCGCTGGAGAAGGCCGACCTGTCGCTTCTGACCGATCCCGGCGAACTCGATCTGATCCGGCGTCTCGCAGGATTCCCGCGGCTGATCGAGGGCGCGGCGACCGCGCACGAGCCGCATCGGCTGGCATTCTATCTTTACGATCTCGCCAGCGCTCTCCACACCCAATGGACGCGAGGCAACGATTCGCCACATTTACGATTTATTCAGTCAAATGACGGGGTTGCGACGTCGGCGAGGTTGGGGCTGATTTTCGCGACAAAGACGGTGATAAAATCGGGGCTTCAAATCCTCGGCGTCGAGGCGCCCGAAGCGATGCGCTAAGGTCTCGAATCGACGATTAGGCGCAACCACTGCTTTGCGCCCCACTTTAAGGGGGTTTCCGCGATGTCCTCGCAGAACGCATTTCCCGGGCCGAACGCCAGCAGGCTGGCTGCCCGCCCCAATGCGCAGGCGAACAACACTCAGCCGCCCTGGGTCAATCCACAGGCGACGGCGGGCCGTCCGCAGCAACAGCACCCGGATAATGGCAATGGCTGGCCGGGCCACCAGCAGCCCGCACCGGCAAATCCGAGCTTCCCGCAGCCGGGATTCGGCGCTCACGCTCCCGAGCAGCAATCGGCCTTCGGTCAGTGGAGCGAGCTTCAGCCGACGCAAGCCCCGAATCGCGGAAATTATGGCGGCTATCAGCAGCAAACCGTTGCTGAACAACCAGACCCTTATGCACCGCAGTTCGAACCCTACGTGCCCCCGTCACGGCCGAGCTTCGCCCCGCAGCAGCCGGCTCAGAGCTACGGAAACCAACAGCAGCAACCGGCGCCTCAATGGCCGGCCCGCGATCTTGACCCGCACGGGTTTGATAACGGCGGCTACGCCGCGCCGGGCTTTGCTCCGCAGCCCGCCCGGCAGCAGGCGGCGCATGCACAGCCCACGTTTGGGCAGCAGCAGTATCATGAGAACGAACTGAGCGCCGCCGATTGGGCCGGCCCTCACGACACTTTCGCCCCTGACTCCTACCAGCAGAATCGCGGTGACGCCCATCTTGGCTTCGGCCAGGCCGAAGGCGGCGAAGTCGAGCCCGTCTATGCCGAGGAAGACCTCGAATACGAAGACGAGGAAGAGGCCCCGCGCGGCCGCCGCCCGCTGATGATCGTGGCGGCTCTGATCGGCGCCATCGTGATCGGCGGCGGCATGGCATACGGCTATAAGAAGATTTCGGGCGTAGCCAATCCGCAGGGTGACCCGCCTGTCATCAAGAGCGCGGAATTCCCCTCGAAGACGAAGCCCGCCGATGCAGGCGGCAAGCAGTTTCCCTATTCCGACACGAAGATCATGGGCCGTCTCGGCGACGGCACGTCGTCGGCTCAAGCGGACGAGGCGAACAATTCCCAGGGCGCCGCGCCGGAGAACTCCGACAACCAGGCGAACGCATCGCCGAGCGAAGATAGCAGCGGCGCGCGGAAAGTTTCGACCCTCGTCGTCGGCCGCGACGGCTCCATCCAAGCACCGCCGCCCGCTCCCGAGCCGGAACGTGCGCCCCCGCCGGGTGACACCGGCGTTCCAGGTACGTCGCTTGTCGACTTCGGCCAGCATCAGGGCATGGGAATACAGCCTCCCGTCGCCGTCGTGAGCGGACCGCCCGTACGGCCGACGCCGTTGAACGCAGAGCCGGCGCCGGCCGCGGCAGCCGTCTCGGCAAAGAAGGTGAAGCCCGTCAAGATCGCAAAGGTCAACTCGGTCGACACAACCGGCAGCGTTGATGACGCCGCTGAAGCGCCTCCTGCCGTCCCGACCAAGAAACTGAAGAAGGTCGCCCGCGCCCAGCCGACGGTCGAAACGGACGCCACGGCGGATGCTCCGCCGGTCGTCGCGTCGTCGGGAGGAGGAGCCGGGTTCGTCGCGGTGCTTGCGTCCATTCCTCGTTCCGGAACAAGCCGCATCGATGCTCTGAAGCGCTTCGCCGACATGCAGCAGAAGTACGGAAGTGCGCTCGCTGGCAAAACGCCGGACGTCGCCTCCGCCACCCTGACGAAGGGCGCCTACGATCGCCTGGTTGTCGGGCCGCCCGGATCGCGCGAAGAGGCGAGCAATGTTTGCTCGCAGCTGAAGGCGCAAGGGTACAAAGATTGCTGGGTGACCTCCTACTGATATGTTGAAGGTCCGCGGTATTTGCCCGGCTGGTGCACCCGCACCGGCCGGTTGCGTTTGATAGCCAAGACATCGGCCTCGGAGGGCCAAGCTGCGATGGTCGCAAGCCTCATTGTTGGCCTCTCTGGCGTCGCCTTGACGGACGACGAGCGTCGTTTCTACCGCGACGTCCAACCCGCCGGAGTGATCCTGTTCGGCCGCAACGTCGCCGACACGGAACAGTTGAAGCGGCTGGTAGAAGACGTCCGCGACGCTGTCGGCCGACAGAATTTTCTCGTCCTGATTGACCAGGAAGGCGGCCGCGTCCAGCGCCTGAGACCGCCGATCGCACGATCCCTTCCGCCCGCCGCCGCCTATGCCGAACTCTACGCTCGCGATCCTGAAGGCGCGAAGCGCGCAGCCTTCGCCGTGGCACAGCTGACGGGCGAGGAGCTTCGGGCGTTCGGCATAACGATGAACTGCGCGCCGGTCGCCGACCTCCCCGTAGAAGGGGCCCACGAGATCATCAGCGACCGCGCCTATGGCTCGACCGTAGCAGAGGTCGTCGCACTGGCACGGGCCGTCGCTGACGGCTATCTCGCGAGCGGTGTCGTTCCGGTGATCAAACATATCCCGGGTCACGGCCGGGCGACGGCCGACAGCCATCTCGCATTGCCCGTCGTTGCAACCCCACGCGAAACGCTGTCAGAAACGGACTTCGTGCCGTTCAAGGCGCTTTCGACCATCCCAGCCGCGATGACAGCCCACGTCGTCTATTCGGCGATCGATGCGGAAAATCCCGCCAGCACCTCGGCAATCGTGACGAGGGACATCATCCGCGGCGAGATCGGCTTCGATAACCTTCTGATGAGCGACGATCTCAGCATGAAGGCCTTGAGCGGGCCGATGCGCGCCCGCGCCCAAGCCGTCATTGCCGCAGGGTCCGACCTCGCGCTCCACTGCAACGGCGATCTCGACGAAATGCGCGCAGCCACGGAAGGCGTGCCCCCGCTCGAAGGGCGCGCCGCGGAAAGATTTGAGCAAGCCTGCGCTTGCATTGGCCAGATCGAACCTTACGATAGGGGGGAGGCTCTACAACTCCTCGCAGGCCTCCTGGGCCAGCAGACTCCGGTTGTCTGAATCAGTGTAGTGTCGAGGTCGCGCATCGAAACGAGAGCGGCGCCCGCCACAGAAACATAATCGAGACCCGATGGACGAGACGGCAACGCAAGGCGAAAGCGGAGATTCCGGCTGGGACGTCTCGGGCCTTGAGAACATGCCGGCCGAGGGCGAAGCCTTCGTCGTCGACATCGAGGGCTTCGAAGGCCCGCTCGACCTCTTGCTGGCGCTCGCCCGCACCCAGAAGGTCGATCTGACGAAGATCTCGATCCTCGCGCTCGTCGAGCAGTATCTGGGGTTCATTGCCGAGGCGCAGCGCTTGAAGCTCGAACTCGCCGCTGACTACCTCGTGATGGCGGCTTGGCTCGCATATCTCAAATCGCGCCTTCTGCTGCCGAAGGAAAAGGACACAGCCGACACCACGACGGCTGAAGAGTTGGCGCAGCGTCTGTCGTTCCGCCTGATGCGGCTCGAGGCGATGCGCGACAAGGCGGCGATATTGCTGACAAGGCGGCGTCTCGACCAGGATGTCTTTGCGCGCGGCGCTCCGGAGCACGTCAAGGTCACACGTGACACGACCTACACCGCGACGGTCTACGATCTGCTCAAAGCCTACGCCGACCAGAGGAAGCGCACTATCCGCGTTGTCCATGTCGTCAAGGCGCGGCGCGTCTGGTCGATCAAGGAAGCGCGGACACGCCTCGAAAGGCTGGTCGGAGCAACGGAAGGCGACTGGGCGCAGCTCGATCTTTTCCTCGAGCAATACCTGCCGCGAAATGAAGAAGAGCGTTCGGCACTTGCAAGTTCGTTCGGCGCGACCCTCGAGATGGCCCGCGAGGGGCTGATCGAGCTTCGCCAGGATGAGCCGTTCGCTCCGATTTATATGCGCAAACGCGAAGCTGGAGCGACTTGGGAAAAGATCGGCTAGCGACGCCGAAACGATAAGGGACTCGAAAACGCCATGGTTCCGCCGAGACTGACGCTAGTGTCGGACAATACGCGCGAGAAAGGTGAAACGGCTCCAAGCGACGACGCAGAAGCGGCGCGCGACAGTGGACCGTCCTCTCCGCTAAGCGACCCCGACTCCGCCATCGACCACCTTTCGAAAAGCGCTGGGCGCGAGAAATTGCGCCGCCTCGAAGCGATGCTTTTTGCGTCATCCCAGCCGCTCGACGCCAAGTCGCTGGCCCGCTGCCTCGACGCCAACGATGACGTCCATTCCCTGCTGATCGCGCTGCAAGCCGAATACAAAGATCGCGGCGTTGTGCTCGTCCGCGTCGCGGGCCGCTGGCAGTTCCGCACCGCTGACGATCTCTCGTTTCTGCTCGAACGTCAGCAGAAGGAAGAGCGGAAGCTCTCGAAGGCGGCGCAAGAGACGCTGGCGATCATCGCCTATCACCAGCCCGTCACCCGGGCCGAGATCGAAGACATCAGAGGCGTATCGACCTCGCCCGGCACGCTCGACGTGCTGATGGAAACCGGTTGGATTCGTCCGCGCGGACGCCGCAGGGCGCCGGGCCGGCCACTGACCTACGGAACGACCGAGGACTTCCTCATCCATTTCGGCCTCGACAATATCAAGGATCTGCCGGGCCTCGCCGATCTCAAGGCCGCGGGCCTTCTCGACGCCAACCTGCCGCCAGGGTTTACCGTGCCATCGCCGACGGATGTTGCCGCGCTCATGCCGGATGAGCTTCCGCTGACAGATGACGGCGATGAGGAGGAAGAAGAGCAGAAAGTGCTCCCCCTGGACCACGACGGCGAAGAGCCGGACGAAGAGGAAGACGGCGCCAAGAAAGAGGGCGAAGACTGACCGCCGTTCGCCAGTGGACCAAGGCCAACATTACCTATCATTAATTTGGACAGCGATCGTCCCTTGATGTCAAGCAAAGCGGGCCTAAGCCGTCCTGGCGATTAAGAATTTCGCAAACTCAGTTCCTCACTGGGCGTTTGCAAACCTTGCCCCGCTCTGGCGGTTCTGCGATAAGGTCCTAAATACGAAGAAGCGATCAGCTGTTGGCCACTGCCAAGCTGCCGCCGAGAGGTCTCTCAATGGGTTTTAGCGCGCAACATATTCTCCTCCTCCTGGTCATTGCTCTGCTGCTTTTTGGCCGCGGCAAGATTTCGGAGTTGATGGGCGACGTCGCCAAGGGCATCAAGAGTTTCAAGAAGGGCATGGCCGAGGACGAAGAGCCTGTGGTCAAGCCTGCGCCGCGTACGATCGAGAACGAAGCTATCAATCCGGACCGCACCAAGGTCGGATGATCCCTTCACACTCATAGGTTCGCGGCTGATCCCGACAAGGTTGCTCGATGTTTGATATCAGCTGGAGCGAGCTTCTGATCCTTGGGATCGTGACGCTGGTTTTCGTCGGCCCGAAGGAACTGCCGGTCTTCATGCGGACGCTCGGCCGCTACGCTGGGATCGTGCGCCGCCATGCCAACGAGTTCAAAGGCCAATTCGATGCCGCCATGCGCGAAGCCGAGCTCGACTCGATGCGCAAGGAAGTCGAGCAGATGCAAAGCTCGATCAACTCGGAAGTCATGAAAGCGAAGACGGCGATCCACGACGCCAGCACGGCATCGAACATAGAGCCGAACGCCAGCACCCCGCCGGCTGCATCTTCGCCTCCGCTACCCGCGCCTCCGATGCCCGCACCACCTTCAGCTCTGCCGCCGTCGCCCGAGGTGATTGCGTCGCCCGAGAAATCTTCTGCCACCGCAGAGCGGACGGAGTCCTAGCGCAATGCAGGAGCGGTTACCGCCGTCGGCAACAGGCCCGGGCATCGAACCCTTGCGCGAAGGCCAAGAGGATATCGACGCCAGCAAAGCGCCATTGCTCGATCACCTGATCGAACTGCGCCAGCGTCTGATCTATGCGCTCGGCGCCTTCGTCGTCATGTTCTTCCTCTGCTTCGCGGTTGCTGGTCACATCTACAACGTTCTTGTCTGGCCCTACATGTGGGCGTCCGGCAACGACCACGTGAAGCTGATCGCGACGCACTTCCTCGAACAGATCATGACGCAGGTGAAGCTCGCGATGTTTGGCGCAGCCTTCCTGTCGTTCCCCGTCGCCGCGACGCAAATCTATAAGTTCGTCGCGCCGGGCCTCTATAAAAACGAACGCCGCGCCTTCCTGCCGTATCTGATCGCAACGCCCGTGCTTTTCGTCATCGGCGCGATGATGGTCTACTTCATCGCGATGCCGGTGTTGATCCGCTTCTCGATCGGCCTCACTCATATGTCGGGCGAGGGCGTGCCCGAGATCGAGCTGCTGCCGAAAGTATCGGAATACCTCTCGCTGATCATGACGCTGATCTTCGGCTTCGGCATCGTCTTCCAGCTGCCCGTCATCCTGACGCTGCTGGCGCGCACGGGACTGGTAACGTCGGAAACGTTGGCGAAGGGACGACGCTACGCGATCGTCGCGATCTTCGCCGCCGCAGCGCTTCTCACGCCGCCGGATGCCTTGAGTATGTGCATCATGGCGTTTCCGACAATCGGGCTTTATGAAATCTCAATTCTTGCTGTCCGCTTCGTTGAGAGACAACAGGCGAAAGCCAAGGCGCAGACATAGCAGCCATTCGTTTGTGCACTGACGTAATTGCGCGCGTTCCACAAATGCCGCAGTAACGCATCCCGATCATCAAACATACTTCTGGAAGCGAGCGTCGCATCGGCGAGCGGGGCTCGTTGTGTCTCCAATTGTGTTTAGGAGTTTTTTGATGACCACATTTTTGAAAGTCTTCTTTGCCTCCGTGGCACTGTCCTCTGCCGCCGGCACCTTGGCGAGAGCCTCGTCAAGCGATGCGGGGACAGTCGCGGCCTGCCAGGCACACGATTTGACTCAGTTCGGGATGTGGGACTGCCATTAAAGCCCCGCTGGGATGGCGTCCGCTATCGCGGGCGCCATCCTTGTTCTTCGCAACCCTGGACCGGGGGAAAAGCATCGTATAGGACGGCTTCACGCACACCCGCACGCGAAGAGGCCTCCCGTGTTCGACATCAAATGGATCAGAGACAACGCCGCGACTTTCGATGAAGGTCTGCGCCGGCGCGGGCTCGAGCCTCAGGCGGCGAGCCTGATCGCGCTCGATGAGAAGCGCCGGGCGCTGCTGACGTCACTGCAGGAAGCGCAATCGCAGCGGAATGCGGCCTCCAAAGAAATCGGCAAGGCGAAGGCCGCGAAAGACGAGGCGACCGCCTCGCGACTGATGACCGAAGTCGCCGAGCTCAAGCAAGCGATCGCCAAAGGCGAGGAAGACGAGCGCCAGCTCGACGCGGAAATTCGCGACGCACTTTCAGTCATACCGAATACGCCGCGCGAAGACGTGCCGTTTGGAACGGACGAGAAAGGCAACGTCGAAGTTCGCAAGGTCGGCACACCTGGAACATTTGACTTCGCCCCGAAGCAGCATTTCGAGATCGGCGAAGCGCTGGGCCTGATGGACTTCGAAGCCGCGCAGAAAATTTCGGGCGCCCGTTTTGTCGTCACGAAAGGCGCGATCGCCCGCCTCGAACGCGCCATCGGCAACTTCATGCTCGATCTTCATACGGGCGAGTTCGGCTACACCGAAGTCAACCCGCCGCTGCTCGTGAAAGATCAGGCGGCCTACGGTACCGGCAATCTGCCGAAGTTCGCCGAAGATCTCTTCAAGACGACGAACGACTTCTGGCTCATCCCGACCGCCGAGATCCCGCTGACGAACCTCGTGCGCGAGCAGATCCTCGATGAAGCGCAACTGCCGAAGCGCATGACCGCGTGGACGCAGTGCTTCCGCTCCGAAGCAGGTGCCGCTGGGCGTGACACGCGCGGCATGATCCGCCAGCATCAATTCACGAAGGTCGAACTCGTCTCCGTCGTCACGCCGGACAAGGCGCTCGAAGAGCACGAGCGCATGACGGCGTGCGCCGAAGAAGTTCTGAAGCGCCTCGGCCTGCCATTCCGCACGATGCTTCTGTGCACCGGCGACATGGGCTTCGCCTCGCAGAAAACCTACGATATCGAAGTTTGGCTGCCGGGACAGAACACCTATCGCGAGATTTCGTCCTGCTCGGTGTGCGGCGATTTCCAAGCCCGGCGCATGGACGCGCGCTATCGCCCGAAGGACGGCGGCAAGCCGGTGTACGTCCACACGCTGAACGGTTCGGGCCTCGCTGTCGGCCGCACGCTGATCGCAGTTCTCGAAAACTATCAGCAAGCCGACGGCAGCGTCGTCATCCCCGAAGCCCTTCGCCCCTACATGGGCGGCCTCGCCCAAATTCAGAAAGCCTAATTCTCGCTCGGCTCCTGGTCAGAGAAGCAGCTGGGCGAAATCAACACTTCCCGCCCGGCGGCCGGCTCCGCGTAGCGGAGTCGCCGGGCGGAACGAAAAAGAGAGACCTTCATGAGAATTCTGATCACCAACGACGACGGCATCAATGCGCGGGGGTTGGAAATCCTGAAAGCCATCGCGCTCGGCATCTCGCCGGATGTCTGGACGGTCGCGCCAGAGACGAACCAATCGGGCACGTCGCATTCGATGACGCTGCATACGCCGCTTCGCCTGCGCACGCTCGATGAGCGCACGCACGCGATCGCAGGCACGCCGACGGACTGCGTGATCATGGCTGTGCGCCATGTGCTGAAAGGGCAGCCGCCTGATCTCATTCTGTCGGGCGTCAACCACGGCTCGAACCTCGCCGAGGACATCACCTATTCGGGCACGGTCGCTGCAGCGATGGAAGGCGCGATCTTGGGTGTACCCTCGATCGCGCTGTCGTTGATGATGGGATTTGAAGAAGGCTCCCGCCGCGCGATTTGGGATACGCCGCTCGCGCACGCTCCCTCGCTGATCAAGAAATTGCTGCAAGAGAAATGGGCCCCGAAGTCGCTCATCAACATCAATTTCCCGGATGCCGATCCCGAGGACGTCAAAGGCGTCGCCGTCACGACGCAGGGCGTGAGAGATCAGGCGCTGCTCGATATCGACAGCCGCACCGATCCTTGGGGCACGCCATATTTCTGGTTCGGTTTCGAACGGCGGAAGTCGACGCTTGTCCCGGGGACTGATCTTGCGGCCATCGCGGAAAACAAAATTTCTGTCACGCCACTGAGCATCGATCTGACCAACCACGGCGCGTTGAAATCATTGAGCAGCAGCCTGAGCTGATCCCGGGCCGCCGTTGCTACAACTCATCGAAAGTCGCCGTAAAGACGAAATCCTTCCGCGAATAGAGCGTAATCCTCAGCTATTCCGATAAAACTCCGGCGATGTGCAACGCATCGTCGAAAGTCACGGTCATTCCTAAACGGGCCGCGTTTCTCTGGGGCAGGGCGCGCGGCTCACCGCAAGCAGTGCAACTCGGGGCATCAAATTTAAATCGCACGGGGGACGTTTACTCCCCGTTAACCGGTTAAAGGTTAATGGATGGTGCGAGTAGAGGTGCGTACCATGATGAGTTGTTTTGGCGTAGGCCAGTGCGGGCGCTTGAGCCTCAAGTCCGCCAGCGCCGTTTCTCTAATACTTGCAAGCATTACCCTGGCGGGCTGCAGCGCGGATGTTACGCGCTTCGACAGCACGTCATTCAATTTTAACGATGATCCCGGCACGAGCAGCACACCGGTGCCGCCCGAACCCGTGCGCACCGGTTCACTAAGCGATAACCAAACCCTCGGCGGTTCGTCTCCGCGCGGACCGTATGGCGCTGGCGCTTCGTCCGTCCAGGTTGCGGCACTCCCAGAGGCCACGGGCGATCACGGCGCGTCCTACACGCCGCCTCCGCCGCCGCCAGTCACTTCGCAGCCCTATCGTGCAGCCAAGCCCTTTGCCCGCACAACACGCGAGGCGAGCCAGGCTCGCGACACCGCGCCCGTCCAGCAGGCGGCACCGCTCGCCAGAGGCGAAATGATCGAAGTCCAGCCCGGCGATACGCTCTATGGATTGTCACGCCGCCATCAGGTTTCACTCACCGAATTGACGTCGTTGAACGGACTGAGCAATCCGAACCTGAAGCCCGGGCAGAAGCTCTATTTGCCCGCCGCCAACGGTTCGTCCGATCGCAGCAGCGTCGCCGCGGCGAAGGCCGTCGAGGCCGCTACGCCCTTGCCCGCACCGCTCTCTCCCGCCGCGCCCGACGTCGCCTCGCGCTACAACGCAACCTACACCGTGCGACCCGGCGATTCCCTCTACGGCATCGCTCGGTCGAACAAGGTCAAATTTGCAGAGCTTCAGCAGGTGAACGGCATCAGCGACCCGCGTCGCGTGAAGCCCGGCATGGTACTGAAAGTACCAGGCGAAGGCGCGCGCGAAGCGCCCTCTCGCATGGCCGACAGCACGCCCATGCAGCCGCCATCAGTGCCGTCTGCGCCTTCGTTTGCGTCAGCATCTGCAGCATCTGCACCGCAGGCACCGCCGCCATCCGCAGCGCCATCTGCGACGGCTGAGGTACCGCCGATCACTCCGAGCCCGCCGGCGCGCTATGGCGACGCGACGACGATGCAGCCGACGGTCATCAACAGCGAGAAGCGCGTCGCATCGCTTTCCGACAACAAGGTGACGGATGCGTCTCCTGACGTTCCGCCCGCGCCGCCCGCCGATAAGCCCGCACCAGCCGATAAGCCAGTGCAGCCTGAGGAGAAGGTCGCTGTTTCAGTTCCCTCCGCAGTCGCGGAAGGCGCGAGCAACGCGGCGAACAATTCCGGCAAGCTGCGTTGGCCGACGAGCGGCAAGATCGTTGCAGGCTTTGGCGGCCGCCCCGACGGAACGCACAACGACGGCATCAATCTCCAGGTGCCGCTCGGAACGGAAGTCCACGCCGCGGAGTCGGGCATCGTCGCCTACGCAGGCAGCGAGCTCAAAGGCTATGGCAACCTCGTGCTCATTCGCCACGACAACGGCTGGGTCACCGCCTACGCGCACAACGACGAATTGATCGTGAAACGCGGCGACAAGGTCAAGCGCGGACAGGTGATATCGAAAGCCGGCAAAACCGGCTCGGTGGATCAGCCGCAAGTTCACTTCGAATTGCGTCAAGGCTCGAAGCCGGTCGATCCGATGCCGTATCTCGAGAAGCTCTGACGCTTGCGTCTAGCGCGGGGGAAAACGCGCTGGCACAGAGGGAAGACTGGGGGCCGGATCGATTGATCCGGCTCTCTTTTTGTTTGGCGCTACGTCATCCTCGGCCAAGCGCGCCATTGGCGCGTCGAAGGCCGGGGATCCAGCGCAAGACTCGTCGAAGACGCCAAATGTTTTGTGCCTTCGGCTACTCTAACGCTGGATCCCCGAAAACGCGTCGCTTCGCTCACGTCTTCGAGGATGACGATGGAATCTAAATCTTATCCGTAGACGTTTCGGTCCGCCCCGCGAGATCTTGCACGTATTGCCAGGCGACACGGCCCGACCGAGCCCCGCGCGTCGTCGCCCATTCGAGCGCGTCCCGCTCCAGCTCCTCACCCCCGACCTTGATGCCGAAGTGTTCGACATAGGCGCGAACCATCGCGAGATAATCGTCCTGGCTCGCGTTGTGAAAGCCGAGCCAGAGCCCGAAGCGATCCGAAAGCGAAACTTTTTCTTCCGTTGCTTCGCCCGGGTTGATCGCCGTCGCCCGCTCGTTGTCGATCATGTCGCGCGGCATGAGGTGACGGCGGTTGGATGTCGCGTAAAAGATCACGTTTTTGGGACGGCCCTCGATACCGCCATCGAGCACGGCCTTCAGCGATTTGTAGCTTGTGTCGTCGTGATCGAAGGAAAGATCGTCGCTGAAGACGATGAAGCGGAACGGCGAAGCTTTGAGGATGGCGAGGCACTTCGGCAATGAGCCGATATCCTCGCGATGGATCTCGACGAGCTTCAGTCCGCCGCTGATGCTTAACGCGTCCGCATGCGCCGCTTTCACAAGGCTCGATTTGCCCATGCCGCGCGCGCCCCAAAGCAGGGCGTTATTGGCCGGAAGGCCAGCCGCGAAGCGCCGCGTATTGTCGAGCAGTATGCCCGCAGTCCTGTCGATGCCCTTGAGAAGCTTCAACGGAACGCGGCTAACCTCCGGAACCGGTTCGAAGCTCGCCGTATCGGCTTGCCACACGAATGCGTCGGCGGTGGTGAAATCGGCGCTCCGGAGCGGGGGAGGGCTCAAACGCTCCAGAGCGTCTGCGATCCGCTCCAGCAGCGGGCGATAGGCATCTGCGTCTGTCATTAATGATTTTCCAGGAGGACAAAAGCCCGGCGCGCTATAAGCCGGGAAAAGCGTGTTTAATCGCTGCCTAAGCCACTGCCAACGGTCTTTCACAACCCTATGCGAGGTTGCAAAAGGGCCTCGGACCACTATAGTCCGCCCGAATTTGAGGGGCTCCTCCCTCCGGCCCATTGGGATCCGGGGCGGTAGTGCTTATTTCAATCGCATCCAGAGGACTATCCTTTCCAATGTTTACGACTTCCGCATTCGCGCAGACTGCCGCAGCCAGCCCCATGGATCCCCTGGGCGGCCTTCTGATTCCGATGCTGGCGATGCTGGCGATCTTCTACTTCCTGCTGATCCGTCCGCAATCGCAGCGCGCGAAGCAGCTCCGCGAGCGTTTGAACGCCGTCCGGCGCGGCGACACAGTCGTGACCGCTGGAGGTATGCTCGGCAAGGTTACGAAGGCCTCTGACACGAGCGACGAAATCGAGGTCGAGCTCGCCGACAATCTGAAGGTCCGCATCGTGAAGGGCACCCTTCTGGAAGTGCGCACCAAGGGCGAACCTGTCAAAGACGCAACGTGATTGACCGTCGCCCGCGTGCGAGAACGTAGCTGCGCCAGGTGCGCAAGTTTTGATCCGCGCATCTCCTAACGCCTGAGACCCTATTCCGATGCTGCAATTCACACGCACGAAAATCATTCTGATCCTGCTGACCTGCCTCGCAGGCTTCCTGGTCGCGATGCCGAACTTCTTCTCGAAGGAGACGGTCGCGTCGTGGCCGTCCTTCATGCCGAAGAAGCAACTGCCTTTGGGTCTCGACCTTCAAGGCGGCGCGCATCTCCTGCTCGCGATGGATCAGGACGAGATCAAGAAGGATTGGATGAACAACTTGCGCGATGAATCGCGCAAGCTCCTCCGCGATGCGAAAATTGGATTTACCGGCATCGGCGTCCAGGGCACGCAAATCGTCGTCAAGCTCGCAAAGCCCGAGGAGCGGGACGCAGCGATCAAGCAATTGGATAAGGCGCGGCAATCGATCGGCAGCGCCGTGCTCGGCACCGGCGGTTACGATATCGAGGTTTCGGCCGGCAACGATCCTGGCACGATCATCGTCAAGCCGACGGAGGCGGGCCTACGCGCGCGTATCTCTAACGCCGCTGCCGCGTCGATCGAGACGATCAACCGCCGCGTGAACAATCTCGGCACGTCGGAATCGACGATCGTGCGTCAGGGCACCGACCGCATCCTGATCCAGTTCCCCGGCCTCAAGGACACCAAGGAGCTGAAGGCCCTCATTGGTGAAACCGCCAAGCTGACCTTCCACGAGGTGCATCCCTCGCTCAGCGCCGAAGAGGCGAAGCAGACGAGCATTCCCGCAGGCTACAAGATCTACCCCGGCGACAGGAGCGAAGGCCCCGCAGAATATCTGCTGCGCGAGCAGCCCGTCGTGCAGGGCGATGACCTCGCCGACGCGCAGCCGGGCTTCGACAGCCGCACCAACGAGGCGGTAATCAACTTCCGCTTCAATCAAAGCGGCGCGCGCAAGTTCGGCAATTTCACGAAGGATAATGTCGGCAAGCCTTTCGCGATCGTGCTCGATAACAAGGTGCTTTCAGCGCCCGTTATCCGCGAGCCGATCCTCGGCGGTTCCGGCCAGATTTCCGGCAGCTTCGATGTGGATAGCTCGAACCGGCTCGCCGTTCAGCTCCGCTCCGGCTCGCTGCCCGCGAAGCTGACGATTGTCGAAGAGCGCACGGTAGGTCCGTCGCTCGGCGCCGACTCGATCGCTGACGGCAAACGCGCCGGCATCATCGGCGGTATTGCGGTCATCATTCTAACGGTCCTCGCCTACGGCACGTTCGGCATCTTCGCCTGCGTCGGCCTCGTGGTGCACTTGATCCTGACGCTCGCGCTCATGACCCTCATCGGCTCGACATTGACGCTGCCCGGCATCGCAGGTTTGGTCTTGGGTGTCGCGATGGCCGTCGACGCAAACGTTCTGATCTACGAACGCATCCGCGAAGAGTTGCGGGCCGGCAAATCGCCGATCGCCGGTATCGACGCAGGGTTCCAGCGCGCCTTCGTGACGATCGCCGACAGTCAGCTGACGACGCTGGCTTGCGCGCTCATCATGTTCTGGCTGGGCTCTGGTCCGATCCGCGGCTTCGCCGTGACGCTGACCATCGGCATTCTGACATCGATCTTCGCGTCCGTGACCGTCGTCAGACTGCTCATCTCGTTCTGGCTCAAGGCTCAGCCCAAGGGCCGTATCCAAACCGTGCCGGTCTAGGAGACCACTTCCGTGTTGATGAAACTTATTCCGGTCTTCAAGGGCTTCGACTTCTTCCCGCACGACCTGAACTTGCCTTTCATGAAGTTTAAGGCGCCGGCGCTGGTCGCGTCTGTCGTCGCGATGCTGGTCTCCATCGGCCTCTGCATGACGTTAGGCTTGAACTATGGCGTCGACTTCAAGGGCGGCTCGCTGATCGAACTGCAGACGAAGAGCGGCAACGCCGATATCTCCGCGCTGCGCGACAAGCTCAACGCGCTAGGATTCGGCAACGTTCAGATCCAGGAATTCGGCACGCCGAACGACGTGCTCGTGCGGCTCGAGGAGCAGCCGGGCGGTGAAACGGCCCAGCAGCCTGCCGTCCAAAAAGTCCTCGACTCGACCAGCGCCGACTACGTTCAGCGCCGCGTCGAAGTCGTTGGTCCCGCCGTATCGAGCGAATTGCGCATGACCGGCTTCATCGCGGTCGCCGCAGGCATCTTGGCGATCGTTTGTTACGTCTGGTTCCGGTTCGAATGGCAGTTCGCATTAGGCGCCGTCGTCGCCCTGAGCCACGACGTGCTGTTGACCGCGGGCATCTTCTCGCTGTTCCAGCTCGAATTCGATCTCTCGACCGTCGCCGCACTTCTGACCATTCTCGGATACTCCGTGAACGACACCGTCGTCGTGTCGGACCGAATTCGTGAGAACTTGCGCAAGTTCAAGAAAATGGAGCTGAACCAGCTTCTGAACCTGTCGATCAACGAGACGCTGTCGCGCACTATCCTGACGGGTGTGACGGCAATCGCAGTGTTGGTCTCGCTCTACATTTTCGGCGGCGAAGTCATCCGCAGCTTCAACCTCGCGATGCTCTTGGGCGTCGTGATCGGCACCTACTCGTCGATCTTCATCGCCGCTCCGCTGCTGGGTTACCTCGGCGTCAAGCGCGATTGGAGCGACGCTGCTGCGAAAGCGGTCGCCGCCACCAAGACGAGCCGCGCCAAGGCCTGACGCGGCACGAACGAGGAACGCCGCCGTTATGCCGCCCGAGGTCGCCCGCTATCCCTATGAAACGGCGATCACGGCCTACGGCAACGGCGGCTTCCGTTTCGCGGAGATGAGCCATCGCGGCTCGATCATCTGCCTGCCAAGCGGCGTTCATGCCTGGACTGCGACGAGCGTCGAAACGCTCGATGCGAAAGACATCGACTTTCTTCTGAGCCGCCTCGAGCCTCCGATCACGGTCCTCCTCGGCACGGGCGAGAAGCAGCTTTGGCCGTCACCCGAAGTCTATTCGGCATTCGCGAAAGCCGGTATCGGCCTCGAACCGATGTCGACAGGGGCCGCAGCGCGCACGTACAACATCCTGATCGCTGAAAAGCGAACGATCGCAGCGGCGCTGATCGCAGTTCCGTAGCGGCCGCCTAACCTAGCGCCTCCAATCCGCGAGTGACGTGTGACGAACTCCGATACGCGAGCGATCGATTTCGATGCGGTACGATTGGCCGCTCGAACATACGCGCCGGATCGCTTCTATGCGGCGCTCTTCGCACCCATTGAGGCGCGCGAAGATCTCATCGCACTAGCAGCGTTTACCGGCGAGATCGAACGCATATCGCGGCAAGTCAGCGAGGCCGCTCTCGGTGAAATTCGTGTCGCGTGGTGGCGCGACTCGTTTCTGAGTCGAGGCGAAAGCGGACGTTCCGGCAATCCCACGCTCGATGCTTTCGCGGAAGTCGTTCGCCTCCGCGCGCTTTCCCTCGGGGCTATCGAAGACTATCTCGCAGCTCATGCGGACGATCTTTACGGCGAGCCGCCGGCGAACGATGCCGAACTCGCCAAATCGATGCGCATCATCGATGGCACGCCGTTCCTATTCGCGGCGTCGATCCTCGGGGTTACGCTGGATGAGCCGCTTATCGACGCCGCGGCCCGCGCTTCGGGCTTCGCCCGCATAGGCCTCGAACTGCCGTATGCTCTCATGCGAGGCCGGGCGCTGCTGCCGATAGCCCGATCACCCAACCCTTTTGGACCGGATGAGCCGGAAGATTGGCGCCCGCAAGCGGCATGGCTCGCGAGCGAGGGACGCCGAGCGCTCGCCGAAGTGCGACAGCAAATCAAGGGCAAACCGAAGGCCGCTACAACGGCTTTCTTACCGCTTGCCCTCGTGGAGCCCTATTTTCGCGCTTTGCAGAACCCTCGACACGAGCCGGCGCGCGACATCTTGGAAATCGCGCCTATCGCTCGATTGTGGCGTATTGCACGCGCGCATTGGTCAGGTCGCATCTGACGGCCAAGCGAAGAGGGCAGATGGGATTTTTCTCAAGACGGGCGCTGCGGGCACTCGCAGCAGGGCTGTTCTTTTCGCTTTTGTGGACTGCCGCAAGCATCCTTGCGCCGGATCAGGCCGAGGCAGGCTCGCCCGTCATCGCCTGGCGCCTCGAGAACCCCTTCCGCTTCTTCACTGATCCGCATGATACGGAAGCCCACCGCGCCACCTATCGCGCTCTGGGCCCGGCAGAGCGTAGCACTCCGATTTTGTCGGCAGAGCACGCGCTTCAGAGCGGCGATCGCGACGGCTGGGCCGCATCGATGTTCCGCAAGACGTGCTGGAACAACAACCGCTTCAAATGCGACGCCTACGACGATTACATCAATCCGTCGAACCACGCCGTCATCGTTCAGGTGATGGGCGTCGACGACGCATCGACGCTCACCTGCAGATGGCTGACGGCGCCGCGCGGCGATTCCAAAAATCCTCGCGGCGAAGCAATCACGCAATCGTGCAGCGAGCAGGCGCGCTTCGTCGTTCCCTACCCCGGCGGCATGATGGTGACCGTTGAAATCGGCGGGAGAGAAATTGCCAAATCGCTGATCAAGGTTCGCGACATTCTGGTTGCCGGAATGGGCGACAGCTTCGCATCCGGCGAAGGCAATCCCGATCGCGCCGTTCGCTTTTCGCGCGAGCGCACATCGGACTACAGCACCGTCGGATTTTATAGCGGCCTGACTGGATATCCCGCGCGCATCGGGCCATGGCGCGATCTCGGCGATAAGACCTTCATCAAGGAGAACGCGCGCTGGCTCGATCAAGCCTGCCATCGCTCCCTCTATTCCGAGCAGTTGCGAACAGCGTTGCAACTCGCCATCGAAGATCCGCATCGCGCCGTGACGTTCGTCGGCGTTTCGTGCGCAGGCGCCGAAATCACCGACGGACTTTTTCTTCGGTACAAAGGGAACGAATGGGTCCCCGACCCGCCGCGCCTTTCGCAAATCTCGGCGGTCGCCGAAGCGCAATGCGGGAACAATCAGACCCAGGCTCTCGATCTTCCCGAGGCCTTCCATATGAACGGTACAATTCCCGAATTACAGAACATCATCCTCCGCAAGTGCCCTCAGGATGACGCGCGCAAAATCGACCTCGTGTTGCTCTCCATCGGCGGCAACGACATAGGCTTCTCGCGCCTTGTGGCAAATGCCGTCCTCTCAAACGAATCTCTGCTGCGGGAACTCGGCGGCTGGCTCGGCCAAGTTCACGGCGAGGCGGAAGCCTCCGCCGAACTCGATACCCTGGGTGCGCGCTATAAGTCGCTCAACCGCGCCATTCACAGCATCCTCTACGTGCCCTGGCAGGAGAGCGATCGCATATTGCTCGTCGCCTATCCGGGGCTCGCCCTTGACGGTGACGGTAGCCAAATGTGCGGCAGCGGCAACGCCGGCATGGAGATCGTGCCCGACTTCCAATTGGACCGGACCAAGCTGAAGCTCGGCACGTGGTTCGCCGACAAGCTGCATCGGCTCATGCGCGACAGCGCTCATGAATTCGGCTGGACGTTCGTTGAGACGCACCGGCGCGCATTCATCGGCCGCGGGATATGCGCGGGCTTGAGTGTCGAAGGCGTGAGCGAGGTCGATGACCTTCGGCTTCCGCGCAAGATCGACGGAATGTGGACGCCCTATAACCCGGCCGATTATCAGCCTTACGCTGCGCGTCAGCGTTGGTTTCGCACGCCGAACGACGCCTTCATGACGGGCAATTTCCACGTCGCTGCCGGATTGTTGACGAAGGTTCTGCGCATCGAGCCCTTCGCGCCGTTCCAGCTTGTGTTGGCGTCGACGTACTCAGGTGCGTTCCATCCGACAGCTGAAGGTCAGGCCGCCATCGCCGATGCCGTCGTCGACAAAGCACGTGCAGTGCTCGCGAAATACGGAGCGGGACCGGATGCCGATCCGACGGGCTACACGGTGCCGTCGCCTGAAGATGTGGCCGCGCCCGCAGTCCCTGAACCCGATGCGCAAATTCCGGATATCAATTCGCTGTTGGCCAAGCAGCCCGTCGATAAAGGCGTAACGAGCGCGGGGCCGGCAAAGCCTTCAGGTCCGCTCAACGCTTTGCCTGCTGCCGCTGCTACAGGTCCCGACGATGAGGAAACGCCATCCGGCCCGACCGTTGGCGTGACGTCGGGTCCTGAGGACGAGGTGCCGTCGCAAGCCGTTGTCGGACGGCCCGCGACGGAGACGGCGGTCGTTCCCGCAGTGTCGTCTCCCGCAGCCGCGCCCGAGGGCACACCGATTGAACTCCGCCCGCTCAACCGCGGCACGGAGCAGACGCACTCGGAACCGGTACAGGCAGCCCCGCCGAGCCCAGCCCCGGTGAGCCCAACCGCGCCGAGCGATGCGCCATTCACGCCGCAGCGTTTTGCACCGGCTTCAGGTGCCGCGACGAGTGGACAATAAGATCTTCAAGCGGATCGTTTTGCTGGGATAGCGTCGCCAAGCCAGCCCGCGAGATCGGCAAGCGCGCGGCGCGACATCGTCCGCTTCTTTTCCCGCCCGCGCTCCGGCCCCTTGAGCCGTTGACCGTTTTGATCGTGCGTCGGATTGACGGCGAGGTCGGGAAGCAAACCGTAGTTGATGTTCATCGGCTGGAATGAGCGGGCAGCGCCGCGCTCGCTGTCGTCGCTGATCAGATGTCCGCCGGTGATGTGATTGAGGAGCGCGCCGAGCGCCGTCGTCGCGGGCGGCGCGGTGGAAGCAGCACCCGTCGCGTCCGCGGCAGCGAAGCGCCCCGCGAGCAAGCCGATGGCCGCGCTCTCGATGTAGCCCTCGACGCCCGTGATCTGGCCCGCAAAGCGCAGGCGCGGCATCGCCTTGAGCCGCAACGAACGATCGAGCAGCTTCGGCGAATTGAGATACGTGTTGCGATGAAGGCCGCCGAGGCGCGCGAATTCCGCGTTTTGCAAACCGGGGATCATCCGGAAGATGCGGACCTGCTCGGCGTGCTTCAGCTTCGTCTGAAAGCCGACCATGTTCCAGAGCGTGCCGAGCGCGTTGTCCTGGCGAAGCTGAACCACTGCATAAGGCCAACGTCCCGTACGCGGATCGTCGAGTCCGACAGGCTTCATTGGTCCGAACCGAAGCGTCTCGCGCCCGCGTTCCGCCATGACTTCGACGGGCAAGCAACCGTCGAAGTACGGCGTGGACGACTCCCATTCCTTGAAGGACGTCTTCTCGCCCGCGAGAAGCGCATCGACGAACGCCTCGTATTCCTCTTTCGACATCGGACAATTGAGATAGTCCGCACCCGTCCCCGCAGGACCGGCCTTGTCGTAACGTGACTGAAACCACGCGATCGACGTGTCGATGGAATCGCGATGAATGACGGGCGCAATCGCGTCGAAGAACGCGAGCGAGTCTTCGCCCGTGAGCGTTGCGAGCGCCGCGCTCAACGCAGGCGACGTGAGCGGTCCCGTCGCGACGATGACGTTCGCCCAATCGTCCGGAGGCAAACCGTCGAGTTCCCCGCGCACGATCGTAATCAGCGGATTAGCCGAAATGCGCGCCGTCACTTCCGCGGAAAACGCGTCGCGATCGACGGCGAGAGCGCCGCCTGCCGGCAGCTTGTGCTCGTCCGCAGCGGCCATGATGAGCGAACCCGCGCGGCGAAGTTCCTCATGCAGCAAGCCGACCGCGTTGTTCTCCCAATCGTCCGAACGGAATGAGTTCGAGCAAACAAGTTCCGCAAATCCATCGGTCTTGTGAGCTTCCGTCGAGCGAACCGGCCGCATCTCGTGCAGCACGACGGGCGTGCCAGTCGCCGCGATTTGATGGGCGGCTTCCGAGCCCGCGAGCCCGGCGCCAATGACGTGTACGGCGGATGGTTTAACGGTATGCACAGTGGCTCCACGGCGTGGGAACGATGTTCCGGTGAGTATTTGAAGCGAATGGCCCGGTGCTCATCGACGATGCGCAGGAAGCACCCGAGCGGCCTGTCGCCCGATACTTAAGCGGGCGGGCACGGGCTTGCAACGAGTTGTGGCGGTTGCGCTGTTTTCGACCAGCTTTTCTGGGCCGATCTGCCATTAGGCCGCGGGTTTAGCCCGCGAAATAATCCCACGTCAGCTTCACATTGAGCGCGATGATCGTCACCGCAATGATCCCAGCCGCAATGGTGAGCCAGCGCGGCGAGACGAGATCGCCAAGCTTGCTGCGGCTCGCCGTGAACTGCACGAGCGGCACGATTGCGAAAGGAAGCTGCAAGCTCAGCACGACCTGCGAAAGGATCAGCAGCTTCGCCGTTTCAGCCTCGCCGTAAAACAAGGTTACTCCGGCCGCAGGTAGCAGCGCGACGGAACGCGTGATGAGCCTGCGCTGCCAAGCCGGCAGCCTGATGTGCAGAAAGCCTTCCATGACCGTCTGGCCTGCGAGCGTCGCCGTGACGGTCGAATTCATGCCGCAGCACAAAAGCGCAATGCCGAAGAGCGTCGGCGCTATCGCCGATCCGAGCAGCGGATGCAGTAGCGACTGCGCCTGGCCAAGCTCCGCCACGCCGGTGTTTCCCGATTTGTAGAAGGTCGCGGCGGCGAGGATCAGGATCGACGCGTTGATCAAAAGCGCAAAGCTCAAGGCGACCGTCGAGTCGATCGTCGCAAATTTCAAAGCTTCGCGCTTCTCTCTTGTCGAGGTTCCGAAAGCGCGCGTCTGCACGATCGCCGAATGCAGGTAGAGATTATGTGGCATGACCGTTGCGCCGATGATGCCGAGCGCCAGATAGAGCATCTCGGGATTGCGCACGATATCCGTCGTCGGCGCGAAGCCGCGAATGACGGCACCCCATTCCGGATCTGCGAGCGCGATCTGAACGGCGAAGCAGATCGCGATGACGCCGAGCATGGCGATGATGAAAGCCTCGAGATACCGGAAGCCCAGGCGCTGCAACAGCAGCACGACGAAGACGTCGAGAGACGTCAGCAGCACACCGATCTCGAGCGGGATGCCAAACAAAAGATTGAGACCGATGGCCGTTCCGATCACTTCCGCGACGTCGGTCGCGATGATGGCAATTTCAGCCAGAAGCCAAAGTGGAAATGCGGCCCATCGGGGATAGCCGTCGCGGCAGGCCTGCGCCAGATCGCGTCCGGAGCCGATCGCGAGGCGCGCGCAGAGCGATTGCAGGATGACCGCCATGATGTTCGACAGGAGCGCGACGAACAACAGCGCGTAACCAAATTTCGATCCGCCGGCGATGGACGTCGCCCAATTGCCGGGATCCATATAGCCGACCGCGACGAGGTAGCCGGGACCGAAGAACGCTGTGAGACGCCGCCAGGAACTCGCATGGCCGGCAACCTGAACGGTCCGGAAAACTTCCCCCAGCGAGCGTTCCAAAACAGGCTTCCGCCAGCTTCCGTCAGCAGAGACGACTGCATCGGCCGGAGGAGCGGCAGTTTCCGTTCGGGCGTCCATCAAGCCACCTTTTGCAAATGACAATCATTCGCAACTAGAGTGGTCGAGAAGAGGCTTGGCGTCAAGAACCGGGGCGAGGGGGCTGCTGTGACAAATGCGGTAAGCTCGAAATTGGGATAAATCGCGAGAGGCGGGGGAATTAGCCGGCATCACGGCGCTGCCGCGGTCTAGCCAACGCCTTGCCTCCGTGGTCCACCATCAATCCCATAAAGTCGCGATTCCGGTGGTGAAGCCTCAAATGTGGTCCCCGTATAAAAGACGTATCAAGCGCGATCTCGAGCGCTGGCAGTCCAATGGCTGGGTGAGCGGAGAGGGGCGGGCGGCGATCCTTGCCGACGTCGAGAGCAGCGGACGTGAACTAGGGCTGGCTCCGGCACTCGGAATTCTCGCAAGCATTCTTTTCGGGTTCGCCGCGATTTCGTTCGTCGCTGCCCACTGGGAGGACGTGCCTCGGCTCGGCCGCCTGCTATTGCTGCTCGCTCTCGTGTGGGCCGGTTATGGGGCGGCAGGATGGCTCGTCTCGCGCGGGCACACTTTGCTGGCCGATGCAGCCGTGTTGTTCTCTTGCGGAATGTTCGGCGCCAGCATCATGCTGATCAGCCAGATGTACAACATCGGCGGCAACCCATCGGACGGCGTTCTGATGTGGTGGATCGGGACACTCTTCGCCGGAGCCTTGCTGAGATCGAATCCGGCGCTTGCCCTGACGATGGTCCTCGTCTGCGTTTGGTCGTACTTCGAAACGTCAGAAAAGAACGGGGTCCACTGGGCATTCCTTATCGGTTGGGGTCTCGTCACCGCCGCTTTCATATGGCAACGCTGGCGGCCCGGTCTCCATCTCTCCGCGCTGACCTTGGCAGCATTCGTCATTTCGCTCGGCTACCAACTGGACGGGGGACATGCGCATGGGCTCGTTGCCATAATCGGCGCGCTCGCTGCTGCGGCCGCCGTCGCGGCGGAAAAACTGCGGCCGGATATCGATGAAGCTCTCGACCATATCGCAGCACCGCTTTTCGCGTACGCGCTCGCCGTCGCTGTCTCCGGACTATTCGCGTTGCAATTCTTAGAGGTCCCATCACTTGGAAACCTCATCGCGCTTGCTACGATATCGCTGATCCTGATCCTTGCCGCCATCGCCTACGCGCTGTCGACCGGAAACCGTGGCGCGCTCTGGATCGGCTATATCGGCTTCTCGGCTGAAATCCTGACCCTGTACGGCGTCACGGTCGGTTCCATTCTCGGGACGTCGCTGTTCTTCCTGATTGCAGCGATCATCGTTTCGCTTTTGGCGTATGTGGCCTTGCGATTGGCCAGGCAGAGCGCAAGCACAGGACGACCGGCATGATCAGCAAGCAAAAATTAGTCTGGCCGCTGGTCGCGGTCGTGGCAGTCGCTCAGTCGGCAGCTCTCTTCGATATGGTCTACGCGCGCGATCGCCTTCTGAAGACGGGACGCGAAATTACACTTGCCGTCCAGCCGCTAGATCCCCGTGATATTTTCCGCGGCGATTACGTGACGCTCGGCTACGACATCAGCGGGCTGAAGAAGTCGACCACCGAAACGGACCCCGACTTCAGCGGCCTCTCGCGCGGCTCGATGGCGTACGTCACCCTTGCCCCGGCGCCGGATGGCAAGTGGACTGAGACGCATGTGGGGAGCCGGTACCCATCTCAAGTTGCACCCGGGGAGGTCGTCCTCAAGGGCCGCGTAAAGTATGTCTGGAATGCCGGCAACGACGCGGAAATGACCATCCAAGTGCGCTACGGCATTGAAAATTACTTCGTTCCCGAGGGCACGGGCCGCGCCCTGGAGGATAAGGTCAGGTCCCATGAGATCAAGGCGATCGTCGCGGTTGCCAGCGACGGCACCGCAGCACTCAAGGGTCTGATCGTTGACGGTGAGCGGCACGAGGACCCACCGCTTCTTTGAGGCTTCAGGCATGCCCGGCCACCTGCTATGAGGCGGCCGGACAAAACCGGAAATGGAGACCTCAAGTGACCGTCACCCGCTATGAAACTTCACCCGTCTATTCGAAGGTCACGGAGGCCAACGGCTTCGTGTTTACGGCAGGCGTTATTCCGACGGACCTTTCCAAGGACGTCGAGGGCCAGACCGCCGAAGTGCTCGCCGAGATCGACCGTCTCCTGGCGCTCGCCGGTACCGACAAGACGAAAGTCGTGCAGGCGACTGTCTGGCTCAACGACATCCGCCATCGCGATGGCATGAACAAAGCCTGGAGCGTGTGGCTCGACGGCAAGGGCGCACCCGCTCGCGCATGCGTCGAAGCCAAGGTCATCGATCCGAGAATGCTCGTCGAGATCTCGGTCGTCGCCGTCAAGTAAACTTGAGAACTGCCGGAGCGCGAATGAAGAGTTTGCGCTTCGGCAAAATATCTGTGCCCCGATTACCTCTTACGAAGAAATTCTTCTGCGGCCGCTCGAAAAGCTATCGAGAGCGTCGCTGAATCTGCGAAATACGCGGATGGGGGATCTGCCCTCGAATGTCTTCGGAGACGGGAAAAAATGATTCGCTTCGGATTGATGAGGCCGGCGTTCGCCGTGGCCGCGCTTTTTGCCTGCGCCGCCCCCGCGTTCGCAGACGAAACGGGCGTAGCTGCTATTCACGAACAGCGCCGCGAGGGCGGCCGCACGTGCTTCGTCGACCATTACCACTATGGGTCGAGTTCGGGCCAGCCGTCGAAGAAGGCGGCTCTCGCTGTCGGCATCAAATCCTGGGCCGACTTCACCGATTTCGAATATGGTTCGAACTGGGCACACTGGGGCCGCGCAGCGGAGAAGAGCGCGAAGTGCTCGCAAGCTGGAATCGGCGGTTCCTGGAGCTGCGATCTCAGCGCCAGACCTTGCCGCTAATGGAACCCTGCCACTAGGGGCAGTTTTCCTCGGGGTATAAGAAGGCCGCGCTTTCGAGCCGGCCTTTTTCTCTTTTGGATCGAAGGGAAGGCCGCCTAGCGCCGCCCCAAAACTTGCCCGAGCACACGGCGCGCGGTCGACGCGAGCCAGCGGACAAGGAAAAGCTTGATCATCGTGCCAACGACGCCGCTGTTTGAGCCGAGGAGATTTCCGAGGATCGAGCGGATGACATTTTCCAAAGAGCCGCCGTCGGATCCCGGAACCTGCTGACCGCCGCGGCGAACGATATCGGGAAGACGGCTATACGGGTTGTCTTCAGGCTCGGACGCCGGCCCGGGACCCGGATATCGATTGCGCCGTCCGAGACCAGGAATATCATCGCCCGGAACCGGTAGAGGACTGCCGCCGTTGATCGGTCCGCGCGGTTTTTCCGGCCCGTTCCCTCCGAAGGGCGGCTGCACATCGGGTTTTGAGTACACGTCTCTTCCACTTGGCGGAAACGTATCGCCCGGCATGGGCAACGGACTTCCGCCTGCACCTGAAAACCCCGGGAGGGTGCTTGCAACCTTCGCGATTGCGGGGGCCGATTGCCGTTGCAGTTCGCCAACCATTAGGGTCGCGACCACGGGCAAAAGCTTTTGGACGGTGGCGGCGTCGACGCCCGAGGTCGATGCAGTTCGCGCTGCGATTCCGCGGCTTACATGCTTGTTGCCGATCAACACATTGAGGATCTGATCACCGTTCGCAGCAACGTCTGGCGAGGTGAAATCCGCGACATCGGACGGCGTGCGGCTGGCGCCCGGCGAGGTGACGAGTGAAAGCACGTCGGCCACACCGCCGCGCGAAAGCATGGAGCGTTGGATGCGGGCTTGGAGTTCATCCGCAAGCGAATAAACGGCGCTTCGTGCGCTTTGCTCGTCGATATGAAATGCATCGGCTATTCTTCCGATGAGTTCTTGTCCCGTTGCACTCCGGAAGCTGTCATCAATGGTCACGCCGGCCTCCGGTGATGGTCGAACTCGTGAGCTACCTAGCACGGCGGCCAACTGGTGACAGCATTCGCGAAGTATTCGCGATACAAGTCGTCTATGACATTGTTCGTCGATCGCTGCATGCGTTTTACTGATGCGAAGAAGGTACAGTGATGTGCCCGACAAACACGAGCAACCGGAGCGGGGCAATAGGCGTATAAAGTGCACCGGGCGTACGCCCGGAGAAGATGTCTAAGGGCGAATGCCCCTGTGGAGAGACAGATGCGAAAGCTCGTAATGTCCTTGTCCGTACTCGCGGGACTTCTGATCGCGGGAACACTTCCTGCGTCCGCCAACGCGGCGGCCGGTTTAACAGCAATGCATTTGAAGGTCGAAAAAGCTTCGGGCCTCGTGACTGAGGCCCGCTGGCATCGTGGGTGGGGTCATCGTGGGTGGGGTCACCGAGGATGGCCCCATCACCGCGGCTGGGGTCGCGGTTTGTATTTCGGATTTGGGTGGCCATACTACTACGGCTACTACCCCCGCTATCGCTACTATGACGACGACTATTACGGCGGCCCATATTATGGGTACGGCTATGGCTACGGCCACCGTCATTGGCGCCATCGCGGTTGGGGCCATCGTGGCTGGCATCATCGCGGATGGGGCGGCGGCCGGCACCACGGCGGCTGGGGCCACCGCGGACATGGCGGCCACCACCGTCGCTAGAATTGATCCAAGTTCTCAGATGACTTTCGAGCGGTCCGCGCGGATCATCCGTCCGGACCGCTTTTTGCGGGCATTCGCTCATCGCCCGAGTTGCAACACTGCGACACTTTTGGCATGGTCCGCGCGGCTCTCTGCCGACAACGCAATATTGAGAGAGCAAAATGCCGGGGGCGGGATGCTGTTTCGGCAGCGCCTGAAAGCACCTGGAATGCGGGTCTGATCGAACGGACCTCGATGGAAGCGTGCCAAAAGGGACCACTCAATGAGCAATATACTTTGGGGGATCATCGCCTGCGGGGCGTTGTCGATTCTCTACGCATTTATAACCGCGAAAAACGTGCTGAGTGCCGACCAGGGCAATGCCCGGATGCAGGAAATCGCGGCCGCCGTCCGCGAAGGGGCGCAGGCCTATCTCAATAGACAGTACCGCACGATCGGCATCGTCGGCGTCGTGATTTTCGTATTGGCGTGGCTGCTTCTGGGGCCGCTTCAGGCATTTGGATTTTTGATCGGCGCGGTGCTCTCGGGTCTTGCCGGCTTCATCGGCATGAACGTGTCGGTCCGGGCCAACGTTCGAACCGCTCAGGCGGCAACCGTCTCGCTCGCCAAGGGGCTCGATATCGCCTTTAAGGCCGGTGCCATCACCGGCCTTTTGGTTGCTGGCTTGGCGCTGCTCGGCGTCGCTGTCTACTACGCATTCCTGACGGCAGGACTTGGCAAGGAAGCAGGTAGCCGGGACGTCGTCGACGCGCTCGTCTCGTTGGGCTTCGGCGCCTCGCTCATCTCGATCTTCGCCCGTCTCGGCGGCGGCATCTTCACGAAAGGTGCGGACGTCGGCGGCGATCTCGTCGGCAAGGTCGAAGCCGGCATCCCCGAAGACGATCCACGCAATCCCGCAACCATCGCCGATAACGTCGGCGATAACGTCGGCGACTGCGCGGGCATGGCGGCGGACCTCTTCGAAACCTACGCCGTGACGGTCGTCGCGACGATGGTTCTGGCCGCTATCTTCTTTGCTGGTCAGCCAAACCTCGGCGCCTTGATGCTTTATCCGCTCGCCATTTGTGCGGCCTGCATCGTGACCTCCATCGTCGGCACCTACTTCGTGAAGCTCGGCACCAACGGTTCGATCATGGGCGCGCTCTATCGCGGCGTGATCGCATCGGCGGTTTTGTCGATACTCGGTCTCTACGTTGCCACTGAATATGTGCTCGGCGGTTTCGGAGACGTCGGTACGGCAGCTGGACAGACCATTTCCGGCTGGAACCTGTTCCTCTGCGGTCTCGTCGGCTTGGCGCTGACAGGCCTCATCGTCTGGATCACCGAATACTACACCGGCATCGGATACCGTCCGGTGAGGTCGATCAGCCAGGCGTCCGTTACCGGACACGGCACCAACGTGATCCAGGGTCTCGCAGTCTCTCTTGAAGCCTGCGCGCTCCCGACGATCGCAATCGTCGCCGCCATCATCGCGACCTATAAGCTCGGCGGTCTCTTCGGCACGGCGATCGCGACGACGACCATGCTCGGTCTTGCCGGCATGATCGTTGCCCTCGACGCCTTCGGTCCGGTGACGGACAACGCCGGTGGCATTGCCGAGATGGCCGGTCTTCCGAAGGAAGTACGCCGCTCGACTGACGCACTCGACGCCGTTGGCAACACGACGAAGGCCGTCACGAAAGGCTACGCGATCGGATCAGCCGGTCTCGGCGCCCTCGTGCTCTTCGCCGCCTACAATTACGACCTGCAGCACTTCATCGCCGAGGGCAACGCTCCCGGCGCGACGGGCTACCAGTTCTTCAAGGACGTGCAGGTGAACTTTGGCCTCGACAATCCCTACGTCGTCGCCGGCCTCCTGCTCGGTGGTCTCATCCCGTTCCTGTTCGGCGGTCTCGCCATGACGGCTGTCGGCCGCGCGGCGGGCTCGATCGTCGAAGAGGTGCGCCGTCAGTTCAAGGCGAACCCCGGCATCATGAAGGGCACGTCCAAGCCCGACTACGCCCGCGCCGTCGACTTGCTGACGCGTGCAGCGATCAAGGAAATGATCGTGCCGTCGTTGCTTCCGGTTCTCTCGCCAATCGTGCTGTTCGTCGTCGTCAACGCGATTGCGGGCAAAGGCGCGGCATTCTCCGCGGTCGGAGCGATGCTGTTGGGCGTCATCGTCACCGGCATCTTCGTCGCCATCTCCATGACGTCGGGCGGCGGCGCCTGGGACAACGCCAAGAAGAGCTTCGAGGACGGCTTCGTCGACAAGGACGGCGTCAAGCACATGAAGGGTTCGGAAGCCCACAAGGCATCCGTAACCGGCGATACGGTCGGCGATCCCTACAAGGATACGGCCGGTCCAGCCGTCAACCCGGCGATCAAGATCACCAACATCGTGGCGCTCCTGCTGCTCGCCGTGCTCGCGCACTGGTAATCGGCGACGCGCCTGAAACGTCGAAGGCCCCGGAGCGAACTCCGGGGCCTTTTTATTTTTTGCCCGACGAAGAGAGCAGGGCTACCCCACCAGATTCGGATCTTCGCTGTCGTGCTCGTGCCCAATGGCTTTGAGTAAGCGCTTGTCGAGAAGTTCGGGCTTCAGAAGCACCTTTTCCGAGTGCACATCTTTCACCGCCGATCGCGGCAAGACGAACTCTCCGGCGTTCTCCACGTAAATGACGATTGAGGTTGGCGTGACTTCGCGGACGGCGCCAATGCCGTCCTTGCCGTCCGCCAGGAAAACCATGAAGCCAACTTCGATGTATCCAGTCATTTGCTACCCCGGCGCGATTGCGTTGAGGGCCGACCATGGAACGAGGCGCCGGCGCTGGGTGAATCTGCTTCTTCCACGGCGCCGTTTCAAGCGCGGCGCCGCGGTTGGTAAACTATGGCAATTCCTGTCGATTAAACGACGAACCGGATCAGGCTAACAAATGGCTTTCTCAGCCGCCGCCGAAGAGCTGCTGCTTGCCGAGGTTGCGGAAGAGCGCCTTCAGGATGCCCTCGTCCTTGCCGCCAGGAGCCGGCGTCTTCCGGCCGATGAAATCGAAGATCTTTCCGTCTTTCAGTCCGTAATTGGCAATGCTGTCGACCGTGCCGCCTTGATTGAAATAAACGGCCACCACTTGCCTATCGGTCTCGGTCGGAAGGAAAAACGACTTCTGACTGTCGGTGCTCGATATGTAATAGAAGGCTCGCCCGTCGCCGACCACGGCAGTGGTCGCAGGAGTGCCAAGCGCCGTGCGCACCTGATCCTGGCTCATCCCGGCCTGGACGGACTGCAGGTCCGTTGCCCGGAACTGCTGACCGTGTTTGGTGATCGTTGGCGTGCCGCACGCAGCCAGCATGACGGTTGACGCGACGACCGCCGAGGCCAATAAGCCCGATCGGAATATCGCGGTTAAATGCCGACTTCTTTGGCCGTGCTGTCTCATTTGAACTTTCATTGGCGCGAATCTCTTCGCCCTATCGCCGACGAGTGTTTAGATTGTGCGTGAAAAGCCGGCAACTGCGCGCCCCCGTGGCCGCCCGGTATGATCCCCAGACATTTGTTCTGCTCATGCTGCTAACCGAGGACCCCAACGATGTTGCGATGGCTGACGCAGCGAGCCGATATGAGCCGCAAAGCAGAAGAGCTTTATGGCAGCGTCGTGACCGCGGCGCGGCAACCGGCTTTTTACGGCCACCTCGGCGTCCCGGACACACCGGAAGGCCGGTTCGAGCTGGTCGCGCTCCATCTTTTTCTGGCGCTTGAGGTCCTGCGCGGTAAGGGAGCCGCCGCAGAACAGCTGGCCCGGCGGACGATTGAAACATTCGTCGTCGATATGGACGATTGCATGCGCGAGATGGGGGTGGGGGATCTAACGGTGCCGAAGAAGGTTAAGCGGGCAGCGGCAGCCTTTTACGAGCGCGCCGCAAGTTACCGCAACGGCTTGGCCGAGGGCGGAAGCCCTCAGCTTTCCAAAACCCTTCGCGGCTATGTTTTTGGAGGCTCAGAGGACCGGGAAGGGGACGCCACCGCACTTGCGGTCTATATGCAGGCCGCTTCATCGGCTCTATCGGACCACGCATTCGATGTATTCGTGAAAGATGGAATTGCGAGCCGGCTGCTCGCCTCCGCCACACCAAAACGCAAGGTATCAACGACGTGACTGACCAATTGAATTGGATCGAAAAATCGACGGACATTCCGGCAGGTGGATTGCAGCGCGAACGCGAGGCGACGCCCGCGGAGTGCCAAGCCATTGCGCAGGCTCTCGATATCCTGAAAGTCGGCAGCCTTTCCACGCACTATCGCATCAACGCGATTGCCGGAGATGGCTACCGGCTGCGCGGCACGGTCGTGGCAGTCGTGGAGCAGGCGTGCGTGGTGTCACTTGAGCCCGTCAGCGGCAATGTAAACGCCAATTACGAGGTCGAATTCTTCCCCTCGGTTGACGCCCCGGAAGGTGAGGAGGAGGAAGCCAGCATCCTCGGTGTCGCCGACGTCGAATTGCTCGAGCACGGCGTCATTCCCGTTGGACGGATCGTCTACGAGACGTTGTCAGCTTCCCTCGATCCCTATCCGCGCCGACCCGACGCCGAGTTCAATTGGCAGGACCCAAAGGCAGCCGAGCCCGAAAAGGTGAGCCCCTTCGCAGCCTTGTCCAAGCTCAAGACGGACCGGTGATATCGGGCATCCGATAAGGCTGGGGGGGCGGTACGCCACCCTATCCGGCGGTCGTATGTGGAGAAAAAGTCAAGCGAAAACCGGAAGATGTGAGTGCTTCTGTCACGAGGCGCGATTTCGCCTTGTGGGCGAGCCTCAAAAGGCTATGGTCTCGCCGAATTTCGGGGACAGATAGACCCATGCCGGGTCTGGCACTACTCCTCTGTGCCAATACGACGTCAACGGCAATCGACAAGAAATGGCGAGTCCAAAGACTATTGCACTCGACGCAATGGGTGGCGATCACGGTCCGGAGGTTGTGATCCCCGGAGCCGCATTGTCTCTCGAGCGTCAACCTGCGCTGAGTTTCATCCTGTACGGCAACCAGCCCCGTATCGAAGCCGCGCTTGCCCAGCACGCGGCGCTTCGAGCGAAGTCGCGGGTCGTCCATACCGATCACGTGATCGCCATGGACGAGAAGCCGAGCCAGGCCCTGCGGCGCGGCAAGGGCTCCAGCATGTGGCTGCCGCTTGAAGCCGTGAAGTTGGGTCAGGCAGACGCAGCGGTCTCGGCCGGAAACACCGGCGCCCTGATGGCTATCGCCAAACTCGTGCTTCGGCCGATCGCCGGCATCGAACGCCCGGCCATCGCAGCCATCTGGCCGACCATAAAATCGGAATGCATCGTGCTCGACGTCGGCGCCAACATCGGCGCGACCTCGGGCCAGCTCGCTGATTTTTCGCTGATGGGCGCCGCGATGGCGCGCGCCGTGTTCCACATCGAAAGGCCGTCCGTCGGTCTGCTGAACGTCGGCACTGAAGAAATGAAGGGCAACGAGGACGTGAAGGCCGCGCACGCGCTGCTGAAGTCCGTCGATGCCCTGCCGCTCGAATATAAGGGCTTCGTGGAAGGCGATCAGATCGGCCGCGGCACGGTCGATGTTCTTGTCGTCGAAGGCTTCGCCGGAAACATCGCACTGAAGACCGCCGAGGGCACGGCCAAGCAGATCGGCGCCTATCTCCGCGCCGCGATGACGAGTTCTGTGCTGAGCAAGATCGGCGCCTTCCTCGCGCAAGGTGGTTTCCGCGTACTGAAAGACAAAATGGATCCACGCCGCGTCAATGGCGGCACGTTCCTCGGCCTCAACGGCATTGCGGTGAAGAGCCACGGCGGCACGGATGCCTTTGGATTTGCGAGCGCCGTTGATCTTGCGTACGAGATGGCCGATTCCGGACTGATCGCGCGCCTGACGGCGGATATCGACAGTTTTCATCATAGGCTTTCGGCTGCTGGCGGCGGTTCGCAGCCGCAAGGCGCAACCGGTACTCCGCTCGGAAAGGCATAGAATTGGCAGTCCTTCGCTCCGTCATCCGTGGCGTCGGCGCGCATCTTCCCAAACGCGTCGTGACCAACAATGACCTCGCAAAAATCGTCGATACGAGTGACGAATGGATCCGAGAGCGATCCGGCATCGTCACGCGCCACATCGCCGATGAAAATGAGCTGACATCCGATCTCGGCGCCGCTGCCGCCAAGCAAGCTTTGGTCCGGGCAGGGATCGATCCGATCGATATCGATCTCATCATCTGCGCCACCGCGACACCCGATCGAACGTTTCCCGCGACGGCGGTGAAAATTCAGTCGATGCTCGGCGTTACCAAGGGCGCTGCCTTCGACGTCCAGGCGGTGTGCTCGGGCTTCGTCTACGCTTTGACCATCGCCGACAACTTCCTCAAGACCGGGCAATCAAAACGCGCCCTCGTCATCGGCGCCGAAACCTTCTCGCGCATTCTCGATTGGTCGGACCGTTCGACCTGCGTGCTCTTCGGCGACGGCGCGGGCGCTGTCGTGCTCGAGGCGCAGACGCAGCACGGCGCGCGCGACGATCGGGGAATTCTCGCAACGAAACTTCGCTCGGACGGCCGCTTCGAGGACATGCTCTACGTCGACGGTGGCCCAGGATCGACGAAGACCGTCGGCCACGTGCGTATGAACGGCCGCGAGGTGTTCCGGCACGCAGTTCAGAAGATTTCCGGCGTCATCGAAGAGACCCTCGTCGAAACCGGTTATGCTCCGGACGAGATCGACCTGTTCATTCCCCATCAGGCCAACAAGCGCATTCTCGACGGGATCGCCAAAAAGCTGGGCGTCGCCCCCGAGAAGATCGTGATGACGCTCGATCGGCACGGCAATACCTCGGCGGCGTCAATCCCGTTGGCACTGAACGACGCGTTCGAGGCCCACCGGGTCAAGGAAGGCAGCCTGATCCTGATGGAGGCCATGGGCGGAGGCTTCACATGGGGCGCCGTCCTCGCCCGCTGGTAACCAAATTGGTGCGCTGCAGCGTAGAAAGTCGTGCTTTTTCAGTTGCTTGTTAGCTCCTCCCGTTGACCCCGCGACCAACCGCCGCTACCATCGCGCGCTGGAGCAGATGCTTGGGCTGGGAGAACGAGATGGTGGGCAAGACGTTGACGCGGGCCGATCTTGCGGAAGCCGTCGTTGAAAAAGTTGGGTTGCCGCGCAATGAGAGCCAGGACCTCGTTGAGCGCGTGCTCGATGAGATTTCGGGAAGCTTGGCGGAAGGCGATGCGGTGAAGCTATCGTCCTTCGGCTCGTTCGGTATCCGCCAAAAAGGCCAGCGGGTCGGGCGCAATCCGAAGACGGGCGAGGAAGTCCCTATCACGCCACGACGCGTTCTGGTTTTCCGCCCATCGAACATTATGAAAGACCGTATCAACAAAGGTCACGCGAAGCGCTGAGAACCGATTGCATCGCGATCGAACTGAGCGTTCAATCGCCAAACATGCGGGCATGCGCGAGGGCGATGATTCATGAACAAGTCGGCGGAGGCATTTCGCACGATCGGAGAAGTGGCTGACGAGCTGCAAATCCCGAAGCATGTCCTGCGCTTTTGGGAGGGAAGGTTCCCGCAAATCCGTCCGATGAAACGTGGCGGCGGCCGCCGCTACTATCGGCCGGAGGATATGGAGCTTCTGCGCGGCATCCGCGCCTTGCTTCATGCGGAAGGCTACACGATACGCGGCGTCCAAAAAATTCTGCGCGAGCATGGCGTCGATCAGGTCAAGGCAGCAGCGCATCGCGTAGCGGCGGCGCAGGCTGCAACGCCGGCCGAACCCGCCGCCCGCAAGCGCGGACGCAAGCCGGTCGCGAAGGCTGCAGCAGCCGAACAGCAGACCAATGCCCGGGACGAGAGCCCCGTACCGGCAAAGGTTCAGATCCTGACCGCAATTCGCGAACTCGAAATCGCACGCGCCATACTCCTTGGTCAGCCCCTCAACGCCGTTGAAAACGGCGACTTGAAGAAACCGCGTGCAGGCCGGTCATAAGGATCGAGGCGCGGCAGAAACAAATATGCCGTCGCGTCTCGCAGCCGTGAGCGATCTCGAAGTATTCTTCGTCGATCTGGCCAAATCGGCATCGCTCCTGGATGCCGAGGAAAAGGCGACGCCCCGCCTTTCTGTATCCGATCACAACCGCGTCGCGTCCATGTCCGGTGACGGTGAAGGACGGCGGCTCTGGCGTAATGCACGCATCGCAACTCGCATCGTGCTGGAACGCGCGGGCGGTCCAGGCATCCGGCAAGTCGACTTCGAGATTGAACCTGGAGGGCGACCGAAGCTCCCCGCAGGATCTCCGGGGTTCAACGTCTCGCACACCGGCGAAGCAGCTCTCATCGCGGTATCGAAGAACGCGCCGGTCGGTGTCGACCTCGAAAGAAAAGAGCGCAGCATCAAAATGTCCGGCGACCGGCGGCAGCGGATCATCGCCGCCGCTGAGCGGATTGGTTCTGATCGGCAACTCTCTCCGATCCTCGATACGGACGTCATGAAGGCCTGGGTACGTCTCGAAGCGGCCGCCAAAGCGCTCGGCATTGGCATCGGCCGGCTGCTGACGGAAGAGGGCGTTGTCGGCAGCAAAGCACGAAGCCAGCCGCACGGCGCTAGGGACGCCATGGAGGTCAGACTTCTCGACGTCGGCGAGAGTTACGTCGCGGCTATCGCAGCCGAACGCCTTCCGGAAAAAATCGACGTGCTTTCGTTTCCGGCGGATGACCTCGACGGGTTTATCCCGCAACGATCATAAACCGGAAACGTACGCGCGATCAGGGCGAGTAGCCGAATATCTGGAACGGATTGCTGACGGTCTGCTGCTTGTGGCGACGGTACCGTGGACGTGACGGCGTATCGGCCTTGGCCTCGACCTTGGGCTTAGAACCAGAAGCCTCGACTCCGCTCTTCTTCCCAGCGGCCACAGGCTCCGACTCGAATGCGGTCGCTGACGGATCTTTGACGGCAAGCAGGATGTTCGACTCCATCGGCCGCCAACGATACCCGAGGCTGAAATCGATCGGTGTCGATTTTTCCTTCGCGAAAACCTCTTTGAGCTTCCCCTGATATTGGCCGGCGAAAAGGTCTATCGGACCGACGTAACGGCCATATGGATGAAGCTGCCACCCCTGCGCGAAGAAACGCACCGGGATGCCCGAGTCGTCTTGAAGCAGCGACACGCTGTGCGAAAGCAGGAAGTCGCGAACAGTCGAGAAATTATCGGAGTGCATCAGATACGACGCGCTCTTGAGGAAGGCGTCGCCATGCCCGAGCTTGTCGCCGAACGTCAGGAAGCCGCTCGTCTTGATGCCGCTGTCCGACAAGTCAGTGCTGAAATAATAAAGCGTGCGTTTCTTGCCGACGTTCGGATCGGAGAAAATGATCTTCGCGCCCTTGCCGGTCGGGTTCGCAATATTCTCTTCGACCGGATGCAGCGTGCCGTCGCTCTGAAGATCGAACAGCGAGATGTCGTAGATCGTCTTGCCCGAGCGTGCGAGGAACGTCATCAACACAGGGATCGTGCCGTTGAGCTTCGCGCGGCTGAAATCGATGCGCATCGATTTTGTCCGGAAGAAGCTGTAGCTCATCACCGAGTCCAACGACGACCGAAGGCCGCGAAGCGAGCTTGCGATTTCGCCGCGCGAGAACTTCCGCAGATCCGGAATTTGGCCCGGAGGCTCGAGGCCCGCCATTACATAGGTATCGGCCGATGGAAAGAATGCGTCCGCGTAAAGGAAGTCCGGCCCGCTGAAGAGGTAGAACAGCACCGACTGCCGGTTATTGAAATCGCGCGAGACCATGGCGCGGATCTTCGACAGCTGGCGCCTTTCGAGACCCTCCCAGGCCGAGTCGAAGCTTTGCGCGTACTGCTTCCAGTATCCGTCGTTCGTGTAAGTGGCGAGAGGCGAGCCCGGCGACGGCTGCAGTCCCGCGATGAAGCGGGCCGTATCGTTGATGCTGGCGCTCGGCTCGGCGCGTGCGGATACGGCGACGATTGAGGATGCAATGGCCACTACGGCGGCAATCGCAACGGTGACGCGCATTCTAGCCATGTTTAATCCTATTGAGGTCTTGCATCACTCATCAAACGCCAATGGGAAATGGCATAAACGGCCAAACCCGTCAGCATGATGGCAAGACCAGCCAGCGACTGCAGAGGACGCTCGACAACGAGGTAATACATCATGAAAGCGGTCACACCGAGGAATATCAGCGGCGTGATCGGGTAGCCCCAGGTCCTGTACGGCCGCGGCAAATCGGGTGACGTCCAGCGCAGCACGATGACGCCCAGCACGGCGAGGAATGAGCAAAGCGTGAGACTGAACTGGATCGTGTCGAGAATTGCCTCGAAGCTCTGTGTCATGAGCAACAGGGTGACGATGCCGAGCTGCAATAGAATTGCCGCCCTCGGAACGCCGTCGCTCGTCGTGTGCGAAAGAGCGCGAAGCATCGCATGATCCTTCCCCATCGCCATCGTGACGCGAGGGCCGATCCAGGTCATGGCGCTGATGGAAGAAACGAGGCCGATGCAGATCAGGCCGCCGACGATCCGGCCGCCGATTTCGCCGAAAATGTGCTTCCCGGCGACGAGTGCGACGTCGAGCTGGCCGGCCATCGCCGAGATCGGCGTCGTGTATAGAAACACCGCATTGAGCGCGACATAGCTCGTGATGACGATCAAGGTCGCTGCAACGATCGAACGTGGCAGACTGACGGAGGGTTCGCGAATTTCACCCGCGATATACGTCGCGGCGTTCCAGCCGGAATAGGCATACATCACGAACACCAAGCTCACCGCGAATGGCGCGCTCGCGATATAGCCCATGTCGTCTGCCGACGGCGCGAACGAAATGGGCTGCGGAGTTCCGCACGCGAGCCCCGCGATGATGAGTGCGAGGATCAGAGCGCCTTTGATGATCGTCGAGATGTTCTGGAACTTGCTCGAATGCTGGATGCCGCTGAGATGGATGGCCGTCACGATCCAAACGACGCCAAGCCCAAGAAAAAGCGGCGAGATGTCGGGAATGATCGCTTTGAAGTAGACGCCGAAGGCCATCGCCGCGAGGGCGATCGGAGCAGAAAAACCGAGTGTTGCCGATATCCATCCCGCAAGAAAGCCGATGGCCGGATGATAGATGCGGGAGAGAAAATTGTACTCGCCGCCCGACCGCGGAAAAGCCGCTGCCAATTCCGCGTAGGCAAGCGCGCCGCAAAGGGCTGCAACGCCGCCGATGACCCAGAGCAACAGCACTGAGAACGCCGATGGAATGCTCGCGACTTGAAACCCGAGGCTAGTGAAAACGCCGATGCCGATCATGTCGGCGACAGCGAGAGCAGTAGCTGTAACCGTCGAAACTGTCCGGATGTCGAGCCCAGGGGCGATCGAGGACGGTGCGCGGATGCTGGCGGCAGTTGTCATTGAAGGAGCTTAACCGTGGCCGATTCGACGGACAGTATTGACTCGGGTGTAGAGCAACAACTGCCGATAGAACATGTTAAAAGCCCGTTGCTAAAATACATCTAGCGCGTTGCGCGGAGAGTTCGGTTCACGCCATGCCCACAGTGGGGCATTATGTCGTCGCTTTTACGTACGGTGGCGGGTCTCACGAATTGAACAACTTTGGACCTTAGAGCCACTCATCGATTTATAGCCGAATCGCGGCGGACTATTCTGCGTGAGGGTAAACGCAATTCTAATGAATGAAGACGGGGTGTCGTAGCGCATGGCGCCGACGACCACAAACTGCGGGCGACGGACGTTTCTTGCGCAAGCTCTCGGCGCAGGCCTCGCATGGACGCTGAATGCTTCAGATGCTGGCGCAGTAGCCAAGACGGGCAAGAGCCCGGCCGCGCCCTCCAAAACACAAGTTCAATCGAGAAGCGGCCCGACCAAGACCGCGAAAACAGCGCTCGTGCCCTTCGATACCGCGCCCTTTCCGTATCATGGAACGATGCCGGGTTCGAACGCGCCGTTCCTCAATGTCGATGAAAACGGCCGCAAGGGGCATCGGACCGGGTCGGGGCGCGTCTATTGGGAAGATCAGACCTACAACGATAATCGGGTGCTTCTGCACATTCCGAAGGGCTTCGATATCCGCCGCCCGGCGTTGATGATGGTCTTCTTTCACGGCCACGGCGCAACGCTCCAGCGAGACGTGCTTGCGCGCCAGAAAGTGCCGGATCAGATTTCGGCATCGAACGCCAATGTCGTTCTCGTTGCGCCTCAGCTTGCCGTCGATGCAGCGGACTCCAGCGCAGGCAAATTCTGGCAGCCCGGCGTCTTCGGACGTTTCATCGGCGAGGCCGGACAGCAACTCGCGCGCCTGCACGGGGACCGCAAATCGCTCCGCACGTTTGCGAGCATGCCGGTCATCGTCGTCGCCTATAGCGGCGGATACGTCGCGGCCGCGTCTGCCATCGAGCGCGGCGGCCTGAAGAAGCGCGTCCGCGGCGTCGTGCTTTTGGACTCGCTCTATGGCGACCTCGACAAGTTCGCTCATTGGATAGAGGCGGACCCGTCCGCATTCTTCGTCAGCGTCTACCTTGGCTCCACGCGCAATCAGAACGCCCAGTTCGAGGGTATACTCGCCGCGCACGACGTCGACGTCAGCCCGCAGATAAACACGCGGCTGGCGACCGGCGGCGTCGCGGTGGTTCCGGGAGGCGACGTGCGGCATCGCGATCTCGTGACCCACGCCTGGGTCGAAAATCCGATCATCGACATCCTGAAGCGGCTACCCGAATATCGTCGTTAAGAGGTCTGGCGCATCGCGGGCCCGCGACCCAAGGTCCGCGGTCGGGCCTCACAGACCAGGGATACACGGCCTTCCGGGTACATCGTCCTTGACGGGGGTGATCGTTCCAGGTACCCAACGCCCAGATCGACCGGCCAGATCGACCGGGTGGCCTCCCTGACGCGACGTTCAGGCTGAAGGGGCCATCGAGATTTCCAAATCGGAGCGTAGCGCAGCCTGGTTAGCGCACCAGTCTGGGGGACTGGGGGTCGGAGGTTCAAATCCTCTCGCTCCGACCAATCTTTTTCATGGGTATAGCGCCAAGGCGCTCCGCAATCGAGGCGATGCTCTACAGCGGGCGCCTGTGAATTTTTTCAATTCTCCTCCTCAGTCAACTCAGGCTTCATCGGCGTGGGTGGTTCCTCGATGATCCGAGCGCATCGCCGTGCAGGCGATGCAAACCAAGTCTCACCGAAAATTCATCAGCATAGCGCTTTTCGGCGCGCCATTTGACGGCAGGCCGCAGAGCTGTCTCTTCCACCCGCAAAATCCGCGGCAACGATCTAGTTGCACGCTCTTGAGGCCGATGACGGGGCCAAAAACAAAAAAAATCGACGCGTTGCACTTGACGCAAGTCGATGGTTGCATCACATGCAAGTCATGTCGAAGCAACCGAAGTCCAAAACCGTCGATGAACGCCTCGCCGAGATACGCGAGCGCTTGAGTGATGCCAGACGGTTGTCGGGGCTGACACAAACGGCCATCGCCGAGGCGATGGAATTGTCCAACAGCCAATACTCGCGGCTGGAAAGCGGCAGCACCGAAATGACGCTGCGCCAATTCCTGATCGCCTGTGAGGAAGTGCACCTCGACCCGGCCGCCGTGCTCGGCGCTCATGAGGAGGCCGCAATTCAGAGCCTCCGCAGGCGTCTTGTCGATACGGAGACGAAGCTCGCGGCCATCCATCGGGTGCTTGGCAAGAAGGACGTCTGGGAAACCTGAAAGGATACCCGCATGACCGAAACGAGCACGACCGACGCGACCGGCAACACGACCATCGTCATGATTCTTGATCGCTCCGGCTCGATGTCGAGCTGCCGCGAAGCGACGATCACCGCCGTCAACAAATACCTGAAGGACTCGAAAGCCGACGCGACGCTGAAGGACGCCGATTTCGAGCTGGTGATTTTTGATACCAACTCCATCGACACGATCCGCGAGGGCAAGATCGCCGATGCGCCGGAACTCACTGCCGCCGACTTCGTGCCCCGTTCAGGTACCCCGTTGCTCGACGCGGTCGGGCGCGGCATCAGCAAGATCGACGCTAAGCTCGCGGCCAGCAATGGCGAGAAGGCGATCCTGGTCGTGGTGACAGACGGCGAAGAGAACCAGAGCCGGAAGCACACCTATGAAAGCATCGAGGCCTTGATCACCGACCGACAGGAAAAGGGTTGGCTGATCCTGTTCTTGGGCGCCGGGCTCGCCTCGGCGCAGCAGGGCACCCGCATGGGCATCCGTCAAGCGAACGTCGCCAACATCGGACTCGATGAAGCAGCGTTTTCTGAAGCCATGACGGCCATGTCGGTGTCGAACGTTCGCTATGCCCGCTCGCACTTTGAAGACGCCAAGGCCTATGCCGGCTCGGAGAAGTTCACCAAGCAGATGCGCAAGCGGATGGGCGACGCGTCCGGCGGCAAGGGCATCGTCGATGTCGACGCCCTTGATGATCTGAAGAAGGCCATCAATCGCGGCCAGCCGGCCGCCGCTCCGAAACCCGAGGACATTTGGGTTCAGAGCGGCTCCGACGACATCTGGGGCAGCTAAGAAACAGCGCGCTCCTGTGTTTAAGGCCGGGAGGGATCCCGGCCTCCGAACTTCAGGGCCGGCGGCAATGGAACCCTCGTCGAAGCGTCCAAACCCTTCGCCGCAGCCGTCGTCGTCAACCAGGGGCCCCCTACGAGCAATAGCTCACCGGTGATGGCATGAAGGAGCATCCGCTTCGCCCACGCAAAAAACCAAAAATGAGCCAGCTAAAAATTTTAGATTGAGGCTGTTAACGCCAGATCTACCGCCAAATGGCGGTTGTTTCAGTAAAGCTACCTGATATTCAAATCAGTGACTTAGGCTCAAACGATCATCCTGGGGGACTGGGGGCCGGAGGTTCAAATCCTCTCGCTCCGACCATTAAATTCCTGGAATTTAGACACGACGAACCGTGTCTCGGAAGAAATCCGTTAATTCTTCACTTCCTGGACGTATGCGGCCAACGCCTTTGGAAAACCGTTCATCGAGAATTCGATGTTTACCGGTTTCTTTTGGAGCGACTCGATGGTGACGCGCAATTTGCTGGCCGCTTGCATCTCCGAAATTTCAGTCGCGGAAAATTCCACAATCGATAGGCAGCCATTGGCAACACACGTGACGAATTCAAGTGTGATTGGCGACGCGTCGCCAATCTGAAGCTGGCCGCCCTTGTTCACTGCGAACCCAAGCGGAGCAGTGATGTTTCCTATGCTTTTTCCGCTCGCATCTCTTCCGATGGATAGTGACGACAAGAAGCGGCCGGTTTGCGTTTGCGAGAGAGTTTGAGACAAAGCACAGGTCTTGGGCGATCCGTCTTTTTGAGCGCAAGCAACGACCCAGTCGCCAATCGTCTGCTTGGTTTCCTTTATCGGGCTTTCAGTCGTCGCCTTTACCGGCCGAAGCATCGCCTTTTTTGCGGGCTCCGCTTGAGCGAAGGCGAACGACGTTGAACCTAAAACCAAGAGTGCGACGAGCGCATTGCGTCGAGGCATGGCGAAACTCCCGCTAAATCTTTGAGGTTTGAAAATAAAAAGAGAAACGGGGGCCTTGCCGACCCCCGTCTCGGTCAGTTCCAGCGATCACCAACCTACGCGAACTCCGACCTGTCCGGAGTATCCGATGAGATCGTCCTCGCCGAAAAGGAAATTGCCTTTCGCGAAGGCGCTGGTGCCGCTGTTGTCCAAAGTGAACAGGTTTACACCACCAGAAACTTCGCCCAGGGCACCTGTCGTATTGTCGTTCGCTGAGAGCTTGAAGCCGTTGCTGGTCAGTGAAGCGGTGTTATCGCCTAAGAATTCATACAAACCGCTCATACCGAGGAACGGCTCGACACGATAGGCCGAATGGACGAATGCAGTGCCTACCCGAACGCCGATGCGGCCGAGGAGACTATCGCCGTCATCGAAGTTCACTTCCGTTCCATAAAGGTTGAGCGAGTCTACGTTGGTGCGAACATAAGAGAGAGTTGCACCCGGCTCGATGAATGTGCCGAAGCCGAGGTTCGTCCTATAGCCGCTATCGATCGTAAAGCCGTACGACGCGAAGCTGCTGTTGTCTTTGGCGCTCAGGTTAGTTGTCCAATTGGAATAGTCCACGGTGCCGATATCGGCACTGAACTTACTATCGACGAACCAGCCGCCGTTGAGATAGGTGGCGTAGGCACCCACCGTACCGGCATCGAAGCCAACGTTGGTCGTCGACTTCGAGAAGTCGAGATCAGAGTGGGTGTATCCGCCAAGGACGCCGAACACCCAAGCACTGGTCCCAGTCGCCGTCGCTTCTCTGAAGCGTACAAGATCGACGCCGCCGACAACGCCGTAGCCAGTCTGGTTTGTGTCGATGCCGTAGTGGAAGCTCCGGTCATAAAGCGCGAACGACTGGCTCGTATCGCGATCCTGATTGAAGCCCCAGCCCTTTGCCCAAACCGCCGACTTGAGGCCCGGAGCGCAAGGTCCGCTTGGATCTTTCAGGCTGGCTGCCTGTGGGCAACCATCTATTAGCGTAGTGCGCAGATCTGCAGTGCGGTCGAGCCAGACGCCGTTCGCCTGATGCCACATCGTCTGGGCCGCAGTCACGATGGAGGGCAGCTCGAAGAATGTCGCGTCCGGAGTGCTGGCGATAACCCAAGCATCAAACCCCTCTCCTTTGAAGTCAGGATTGAGGAAGACGTCGTACGAGAATAGTCCTTTGTCGATCGGGCCGTTCGCGGCATAGAAGTCGCCGCTTGCTGTCGATCCAGCGACCAGCGCGAAGATCACGCCATCACGATTGAATGCGCCGGCCTGGTGGGGGATCGTGTCGTTGATCTCGACTGCCGTTCCCGAGTTGGTGTTGCCGCCGACGCCGAGGAAGTCGGAGAGGGAGAGCCCGGAGCTGGCTCCCAGCTTCGCATCGATCGCCAGCCTGCTGCCCGCGCCACCATTGAAATTGCCCGTCGTGGTGGTGGAGTCGGTGATCGAGCCGTCCTGCATGTTGAGACGACCGCCTGCGTTGTTGAAGTTTTCGAGACCGACAAAATTGGTCGTCCCACTCACCCTGAACTCGCCACTATTGTTGACGGTGCTCGTTCCGCCGTTTGCAAATGCAAACACTGACAGACCAACGCTGTTGATCAGACCTCCGGCATTGTTGTTGATGACATTGTCGCCGCCGGTTGCGAACGCGTTCAGCCCGGACGTCGTCCAGGTGCCGCCATCCTTGTTATTGATGACGTTATCGCCGCCGTTCGTCGTCAGTGCGGCGATTGATCCGACTAAGTCGCCGGAGTTGTTGACGGTGAGCTGGCCGCCGATCGTAGCGATGATTGGACTATACGGCAGGCCACCGCTGTTTTTAATCGTTGCCCCCGAGTTGTTGTCGATCTCTGTTCCTCCGTCTGTGACCGACAAGATCGTGGGAATGAAGGCCGTTCTATTCGTGATCGTGCCATTGTTGGTCAGCTTGACGGTGTCGTGGCCGCTTGGGCCGACAGCCAGAGCTGTGACGCCGAAGGAGTCGCCGGTGACGGAGGCGTTCGCTCCGACGTCGATTGCGACATTGCCGTCGCCCAGCTTGAGGGCGGCGATGCCGACGCCGCCGAAGCCGGGGGTCGCTGTGACGGTCGCGTCTTTACCAACGTTGATATCGACTTCGCCCGTGCCGATGTTGCCGCCGAATACACCGATACCGTCAGCACTCACCGCTACGCCTTTCGCGACATTGGACTGTGCCGTGCCGGAACCGATGGTGAAGGAAGACACCCCAATGAACGGCGGATCGATGTTGGCGTTCGCCGTCGCCGTGGCATTGCCGCCGATTGAGAGGGCTCCAACCCCGACGAAGCCATTGGACACGGAGACTTCGGCGTTGTTCGTCGCCGTCGCATCTCCGTTAATCGCGAATGCGCCCACACCTGCAAGCCCGTTCGATATACTCACGGTGTTATAGCTTGTTGCATTCGCATTGCCGTCAATCGCAGTGCTGATCAGACCGCTGCCGTTGGTGGCTTTGACAGCGCCGTGAGTCGTTACGTTTGAGTCGCCGCCGATTGCTGTTGAAACCGCAGCCGATCCGTTGTCAGCGGTGATGGCTCCGAGGTCGATCGTCGAGTTTCCTCCGAGCGCCGTGGACAGGCCGCCCGCGCCGCCGGAGTTTACGATTGAATTCGCACCTTGGATTTTGGCGTCTCCGCCAGCTGACAGAGCGTTGAGACCAAGGCCCGTTGCATTCACCGTCGTATTATCTGCCACGGTGACTGTGGCGTTGGTGCCGATTGCGGAGCCGCCCACCAGCGGTCCGGGCCCCGTGATGTCTGCGTTGATGTTTGTGTTGGCATCGCCGCCGATGGCCAGCGAGCTGACGCCGACGAGCCCGTTGGTCACGGAGACTTTGTCGTTGTTGGTGGCCGTGGCGTTATTGCCGATGGAGGTGCTGGTGACGCCGTTGCCGTTCGTTACCGTAACGAGTTGGTTCGTCGTGACGTTGGAAGCGCCGTTTATTGCAATACCAGTTGCGCCGTCGCCATTGGTTGCGGTGATCGGTCCGTCGCCGTTGATGGTGACGCCCCCGCCCAACGCCAATCCGAAAATACCGGCGCCGTTGTTGGCCGTAACAGGGCCCGCACTGATGTTGACGTTGCCGGCACCCAAAGCCAAGCCGACGACGCCAGTCCCCTGCGAGATGGTCGTGATGTGATCGCCTGAGATGACCGAGTTGCCTGTTCCGGTTCCGACTGCAAGCAGGCCGACGTCTTGAGCGTTGACAACCACGTCGGCACCCACCGCCGTTTGGATCGTGGCGTCACCCGCGCCGCCGCTGCCGGCAGCGACGCCGAACGACGCGCCGCCAACATCGCCGGAGAGCGTAGCCGTACCGGAGTTGGCACCAATGGCGGCCACACCGACGAGGCCGTTCGTGGCCGTGACCGTGCCGGAATTGACTATAGCGTCATGTCCTGCAAGCGCGATGATGCCGGAGCCGTTGTTTGAAGTGACGGTGCCCGTCGCGGAGTCGACACGCGAGTCGTTGCCGAGCGCGGTGGCGGATACGCCGGTGCCGGTGGCAGTCGTGATCGTTCCGCCGGTGTTGGTGACGGTCGCGTCATTCGCGCCGAGCGCAACAACACCGCCGGTCTGCGCATTTATTGTTTTCGAATTCGTCACAACCGCATTGCCGCCAGTGCCCAGCGACGTCGAGATCGCGCCGATGTTTGTCGTGGACGTCAGCGTTCCGCTATTCGTGACAGTCGCAACTGCATTGGCGTTAAGGGACGTCGCGGATGCGCCGATACCACCGTTAGCGGTCAGTGTCCCGCTGTTCGTGACTGTGGAGTTGTCACCCGATAATACAATAGCGCCGCTGCCGCCCGCCGTGACTGTACGGGTGTTGGTAGCAGTGCCTGTCGTGGCGGCTCCAACCACCAATCCCGACCCCCCCGCCTTGATAGTGCCGTCGTTAGTCGCCGTCGCGTCGGCGCCGATCGAAAGCGCCGAGATGCCAATACCGTTTGTGGCGGTGATATTGCCGGTAGCGGAGTTCGTTCCGGTCGCAGTGCCCTGCGACGCGACAATGATGCCTGACTTGTTGGCATTGATCACAAAATTGTTCGTCGCTGTGGCCTTGCCGCCCGTCGGCACCAAACCTGTCAGCGAGTCTGTGGTGACGATGCCGGATCCGTTGGTTGACACCAAAGTACCGTTATTGATGGCGGTCGCATTCCCTGATTCCGACCATACGTTGATTGAGTTTCCAACTGACTGAACCGCCGCGTTGGCATTATTCGTAACCTTCGCGTCTCCGCTGCCGGTAGGACTTGCAAGAGGATTGCCCGCAACGGCGTTGAGGCCGACTCCGCCGGCGGTTACAAGGCCACTGTTGTTGATCGTGGCATCGTTGCCCGTGCCGTCCGTCCATACAAATACGCCGTCGCGCTGAGCGTTAATGCTGGCGAGCTGATTTACGTTGACGACCACATCGGTCGGCACACCGCCGGAAACGAGCCCGAGCGTATAGTTTGCGACCGTCACGCCGTTACCTGCAATTGGCCGATTGAGGGCCGCTGCGGCAGCTAGGTTCGCCACCCCAGTAATGTCTTGCGAGACGACACCTGTAGGCGTTGTTCCGTTACCTATGTTGAGCGTGAAGGGGTTCTGCGCACCCGTCGGCGTGTATTCGATGCCGCCGTTCTGAAGAGTTGGAATGGTATTGTTGGGAACGTAGTTGAGATTTGTGCAATTCTTCGTCGCTGCTATCGAGCCGCACTCGTCAGTTGCCAAGGCCACATCAGGAAGCAGCGCGATTGCCGTTAGCATCGTACCGGACATAAGGAACGCCCGAAACGGGCGCAGCGCTAGTGGTCTTTCGGCGGCATAAATATTGCCGCGAATATTGAAATATAATTTCATCCTGAATATCCCGCCTTGCGAAATAACTCTCTCTATCGGCAATCCGGCCGAGTTGAAGGTTTGGCTATCATCGGTAAGATGCGGCGCGTGAGATGCGTGAGCGCATCAGTGACCTTGTTTCGCTACAAAATTGCCAAATTCTAAGATCCGCGGCGGGAATTTCGGCTGTTGGAATGCTTTTTTTCGTTTCCAAAATTGATTTTTATCAACGCTCAAAGAGCTTCCCTGAACGGAGTAGGTCGTGTTAGCTAATCGGCATTGCCTATTTCGGTATTTTTCAAAAATGCATTGTGGCTCTGAAATTTTTCAGGACGTCGAGCTATTTGCTGGAGTCGAAGCGACGCTTCTGGCTGCGTTATCGTCGCAATTTTTCGTTTTGGACGTTCCGCGGCGCGTCGTGATTCTTAAGCAAAATCAGCCTGTCGACGCCCTTCGTGTTCTCCTCAACGGCAAGGCGATGGCGTTCTGCGAGCATGGTTTGCGCTTTGCGGCTATGGGGCTGTTCAACGCCGGCGACGGCTTTTGGTGGGACGGCTTAATCGGGGGAGGCGTCGCATCGATCTCCGTGCAAACGGTCGAAGATTCTCGTTTGCTAATTATGCCTTCGTCGCCACTGAAAGATCTGATCCACTCGAGCAATCGCTTCTGCGAAAATGTTATGAGGCAGCAAGCTTCTTTCGCGGAACGACAATTGCGCGCGATGAAAGGTCTTAAGCTGCGTTCAGCTTCGGAGCGCCTGGCGGCGTGGCTTTTGGAAAACGCCCACAAGACGAATTCCAAGGATAGGGTAGATTTGCCGATCGAAAAGCAATTGCTCGCCTCCGAATTGGCGATGACTCCCGAAAATCTGGCCAGATCTCTTGGTAATTTGGTTCCTCACGGAATTAAGCTCGATGGAAAGAGAATCTGGATCACGAATAGAGCTGCCTTGGAGAAATTTGTGCAGCCGACCGCTAGCATAGAAGGGCGGCCTGCCGAGCATTTTGCATCGCAGATTTGCGAGAATTTTTAGTCGCCATTTTCTGGTTCGCCCCCCCAAACGCACCGGGGCTGCGTGATGGATTGTACGCTCGTCGACGCGGTCAAATGGCTGGCGTGAGAAATACGCGCAGCGGGACGTTCGATCATGTGCTGTTGAAGACGACTGGCGGGTCGAAGTATTGGGTCACTGCGAACACGTCGCGTGAACGCGAGAATGTCCCGCGTCCCGCCAGCTTTCTCACTCCTGGAATCCGACACCAAATTTGTCAGTGGGGCCTAAGCGTCACTGCGTCCATTAAGGTGACGCGCTGCACGCGCCTCAGACGATCTTGGCGTAGGCCTCTATCTCTACCTTCTGCCAGGGACGCATCATGGACGTGACTTGCACGAGCGTGCTGGCCGGCCTGATCGCATCGAACGTTTCGAGGTGAGCCCTGGCCACGTCTTCGGCGTCGTTGATATCGCGAAGGTAGACGACCGTTCGAACGACCTGACTCGTCGTCGCTCCGGCATCGGCGAGCGCCTTTTCGATGATCGCGAGTGCGGCTCGCGTTTGTGTGTAAACGTCGCTTTTCTCGTTCCCGGCAGGCGCGCAGGTTCCGGAAACGTGCACGTCGTCTCCGACGCGCACCGCGCGCGAATATCCGAAGACGGACTCGTACGCGCCGCCTGATGAAATGTTGAGCCGGGTATTCTTGTTGGCAGCTTTCGTCATGTCGCTCCTTTCGAGGTCTATTTGTTCACTGCATCGCGAATTCGATACCAGGTCTCGACGACCGGCACGGCTCGCTTGGCAATCGGATGGAAGGGGAAGCTTGGGAAATCGAGATCGTCGAAGGCAGTCTTGCCTTCCGGATCTTGGAGCAGCTTGAGCGCGATCTTGTGTCCGAAGTACGTGGCGCGCGAAACGCCCGTGCCGCAATATCCAAGCGCGAAGTGAATTCCGCCAGCCGTGCGGCCAATGTGCGGAACTTCATCGTACGTGTATCCAATCTGGCCGGTCCACGCGTGCGTCACGGCCGTGTCGCGAAGGGCGGGAAACACATGCAGCATGTCTCTCGCCAGGTGGCGGTATGCGGCCGGAGATGTTTCGGACGCGAGCCTGCCGACACGGCCTCCCCAAATAACGCGACGTTCTCCGGGTGCCGCGCGGTAATAATAGAAAACGCGATTGGTATTCCCGTAAACGCGAAGCTTCGGCATCAAGGTTGAAAAGAGCGCCTCCGGAATTTCGTCCGTTGCGATGAGCGCGGAACCGACCGGAACGATGCGCCGCTGCAGCTCGGGAACGATGCCGCCGGTATATCCGTTGGTCGCGACGATGACCTCGCGACACGTCAGATCATCGATAGCGGTGCGGATTTTGAAGCCGTCGTAATCGTGCGTAATGCCGAGGACCGCCGCGTTGCCGATGACTTCACCGCCAAGCGCCTTGATCTTCTCGATCAACCCCGCGTGATAGCGGCCGGGATGCAATGAGGCATCGTTCGGAAGAACGGAGCCGCCAAAGAAAGCATCCGATCCGATCTCAGTGTGTTGCTCGGACTTCGGCACCATGAAGCTCTCGACGCCTGCGATCGCGCGGAGATCCTCCATATCGCGCGCCATGCCTTCATAGTGCTCGGGCTGCATCGCGCCGCGAAAGCGGCCGCAGCGCGAGAAGGCGCAATCGATGTTCTCGCTGGCGACCAGATGCTCGATATAGTCGAGCATGCGCGTGCCCTCGCGCAGAAGCTCTTCGGCCTTTCGCCGGCCGCGCAACGCGATGAGTTTTGCGACGCGGAATTTTTGATTGCCGCTTCCGACTTGGCCGCCATTGCGGGTGCTTGCGCCCATTCCCGGCACGCCAGCATCCAGGACGACGACCGAGCGGCCTCTCTTGAGAAGCGTCAAGGCTGCAGAGAGCCCCGTAAAGCCTGAGCCGACGATCACGACATCGGCGCGTGACAGCAGATATTGATTTCGCACTTCCGGCGCGCGCGGTGCGGCTTCCCACCAATACGGCTGGAATTTCAGGCTGCCTGCTGTGCCGTTTGCACGAGCGAGATCCAACGCGCGTATGCCGCCGGAGCTTGAGATCGGTTCATTCATAGTGCCTGGCAGCCCTGATTTTTGCGCGAAGTCTCGCGCGTCCTGTGTTTATTCTTGTACAAATAAGTTGCACTACGTGCAAGTTGATTGTATGCGCTGAGCCCGGGAAGAAACGCACAGCGCACAAGCGCGGCTCCGAACGTCCGAGGTTTCGCATGAACTCACTCGACCATTGGAATTGGCGACTCGCACCCGGTCAACAGGCGACGCCAGATCAACTAGATCTTCAAAAAGCTAAGCAATTCCTGACGCAAAATCACGTCCGGTACGTCCTTGCGCAATTTGTCGATATTCACGGTGTGGCGAAAAGCAAATCCGTGCCGGTCGATCATTTGGAAGATATTCTGACTGACGGAGTGGGATTTGCGGGTGGAGGTGTTCACGGGCTTCGCCTCGAGCCTCATCAAGCCGAATACATGCTTGTCGGAGATCTGTCGACGCTCAAGCTTTTGCCGTGGGCGCCCGGTTATGCGCGCGTGATGGGTACCGGGACGGTCGACGGAAAATCGCACGCCGTCGATACGCGCAACATTCTGAAAACTCAGACTGAGCGATTGCGCGACCGCGGTTGGGTGCTCAACACCGGCATCGAACCCGAGTTCAGCCTTCTGCAGCGCACCGCCGATGGATCAGTCAGCCCGCTCGACGATACCGACTGTCTGCAGAAGCCCGCGTACGATTATCGAGGGCTCTCACGAGTCCGCGTCTTCCTCGAGCGCGTGACTGAAAGTCTGCAGGCGCTAGGGATCGATGTTTATCAAATCGATCACGAGGACGCGAACGGCCAATACGAAATCAACTTCAAATATGCCGACGCCATGACGTCGGCTGACAATATCATCTTGTTCAAGATGGCGGCCGCGGAAATTGCGCATGAGCTCGGCGCCATCTGCTCGTTCATGCCGAAGCCCAAAAGCTCGATGACCGGCAATGGCATGCATATTCATTGCTCGCTCGCGGACGCGGCGGGAACGAACTTGTTCCACGACAAGTCTGATCAGAGCGGCATGGGTCTTTCGAAGCTCGCCTACTCATTCACAGCGGGAATTCTGGTCCACGCGAAGGCTCTCACGGCGCTCCTTGCTCCCTCGGTCAACTCCTACAAACGCCTCGTCGTCGGTCGAACGGCGTCGGGCACGACCTGGGCACCGGTCTTCGTTGCGTACGGCGACAACAATCGCACGGCCATGGTCCGCATCCCTTACGGGCGCATCGAGCTGCGTGTCGGTGATTCCGGCATGAACCCGTATCTCGCGCAGGCGGCGTTGATTGCGGCCGGCCTCGACGGGATCGATCGCAACCTGGATCCGGGCCAACCGAAGAACATCAATTTCTATGCGCTTACACCACGCGAGATCGCAGCTCACAAAATCGAGGTGCTGCCGCAATCACTTGGCGAGGCAATTAACGCGCTCGAGCAAAGTGAGTTCTTCAAGTCCGCGCTCGGCGCAGATTTCATCGACGAGTTTGTCTCTCACAAGCGCGATGAATGGATCGACTACCACCGGCACGTCTCCGATTGGGAGACGAAACGGTACTTGAGCTTCTTCTGAACAGCCACGCTAAGTTGGAGACAAAGATATGTGTGGAATTGCGGGCCTTTTTATCAAGGATCCGAAACTCGAGCCGAGGCTCGGTGAGCTTCTCGCGAAAATGACTTCGACGCTTTGCAGCCGGGGCCCGGACTCGGCTGGGTTTGCCATTTATGGACGCGGCGCGAATGGTCAAACCAAATTGACGATCGCAGGCGGCACTGCGGACGTCGATATTGCGAGCGCGGCTAATCTGCTGGTGTCCGCGATGGGTGGCGGCCAGGTCAGTGTGCGCCACTCTCACGCGGTCGTTACCCTGAAGAATGAAGATGTTCCTCGCGCCGAGGCCTGGCTGGAAAAGAATCTGCCGGGCGTCACGATCATGAGCGAAGGCCAGCGGCTCGAGATCTACAAGGAAGTCGGTTTCCCCGACGACGTTGCGCGCGATTTCGACATTTCAAAGATGAGCGGTACGCACGGCATTTCCCACACGCGTATGGCGACAGAGTCAGCGGTCACGACCAACGGCGCGCATCCGTTCTCGACGGCCACCGATCAATGTCTGGTTCATAACGGATCGCTGTCCAATCACGCTTCGCTTCGGCGCGAATTGCGGCGGGAAGGTATCAAAATTCGCACCGAGAACGATACCGAAGTCGCAGCTGGCTATCTGACGCGTCAGATGAAGAATGGTCAGACGCTCAGCGAAGCCCTGAAGTCCAGTCTCGATGATCTCGACGGTTTCTTCACGTTCGTTGTCGGCACGGAAACGGGCTTCGGCGTCCTCAGAGATCCGATCGCATGCAAGCCGGCGGTCATGGCCGAGACGGACGAGTACGTCGCATTCGGCTCCGAATACAAAACGCTCACGTGCTTGCCCGGCATCAAAGCCGCGCGCGTGTGGGAGCCCAAGCCCGCAACGGTTTATTTCTGGGAGCACGCCTGATGCCGCATGTCGATCTAGCCGAAACATCCGTACGCGATCTGAACCTGGCGCTGCACAAGCTCGGAGCAGACACGAACGAAACCCTTTGGTCCATCGCCAACCCAGGCGGCGAGCATTCGATTGCGGTCGGTATCAATGCGCCGATCACCGTGAACATAGCCGGCAACGTCGGCTACTTCTGCGGCGGCATGAATAAGTACGCCAACATCGTCATCGATGGCAGTGCCGGCCAAGGCGTCGGCGAAAACATGATGTCCGGGCGCATTCACGTCAAAGGGGACGCCAGCCAAAGCGCCGGCGCGACCGGAAGAGGCGGCCTGCTGCTCGTCGAAGGAAACGCGTCGGCGCGATGCGGGATTTCGATGAAGGGCATCGATATCGTCGTCAAAGGCGACATCGGCCATCTCTCGGCGTTCATGGGTCAGAATGGCCGGTTGGTCGTATTCGGAGAAGCCGGCGAGGCGCTCGGAGATTCGATCTACGAAGCGCACATCTATGTTCGCGGGCCCGTCGCCAGTTTGGGCGCCGATTGCATCGAGAAAGAGATGCGCGACGAACACCGAGCAGAACTTGGGGAACTGCTGAAGGCAGCAGGCGAAGGCCACAAGGTCGATGTCGCTGAATTCCGGCGCTACGGCTCGGCGCGGAAGCTCTACAACTTCAATATCGATAATGCGGGAGCGTACTGATGACCGAGCACCAGAGAAACTGGCTCGCGACTGAGCCTCGTAAATCGGCGACATTCGACGACGCAACGCTGTCCGAAATCCGGCGCGCCGCAGCGACCGGCATCTACGATATTCGCGGCGGCGGTTCCAAGCGGCGGATGCCGAACTTCGACGATCTCCTGTTGTTGGGCGCATCGATGTCTCGCTACCCCCTCGAAGGGTATCGCGAAAAATGCGGCACCGAAGTCGTCATCGGTTCGCGATTCGCATCGAAGCCTCTCAAGCTTGCCATTCCGATTACGATTTCCGGCATGAGCTTCGGATCGCTCTCGGCAAACGCCAAAGAGGCTTTGGGCCGTGGTGCAAGTCTTGCGGGCACGTCGACCACGACGGGCGATGGAGGCATGACACCGGAAGAGCGCGGTCAGTCGAAATATCTCGTCTACCAATATCTACCGTCACGTTACGGCATGAACCCCGACGATCTGCGCCGGGCCGACGCCATCGAGATCGTCATCGGGCAGGGGGCCAAACCCGGCGGCGGCGGCATGCTGCTTGGCCAGAAGATCTCAGACCGCGTCGCGCAAATGCGTCAGCTGCCGAAGGGCATCGATCAGCGTTCTGCGTGCCGTCATCCGGATTGGACCGGCGCCGACGACCTGGAAGTCAAGATCAACGAGCTTCGCGAAATCACGGATTGGGAAACGCCGATCTATTTGAAGATCGGCGCCAGCCGGCCCTACTTCGATGTCCAGCTGGCGGTGAAGTCGGGTGCCGACGCTATTGTCCTTGATGGCATGCAGGGCGGGACGGCGGCGACGCAGGAAGTCTTCATCGAGCATGTGGGCATTCCGTTGCTCTCGGCCATTCGACCTGCCGTGCAAGCGCTTCAAGACCTCGGCATGCATCGGAAGGTGCAGCTCATCGTATCGGGCGGAATCCGCAACGGAGGCGACGTCGCGAAGGCGCTTGCGCTCGGAGCCGACGCCGTTGGCATCGGCACCGCCGCGCTCGTGGCACTCGGCGACAACGATCCTCGCTGGGAAGCCGAATACAACAAGCTCGGCACGACGGCCGGTTGTTACGACGATTGGCACGAAGGCAAAGACCCGGCCGGCATCACCACGCAGACGCCAGAGCTGATGCAACGTCTCGACCCGGTCGCTGCTGGCCGCAGGCTGGCGAATTATCTGAAAGTCTTGACGCTCGAAGCGCAAACGCTGGCGCGCGCCTGTGGCAAGAACCACGTCCACAACCTCGAACCGGAAGATCTCGTCGCTCTCACCATGGAAGCTGCCGCTATGGCGAGAGTGCCGCTGGCCGGCACAAACTGGATCCCGGGAGCGCCGGGGTTCTGACGCGTACCGTCAGCGAACGAGTGACGCCGCCTTGATCCATGTCCGGGCGGCGTCGCCGATGAGCTGAACGAGCTATTCGCCGTAAAAGATGATCGCGAGAAACTTGATCCGCTCGTCGAGAAGTTTCTCCGGTCCATGCACGACCTCGCCGGAGAATGTGAACGCATCACCGGGCTCGATCAGATACGTGTGTTCGCCGAAGCGGTACTCCATTCTCCCTTGGAGCATGTAGATGAATTCGGTACCGGGATGCGCGAAGCGGGGATACGTCTCGCTCTTCTTGTCCATCTCGATGAAGAACGGCTCGAACAGCTTTCGCGGTCCACGATCGTAAGAGAGAAGGCGATATGTGTGCCCGAACTTCGTGCCGACGCGAACGACCTCCATCTGCTCGGGACGCTTCACGAGTTGTGCGGTGCCCTGCTTGGTCTCCGTTTCTCTGAAAAGGTCCGACAGTCCGATGCCGACGGCAGCGCACAAACGCTCAAGCGCGTCGAGACTTGCGGTCGCCATTCCGTTTTCGATCCGGCTGAGCATCGCACTCGACAAGCCCGCTCCGACGCTCAGATCGGAAAGCGTTAGATTGGCTTCCAACCGCCGCCTCTTGATGACCGAGCCGATGCGTTGTTCCAGCGGAACATGCGCCATGTCGCGACGATCGCTCCGCTCGTTGACGGCAACCTTCTCGGCGGCCGCCTTACGCGTTGTGGGCCGTGGTTTGGGACCGGCCTTTTCCTTGGTCATTCGTCGCTCTTTTCTCTCGGTGCAGAGTATTCATTAAAGTGGGTTGGCGCTGAAGCAAACCGCCGGTGCTGTGAACAACGCACATGCAATAAGCGGCTATTTATTGCTCTTCGCGACTGCAAAACAAACAGAATATCTAAAATTCAATATGCAGAACATGCAAAATACTTGCATATAATGCATCTTTGTGAATATGTCGCGCGATGTTTTGACCGAGGTAACGCATCGAGAAACCTAAGGGGAGAACTTCGCATGACGATGGTGACACCAACGCGGGACGTGGAGGTCGGCGCAGCGCCCGCTGACTCCCAAGGCCTGCATCGAACACTCGATTGGAAAGGTGCTTTTTGGATCGCCAGCGGCGTTCCCGCGCTGGTGTTGATCTCGATCGGTGGCATGGGGGCGACGGCGGGCAAGCTTGCGTTCGTTGTGTGGGCGATCTCGGTTGTGATGGGGCTCATCCAATCCTACAGCTATGCTGAAATTGCCGGCTTGTTCGCGAACAAGTCGGGCGGAGCTGCAGTCTATGGCGCCGCCGCATGGCTGCGTTACAGCAAGTTGATCGCGCCACTGTCAGTTTGGTGCAATTGGTTTGCCTGGACGCCGGTGCTGTCGTTGGGTTGCGCCGTCGCCGCCGGATACATTCTCAACGCGGTTGCGCCGCTTCCAAACTTCACAGCGGAATCTCCGCAAGTGGTCGCATGGCTGCAGGACGCGACGCACGCTGCGGCGATCGCCGGCAAGACCGGCGCAGAGGCCGCGAACGTTGCAATCACTGCGCTGACCGCTGACGCAACACCGGTCATCCGCTCATTCAAGCTTTTGGATTTCTCGTTCTTTGGCTTAGCAAAGATCGAGGTTGGAGCGACATTCTTTATCGGCGCCGCCCTGATGCTCGCGGCTTTTGCAATCCAGCATCGCGGCATTCTCGGAACCGCTCGCATCCAGATGTGGATCGGGCTGCTGGTGATCGTGCCGATGCTGATCGTTGGCATCGTGCCGTTTCTGACCGGCAACGTCGAATACTCGAACTTCACGCCCCTTGTTCCTCCAAACGGCGCCTGGGACAATGCCGGATGGACGTATTTCCTCGGCGCGCTGTTTATCGCGGGTTGGTCGAGCTACGCATTCGAGACGGCGGTTTGCTACACGCGTGAATTCAAGAATCCTGCTGTCGATACGAAGAAAGCGATCATCGCGGCCGGGCTCCTCTGCGTAGTAGTCTACTCGCTGGTGGCGGCCTCATTCCAAGGTCACCTCGGCCTTGAAGGCATGACGCAGCCTGGCATCGTCGACGGAACGGGCGTTGCGGCGGCCATGGGCGACATGGTCGGCGGGAACAACGCCATCGTCGTTCATCTCCTCGAGATGATGATGATCCTCGCCTTGGTCCTCGCGATCATGATGGCGATGGCTGGCTCGTCGCGTACGCTCTACCAGGGTGGCGTCGATGGCTGGCTCCCGAAATATCTCGGGCACGTCAATGAGCATGGCGCACCGACGCGAGCCATGTGGACGGACTTGGTCTTCAATCTCGGTCTCCTGACGTTCGCCGCTTCGGACGCCACGGCCTACTATCTGATCCTGTCGATCTCGAACGTCGGCTACATGATCTTCATCTTCCTAAACTTGCAGTCGACCTGGATTCACCGGATCGATAGTCCGAATATCAAACGCCCCTATCGAGCACCGAACTGGCTGGTCGGGTTCAACGCTTTCCTTGGCTTCGTGAACCTTGCACTCATGGGAGCAGGCGCCAAAGTGTGGGGCAATCCCAACGCACTTTGGTATGGATTGATATTTGCGGCGTTGATCATCCCGGTTTTCCTCTACCGGCACTACGTTCAGGATGGCGGCAAATTCCCCGCCCACATGCTCGAAGACCTGGATCTCAAGAGCCAGGATCTGGGTGAACGGCGAGCCGGTTTCCTTCCTTACCTCACGCTCATACTTGCAGCCGGTGTCGTTCTCTCATCGCACTATTACTTCCAGCTTCCTCCGGCCCCGTAACTTGAGGGGCGAATGCTCCGAGTTCGAAGGTGTTCCTCAGACGAAAAGTTGCTGCGGGGGCTTGCTCCCGCAGCATTGTTTTTATGTCGAGTAGATGCAACTCACGGTCCGGCTCCGTGTTCTGACTGACGCCCCAACTCGTGCGCCTCGATACGAGCCACGTGATCATTCTCTAGTGCTGAGCCGCATATGATTTGCCGTTGCGCAGCACCCGGAAGTTTCTGCATCGGAACGATTGCGCCGGCGCGCGAGCGCATACTTTGAAAATTCTCTCCGGATGAGAACACGACTTCCGAAATTATAGTCGTGCAAATAACCGCCTCGGACTGTCAATCACGCGTCGCACGGTGTATGCGGTCCATGCTTGCTCGCGACACAAGGCTTCATTTCAAGCCTTAAGTTGGGACCTCACTTTAAATCGCGGTGTTAGTTCGGATGTTCTCGGTCGTTAGGCCGAGGATAAATCAAGTACGAAGTATTGGATGACAGTGCAGCGCGTCGAACTTTGCCGGTAAGGCGGACGCGGTTGTGCGCGATGTGAGATTAACGCATATTTCGAAAGGCATTTTTCATGGATAAATTGCCGATCTCCTGTTTCATCATCGCAAAGAATGAAGCCGATCGCATCGGGCGCACCATTCGCTCGGTGAAGCCGTGGGTCGATGAAGTTGTCGTCATTGATAGCGAAAGCACCGACGATACCGTCCGTGTGGCCGCATCGGAAGGATGCCGCGTCGTCACCCAGCGATGGTTGGGATTCGGAGGGCAAAAGCGTTTCGGGGAAGACCAATGCCGCAACGACTGGGTGCTGAACCTCGATGCGGATGAGGTCGTCACTCCCGCGCTGAGAAGGGAAATCATGGCCCTCTTTAAATACGTCGCTCCGTCTCGGGTCGCCTATGGAATGCCGATTGAGCTCGTCTATCCGAACACCAAGCGGCCGAGACTTTGGGCGCGCGACCACTGGTACGTGCGATTGTACGATCGCCGCGTGGTAAGATTTCGCGATTCCAATGTGCACGATACCGTGGTGACGGACGGTCAAGCCGTCGGCATACTGCGGGCCCCTGCCTACCACTATATGTTCCGCAGCTACGAGCACCTGAAGCGAAAGCTTGGCGAAAGAATGTTGCTTTCCGCCAAACACGCCAACTCATCCACGGCTGCGCTCGTGGCGCGAATGGCTATCGAGTTCCCGGTCAATTTCTTTAAGTATTATATTGGTCGAAGGCACTTCACGGGAGGTTTGAACGGGCTCCGATACTCATGGATTCAGGCGGACTACCGCCTGTTGAAAATTTTCCACATGTGGCGCGACAGAAGCTCCAAGGGCCAGTCTCCCGAGCCCGACACCGCCGGCGGCCATGAAAATTTCAAAGCCAAAGCCGACGCCGACACCAAGGCCGGTTCTTCGGCGGCGGAATTGCCACTGTACGGCTAGCGGCCTTCGCCGTACGAGAGAGATAGCGCAGGGCTAAGTCGAGGGCACCTGTGAACGATGTCAAGATGAGCATCCGTTGACTTTGGCGGCGGAGCAAATCACCGTACCGCCGGTGGGCAAAAAATGGGCGGATTTCTTATACGGGCGGAATAGAGAAGCGAATGCCGACGACCATTGATCTTCTGAAGCGGTTGATGAAGGAAAACGGCCGCGAATACGCGCCGCAGTATGCGCTCGTGATCGTTTGCATGTTGCTGGTGGCCGGCATGACGTCGCTGAGCGCGTACGTGCTGAAGTACGTCATCGATACGATTTTCGTGCACCAGGATCGGGCCGCTCTCGTCGGGATCACGGTCGGTATTGTTGCGATATTCGTAGCGAAGGGTTTTGCGGCTTACTTCTCTGAGGTTGTCCTCGGCACCATCGGCAATCGGCTCGTTGCGCAGACGCAGAAGCGCATGTTCGAGCATATGCTGAAAGTCGATATCGCCTTCTTTCAGCAATACACCTCGAGCGATCTTGTTACCAAGATGTCTTATAACGCCAACGCCGTTAGAGACATGCTGAACATGGTGTCTCTGAACCTCGGGCGCGATCTCTTCACGATCATCGGTCTTGTCACGACAATGATTGTATTGGATCCGATCCTGTCCGCCATCGCGTTGATAGGCGGTCCCGTTGCGGCGTTGTCGTCTCGCAAAATGGTCGAGCGGATCAAGAAAGCGACGAAAAGCGAGGTCCACTCGCTAGGCGGCATTATTCAAATCACGCGCGAAGTGAGCCAAGGCGCACAGGTCGTCAAATCGTTCCAGCTTGAAAATAAGATGCGAAGGCGGATGTTCGACGCGATCGAGGCCGTTCAGCGAATATCCAACAAGATGCTCGCGATCGGTGCCGGCGTGAACCCGTTGATGGAAACGATCGGCGGTTGCGCTGTCGCTGCGGTCGTCTTCTACGCCGGCTGGCGAAATCTCTATCATGGCGAGAGCCCTGGGCAGTTCTTCGCATTCATCACCGCGCTTCTGATGTGCGCAGATCCTGCGCGACGGATTTCACGCGTTCAGCTTCAGTTGGCGACCGCGGCTGTCGGCGTTCGCATGATGTATGAACTGATCGATACCCCGGCGCGCGAGGACGAGCCTCCCGGCAAGCCCGAGCTTCAGATCGCGGACGGCCAAATCGTACTGCGGGATGTCTCGTTCCGGTATCAGCCGAACAAACCCGTCATCAACGGCATGAACTTCACTGTTCCAGCCGGTAAGGTGACAGCGCTTGTCGGACATTCGGGCGGAGGAAAGTCGACCGTGTTCGCGCTGCTGCAAAGGCTTCGTGAGCCGGACGCTGGCGTGATCATGATCGACGGTCAGACGATCGCCGATGTCTCCCTCGTGTCGCTCCGCCACAACATTTCTGTTGTTGGCCAGGATTCATTTCTTTTCGAAGGCTCGATCATCGAGAACATCCGAGCTGGCCTCGAAAGCGCGTCCGACGAAAAGTGCATCGAGGCGGCGAAGGCGGCGAGCGCGCACGAATTCATCATGTCCTTGCCGCGAGGCTACGAGAGCCAGGTCGGCGAACTCGGCGGCCAGGTGTCCGGCGGTCAGCGTCAGCGCATCGCGCTCGCGCGCGCCTACCTCAAGAACGCGCCGATCATTCTTCTCGACGAGCCAACATCGGCTCTGGATAGCGAAACTGAGGACGCCATTCAGCGAGAACTGCGCAACCTGACAAAGGGGAAGACGACGCTCGTCATCGCTCACCGCCTATCGACCATCCTTCATGCCGATCTTATCCATGTGATCGAGGCGGGACGCGTAATCGAAAGCGGAACGCACGATCAGTTGATCGCGAGCGGAGGGGCTTACAATCGTCTGTTCAAGCTCCAATTCGCCAAATACCTCGAAAGCAAGCCACCGATGGCGCAGGCCGTCTGATCTCTCAGCGTACGGCCTCAGCGGACATTTTCGGCAATCCGACTGCGAGTTCTGACGGGGAGGGAACCCAAACGCGTCCCCTCTCATGTGATTGCGCGGAGTGTTGCTCCCCGGTCACGGTTCATCCTTGCCAATTCGGCTATCTCAATACGTGAGAGATAGCGTGGGGATTGAGTATGCCGGATGCAGCCCAGCCGAACCAAGCTCAGCCAAGCCTGATCGGCAGAACGATCGACTACATCCTCGGCCGAAACACGCTGATCGGCATCGCATCGTTCATGCTGCTGATCATATCGGGCTACGCAACTTGGCACGGCATGCGCGACTTCATCGTCGGCGTATCGTCGACATCCGCAACGCCGGCCGGCGGCATGTCGGTTTCCAACGACGTTCTCGTTGCGGCTGTGGTCATCGCGCTCACATTCTTGATGTGGCTCACGCTCCGCGAGACGTTCGGCGCCAAGCGGCGCCTTCGTGAACGTCTCATCACATTCCCGCTCTACGTATTCCTTGCCATCTGGTCGATCGGCTTCGGCTACGGTTTCTGGTGGAGCCTTATCTCCGGCGAGGAAGCAACGAAGACTGGTCTTGCCGGATTGCAGGAAGATGCTCGCGATGCCAGCGCCGCTGTCGCCGCACGGCTCGACGCGGTGCGCGGTCAGCTCGACAACGTCGTCACGTGGTCCGACAGCCAAATGTCGCGCGAAGAAACGAGCGGCGGCAGTTGTGGCGTCGCCTCGGGTGCTGGAAAAGGCCCGCTCTACAACGCGCGCCGAAGCGTGCGCGACGCCGTCGGCGCGCTTCGCGATGGTATGACCAAGTTGTGGCTGGAGCCCGTGCAGGCCGATGTTCAGTCGCTTCGCCAGGCAGCCGACGTGCTCGGTGGGGCGACGATCGAGGAGCGCCAGCGCAACTTCGAGAACAAGGCTTCCGAAATTCGCGGCCTCGCGCGCAACATCGCGGCGCGCAGCAACCAACTCGGCCAATCGACAGCGTCCGAAATGCGCGCGCTGGCCGATTCCGTATCGCAGCCACCGGGCAAATCCGGGTCATCGTGTTATGATCCAACGCTCGCGGAGCGTTTACGCGATGCCGCAGCCCAGGCTGATCAACCAGCTGAGCTGAAGTTGCGCGAAGCCGTATTCAACGAAGGCCCCGCCGGCGTCGCGAACGCCGTCAAAAATCTTTGGAGCAATATCGGCGCTTACACGGCAAGCGCATTTCGATATGTGGTTTCGGGCGGAAAGGTCGTCACGGCCGGACACACCGATGCAGGTGAGCCGATAACGGGACGCGATGTCATCGCGCTTCTGGCGACGATCGGCATCGACATGGGCCTTCTCGCGATGGCCATCATCAATCCGCCGCGTGAACCGCCCTCGGTTCGTCCATCGGGCGCGCTCGCCCGTCAGATCCGCGACGCGATCGATACGGCGATCAACCGCGCGCCCGGCGCCGATCTCGAATGGGTACGCCGCCACTTCGTCCATCACAACAAGGCCTCCTACCTCGTTATTCCGAACCTCTACAGTTGCGATCCTGAAAACGGTGACGAAGCCGCGAAGGGCATGGCCGTCAATCAATTGGCAGGCGTATTGAGCGACCTCGATCTCGTCCGCTGGCCGAAGGGCGGCAGGTGGTGGCTCTTTCAGGAGAACGAGCTCAAGAAACTGAAGAAAGAGGAATCGCAGGGAAGCGATACCGACCTCACGGCAATCCGCAAGAAATGGGCGGAAGAGCAGGGGCTGACGGGCGAAGATCTAAAGCAATACGTCGATAAGCGAGCGGTTCGAAATCACGGGCTCTTCTCGAAAGCTGAACGCGCGCTGCAAATCGCAGGCTGGAGTGAAAAGGCGCGCAGTGACATCGAGATCTTCAAGCTCGTCAATTCCGAGGGATTGACCCCGCTTCTGATGGTGCTGAATGAGCCAAGCCGCGGCCGTAGCGAAGCGCCGGCACAAGCCGAGGCGGCGTAAGCTCGACTATTAGCGAGCGTCTAATTCTGCGAATTTCTGCAACCAGTCGAGAACTTCGGCAGGTCCCTGAAACGCGGATTCAGCCGCCGAAAAATTCTCGCCGGCCACTTTCAAACCGAAGCCGCCGAGTTCTTCGGCTGCTCGGAACGCGTCGACGTCGGCGATGTCGTCTCCGATCATGATGGGAATTTTGTTCGCGAACAGCGGCAGCGATGCAAGTTTTCTGAGCGCGCGTCCCTTGGAGAAGCCGATAGGCAAGACCTCGACGACTTTTCGGCCTGCGCAGATCGAGAATTCATTGGGATATTTCGGCACGAGCGTTTCAATCATCATCATCAAGGATGAATGAAGTTCAGGCGCGAGCCGATAATGAAGCGCGATGCCGCTGCCCTTATCCTCATAAACGATCCCCGGCAAATCCTCGACGATCTTCTTGATGTCAGCCGTAAGCACCGGACTGAACATCGATGTAAGGGCTTCAATCGAACCGTTTACGGATAATCGCATTTCCCCGCCATGCACGCCGCCCCCAACCAACTTCGCCGGGTGGAGCAGGTGGTCGGCTTCGTCCAACGGCCGTCCGGTAACGATCGCCAATGCGCCGTGCAAGCGGCTCGCGAGAGCCTGCAGAACTTGTGAAAGGTTAGGCGGCACGTGAACAGTCGATGGCGTCAGCGCAACGTCCAGAAGCGTGCCATCGATGTCGAGAAAAAGCGCAACGGGTTCGTCGCGAGCAATGAGCCGCTCGACGATATCGCGCGCAGCGACGGCACGTTCATGCGTCGACAAAGCAATATCCTGCCAGGCGGCGCTTTTCTTTAATTGCTGGGTCAAAACAACTTAATCCCCTGCTTAGATGGAGAAGCTAAAGAGCGCAGCCTCGCTCGCAGTTTCGATTTCTCGCTCCAACACCGGCTTGGTCAGAAGGCCCGTCTGCGTGTCGATGAACTTCACCACGCTGGCTGCATTAATGGCTGCCGCACTCAGTGCTCGCGCCGGATCTTTCGTTTCCGTTAGATAGCATGCGAACGTAGCGGAGAACGCATCGCCGGCCCCCGTTGTTGCCGCTGCGACGACATGCTGCGCCGCCCGATAATAGAGGTTTTGGCCGCGCGCGATGAACGCGCCATTGGCGCCGTCGGTTAACACGATCACGCCGACACCCAACTCTATCAGGGCGCCTAAAAACTTTACCAATGACATTTCGTAGCCGCCGCTCCGCAGCCCGCGCTTGGCAAGAGGCGGAATGGGCACGTCGTCCTTGGCGATTAATGGAGCGCCGCCATCTCCGAAAGTTTGCAAGAGATGCGGCATCAACGTCTGTGCTTCTGCGCGGTTTAAGCAGAGAATATCGATGTGCTTGAGGCTATTCCAAAAGTCGTCGAAACGAGCCGTGAGTTGCCTGATGCCGGGATTGACACCAAGCAACGCGCCCGCGCTTTTCGCTCGGCTGACAACGAGCGGATAGTATTCCGCCGACTGATTGCTGAGATTTGCCACATAAACCAGATCGCGCCCCGCAAAAGCCTCCGGCGGAAGATCACCCGCTTTGAGCTTCGTATTTGCGCCGCGATACGTGAAAACGGCCGCATTGCGATCATGGGAAGAAATGATGACGGACGAGCCTGTCGGCTGCTGCTCATCGACGACGATCCATGACACGTCGATGCCTTCCGCACGCAAGAGATTGAGAATTATTTCTGCCTTCTCGTCGCGGCCGATCTTCGCGATGATTGACGTCCTGTGACCGAGGCGGGCCGCCGCGACGGCTGCGTTTACCGCGCCACCCCCGCAACTCGATGCGATTTCTTCCGCCTCCGTCTTGTGCCCTTCCTCGAGAAGAAGGAACGAGCTTTCGGCGTTGCGCATCTTTACCTGTTCGATCTTGTCGTTCGCAATCGTGACGATCGTATCAACCATTGCGCCGCCAATGGTGAGGACGTTCATCTCGACTCCGCGGGTGTTCCGACAAGATCGCTCGTCTGCCTGAACCACCGATCCATCTCGGAGCGCCAGAGACGCGCCCCGCCTGCAATCCCGCTCGCTGGCGGAACGACGCTTGCCCACGGTGGAAGGGCGAAGTTGATACGCCGCGAGTTTCCCCCGCCGATGTAGAGATGATCGACGTTTGTCAAAGCTTGGACTTTGGCAATCACGTGCTTGGCGCGCTCGTTCCAAGCGTCATCGCCCAACGCGAGATACGCGGCGTGGCCGATGTATTGATCATAATTGAACTCGTCTTTCGCGTAGTGCTGGCCGAGCTCGAGCCCGAAGAAGGCGGAGCCGTCGCAAAAAAGGGCGCACCCCATGCCTGTGCCGAACGTCAAGACGCATTCGCGGCCTGGGCCCTTTGCAATGCCCAAGCCGTAGACGATCGCGTCGTTCAGCACGCGGACCGGAACGCCGAACGTCCTCTGTAGTGCGCCTTCGAGATCGAATTCGCTCCAGTGATGGGTGCCGAGATTGGGCGCCGTCTTGATGTGCTCTCGTCCGACAACGCCTGGAAAGCCCACCGAAGCACGCCCGAAAGTCGGCAACGATTTGACGATATCGCTGATGAGATCGACGAGCGCTTCCGGGGTGCTGGGCTTCGGAGTTTGCGTGGTGATGAAATCCGAAATCAACGCGCCCGAGGCGTTCACGGTCGCCGCCTTCACCAGCGTACCTCCGATATCCACGCAAAGGATGTTCGGATTGGACATGACGTCAACCCCGCTGGGAATGGTTTTTCTTTCCATGATGACGCCCATTATGTCACCACATTGGCCGTAAACCGGCTAGGCGGATTGTTTTTTTTAACGGTGCTCTGCAATCGCTCCAGAGCTTTCCCCATTTCCGATGATGATTTCAGCGCCCGAGCGAGACGGCGCTGTCCGGCTTTCATGAGCGCCGAAAAATAGCTGCGGCTCCAGTCATTTGAATCGCTCTTGCGGACGATGTCGAGAAGCCGCGCATGACGCGCACGCCGTTCGTCCAGCGGCATTTTAAGCGCGACACGCAAACCCTGAACCAAATCGCCGAGATCGTAAGGATTGACGAGGACAGCGTCTGAGAGTTGCTCCGCGGCGCCTGCAAACTTCGACAGAATGAGAACGCCGGGATCTGCGGGATCTTGGCAGGCAATGTACTCTTTCGCCACGAGGTTCATGCCGTCCATCAGCGGCGTGACCCATCCAATCCGCGATAGGCGATACACATCGCGAAGCTCGGCACGCGGAATGGTTCTGTGAATGTAATTGATCGGCACCCAGTCGAGTTCGCCGAAACGGCCGTTGATCGAACCGGCGAGAGATTCAAGCTCGGCTTTGATGTCGGCATAGGCTTCGACGCTTTCGCGCGTCGGCGGCGCGAACTGCGAAAGCACGATGTGGCGCCGGTATTCAGGATATTCTTCCAGGAACCTCCCGTAGGCTTTGAATTTCTGCGGCAAACCTTTGGTGTAATCCAACCGGTCGATTCCGATGATGCGATTGATCTCGGACATGTCCGCCGCCTTCAATGCTTCCGCTTCGCCGGGACCGAAGGCGAAATCGGCGGGATCGATGCCAACGGGGAAGCATCCGATATCGAGCTCCGCCTCGAAAACGCGGATACGGCCCGATGGCAGTAGCCTTCCGAAGACGCTTTGTTGGAAGAAGTCGATCAAGTTGCGCACGTCCGATTGCGTCTGCAGACCGATCAGATCGTAGGCGCTGAGAGCCTTCGCAATTTCCTTGTTTTCCGGAATGGCGAGCAACGCCTGCGCGGGGCCGACAGGAATGTGCAAGAAATAACCGATGGGGTTCTCGATGCCGAGCTTGCGCAACTCGAGCGCCATCGGCAGCAGGTGATAGTCATGTACCCAGATGACGTCGTCAGGCTCTATCAACGGAGCGAGATGGCGCGCGAACCTCTCGTTCACCGCCACATACCGAGAATAATATCCGGCTTCGAACTGCGCGAGATCCAGGCGGTTATGGAACACCGGCCACAACACTGAATTCGAATAGCCGAGGTAGTATTCGTTGTAGTCGTCTGTCGTCAGCGGCTCGGTGACGGTGGTGTGGCCGTCGGAACTCGTAACCTTTATGTCGGGTGAATCGGAATCATCGATTTGTCCATCCCAGCCGAACCAAAAGCCGTTCTGCTGGGCGAGGGTGTTATAAATCGCAACCGTGACGCCACCAGCCTGCTGGGCCACATTGAAATCAATGACACGGTTCGAAACCATGACAAGCCGGGCCAACGAGACCTCCTTCCATCCGACACGTGAGCGATGTAAAAGCCAGCCCCCGCGTGGCATTGCACTCGTTCTTAAACCCCCGGTATTCCTGTAGGTTCCCTCTTTTCGGGAGAACGTAACATTCTTCCCATATTCCATCGCACGGTGCGCCGTGGATTGTCGGCAGCAGGCATTCTTTGCCGCTGTCATCTGCCGCCTCTCGCATGAGCGAGAAATTCATGATAGTTATAAATAAATGCGAGTGGGGGACGGCGACGGCTCTACAGCGCCGCCGGGAAATGCTGGATGGGTGCTCGGGGCCGTTCGTGGGGCGCGAATGGTTCGACTCGTCGATAATCTGATCGAACGTGTGTTTCCGCGACTTCGGCGCAGGCCGTACTTCGCCTATCCAATAGGAATTGCGATTTTCGCCGTTGCCGCAATGGCGCGAATGGGCCTGTCGCGATGGCTCCAGGACAACGTTCCCTTCTTGACCTTCTTCCTGGCTGTTCTCTTGGCGGCACTCATCGCGGGAACCGGACCAGCACTGGTCGTCACTGGAGCCTCACTCATCTTTAGCTGGTACTTCTTTCTTCCCGGTCCTGGGTGGACGCTCGATGCGACGACATTCGTGGCCCTCGCGAGCTTCACGATCCTTTCCTGTCTGATCGTTGCGGTCGTTCATCTTCTCAATCGCAAGGTCGAGGGCCTGATGAATGAGCGCGCGCGCAACGAAGCATTGTTTCAGGACAGCGCGCTTGGGGAGCTGCAGTTGGAGCAACTCAACATCGAGCTGCGCCATCGACTGAAAAACACCTTCGCCGTTATCGGTGGCCTCGTTAGTCAATCCGCCCGTTATAGCCGGGACGTTGACAGCTTTGCGCAGTCGCTCTCCGGCCGCCTCTCGGCGATGGGTAACGCGATGGATCTAATCGCGACGCGCAGTTTCCTCGGCGCCTCGCTGAAAGAGCTGATCGCGGAGACGTTGAAGCCGCTGGTACCCCCCGGCGCTAAGCGATTGGACATGGGGGGACCCGATACTGTCATCCCCGGCGATGTCGCGAGCGCGCTCGCTTTGACGCTTCACGAACTCGGAACGAACGCGATCAAATACGGCGCCTGGTCCGATAAACGCGGGGCAGTCAGCGTGAAATGGACGCTAAGCAAGATGGACGAAGACGAATTATCCTTCGAACTCGTCTGGGATGAACGTGGTGGCCCGCGCGTTTCGGCTCCTGAACGACGAGGGCTCGGAACGACGCTGATCGATAGCGGATTTCCGAGTGCCAAGGTCGAACGCGAGTTCAACGAGGAGGGCGTTCGTTGCCGCATCGTCGCCGTGTTGAAACAGGCAACGACGCGGCGGACGCGGGGACGGGCACCCTCGCTTAGCTGACGTTTAGTGACCGGCGGGGAATAGCCAGGCCCGCAGCTGTGAGATCGTGATCCCGCTCCAAACCTTTGGGAGTGGTGTCATGTTTTGCTGGCGATCCGCACCACGCGTCTTCCCAAGTCCGCGATAGCGTCATCGCAGAATTAATCATTCCGGCCATCGAGTAGGTCTGGGGAAGGTTGCCCCACAACTGCCCGGTTGCGGGATTGACATCCTCGCTCAACATTCCGAACGCGTTGCGCTTCTTTAGAAGCTCATCAAAGAGTTCGCGGGCCTCGTCCTTACGCCCGACGGACGCGAGCGCGTCGATGTACCAGAACTGACAGGCGAGGAAGGCCGATTCCGGCAAGCCGAAATCGTCTTCGGCCGCATAGCGCAACATCAAGCCGTTGCGCATCAACTCGCGGCCGATAGCATTTGTCGTTTTGACAAACCGCGGATCGTTCGGCGGCAGGAAGCCCAAATCGGCCAAGAGCAGCACGCTGGCGTCCAGTTCGTCATGATCGAATGCGCCCGTAAATGAACCGCGCTTGTCGCTCCACGCTCGAGTGAGAATTTCGGCGCGGATCTTTTCGGCGGAGTCCTTCCAGTGCGCCACACGTTCCGGCAATCCGAGAAGCTGCGCTATGCGGGCAAGGCGATCGCACGCGACCCAGCACAACAGTGCCGAGTGCGTATGAATGCGCATCCGCCCACGATACTCCCATATGCCCGCATCCGGTTCCAGATAGAGACGGCGGGCATGCTCTCCGAGGAATTCGAGTTCTCGGAACAGACAGACATCCCCCATCCGCGGCAGTCGCTGATCGATGAACATCTGCGCGACGCCGAGGATGACACTGCCGTACGCGTCATGCTGCAGCTGGTCGGAAGCGAGATTTCCAACCCGCACGGGCCCCATGCCGAGATAGCCCTGGAGATGCGGCGCGATCCGCTCCTCTGACGTATCGTTGTGAACGATGCCGTAGACGGGCTTCAACGGGCTCTGCGTATCCGAGACGACGGTCGTGATGTAGTCGAGATAGTTCTCCATCGACTGCGTTGCGCCCAATCGGTTGAGCGCGCGGATAACGAAATAGGCGTCACGCAGCCAGCAGAACCGGTAATCCCAAGTTCTCGGAGTATTCGGCGCTTCCGGGATCGACGTCGTCAAAGCGGCGATGATTGCGCCCGTTTCCTCAAACGTGCAGAGCTTGAGCGAAATCGCTGCGCGAATGACCTCGGGCTGCCATTCATAGCTGACGGCAAGTCCTCGTACCCACGTCACCCAGAAATCGCGGGTGCGTTCGAGAAACTCCGTCGACATGGAATCGATCGCACTATCAATCGGCTCATCCGACCCTATGACGAGCGTCGCCGGACGGGTCAGCGAGAACGATGTCTCGTGAACAACATAAGAGATGGGAAGATCCGTTGTGAGGCGAACCGCAGCTTCCCCGCAGAGATAACGAATGTGATTTGATCCGTAGGACGCGCTGCAGGCGGGTTGGCCATAATTATAAGTAGGCCTGACGCGAACCGAGATGCGCGGCAATCCCCTGAGCGGTTCGATCCGCCGGATGAGCTGTGTGGGATGGAAGGACCGGTCGAACCGCCAGAAGCGCGGGCAGAAGTCGGTCACCTTTACGCTGGCGCCGTTCTCCGCGACCAGAATCGTCTCAAGAATGCACGTATTGCGTATGTAGTAGGATCGCGCCGAGACTTGGCCCTCCAGCACGACATCGCAAAAGCCCTTTTCCTCGTCGCCGGCGAGCAACCGGCAAAAAATCGGATCGCCGTCCAATCGCGGGACGCACCACCAGACGATGCGCGCGCCTTCGTCAATGAGGGCAGCCACACGCCCGTTGCCGATTGCCGCGACATTGAGTGACGAGCGATAAGGATGGGAGGTCGTCAGGGTCATCAGGTCCCCCTAGGGAATGCTTGCAAACGGGAACAACTCCGAAGCAAGGACGTTGGTTGCCTGCAGTGCACAATGCGAGGACAGATGGACGACGTGCCGAGCGAATTCCAGAAGCCCCTCAAGCTTAGTGATTTGCACCACGGGATGAGCCTGCTTCAGGGTGTCCGCATCGATTGTTATAATAGTATGCTCCGCGACGGAGATGGCTTCCTAGGAGATCGGGCCAACAAGGGAGCATTTCAAGAGCGCATACGGGAATGGCGCGCGATCTTCGGGCGAGCGTCGGAAGATCCGTTATCCGCCCTGCCAACAGAGGGCCCGATCCCAAAATCTGAATTGGATGTTTTACTTTTAACCGGCAATTTTAAGGAACGCGCCGTTATCCATAGCGCGATCGACGATTTCGCCGGGGCGTTTGTCAGCGTCGTGCAGTCCTTCCTGGAATTGAAGGAATGGTCCGGCACGGAGCGAATTGTCGTCGGCGGAGGGTTTATCGACTCTGTCATCGGTAAGCTCGCTATCGGCCGGGCGCAAGCGATCCTCTTTTCCCGAGGACCAGCTCCCGATCTCCGGATCATCAGTAATCATCCCGATGAAGCAGGCCTGGTCGGAGCGGCATACATGCTGCCTGCCGAAATGCTGAAAGAGTTTAACGCGTTTCTCGCGATCGATATTGGCGGCACCAACGTGCGCTGCGGAATTGTAAAATACAAACTCTACAAAGATGGCAGCGTCGAGAAAACCAAGGCCCGGTCTGTGAATCTCTGGCGGCATGGCGACGAAGACGTTTCCAGAAACGATATCGTCGCGCGCATTACGCTCTCGCTCCTAGAACTCGAAAAGCGCGCCGCCAAGTCGAGGCTACGCCTCGCGCCTTTCGTATGCGCGGGGTGCCCGGGGCTCATTGGGCCAGACGGCTCCATTCGTTCCGGCACGCAAAATCTTCCGGGCAATTGGGATGGCGACGAGTTCCATCTTGGTGAGGCGCTAGAAGCCGAAGTTCCGCAAATCGCGGGAAATAAAACCGAGGTCATTATTCATAACGACGCCGTTATCCAAGGCCTGAGCGAACGCCCTGCGATGAGGGATTGCCGGAACTGGGCCGTATTGACGATTGGTACGGGCCTCGGCAACGCTCACTTCAGCAATCTTCAAGTTGAACCGCCAAGCGCTTGAACGCCGGGGACTTGGCTCACCGCGGAAAGCCTCTACGCGACCTGGTTGTCTCCGGAACGACGCTGTTCGGCGTCATACGCGAGGAGCGTAACAAGATCTTTCACGTCCGCCGGATTGTAAGGCTTCGTCAGGTGCGGATAATCCCTGAGCCGCGGCGGCAGAAAGACCAGATCGTTATATCCCGTCGTGAAAGCGAAAGGGATTCTCCGCCGGTCGAGAATTTCGGCGATTGGCGCGCTGTTGTCGGCGCCGAGATTGATATCGATAAGCGCGATGTCGAAGTTTGAATCCGCGGCAGCCTTGAGACCTTCGTGAAGTTGCGCGAACGGGCCGACAACCGTATGGCCTTCCGCTTCGAGATCGAGCTGCAACTGCATGGCGATCAGTGCCTCATCTTCCACCAGCAGAATGTGGCAGGGTTCTGGCGCCGCTATGCGGGCGGCGGGCAAAGGCCCTCGCGCTTTCGGCACGATCGCGATGTGCCGTGTGCCGACCATATGCGCGCGCGACGATAACTCCCCGAGGAAGTCGAATTGAAAACCTTCCGGTGCGAAATTCATTTCCGCCACGCCACCGCATTCGGAGGCAGCACTGCGAATGACGGCAAGACCAAATCCATTGCGTTCGGGCGCGGCGCAAAGAGGTCCTCCGCTCTCCTGCCACGAGAACCGGATCTTATCGCCATCGGGAGTTACAATTCGCGACCAGTGGACGGACACGCGTCCACCCGGTTCGGAAAGGGCTCCGTGCTTCACAGCGTTGGTGACGAGTTCATGTAGAACGAGCGCCATCGACTGGCCGAATTTCGACGTCAGCCGCACCCGCTCGCCATCCACCACAATGTCATTGTCGGAGCGCGAACGGAAAGGCGCAAGCGCGCCTTGGACGAGTTCGTGAAGATCGACGCCCGTCCAGCTGCTCTGCCGCAAAAGGTCATGCGCCGCGGACATCGCATGAATTCGCCCATCGAGTGCGGACGCAAACGAGCCGACGGAAACGGCATTGGAGCTTGAAAGCCGCGCAATCGCCGCGACGTTGGCGAGAATGTTCTTCACGCGGTGATCGAGCTCGGCCATGAGGAGCTGCTGATGGCTTTCGGCCGATTTGCGATCGGTGATGTCAAGCAGAGTTCCAAGCACGCGCGTCGTGTCGGCGTTGCTGGTGTTGAAAGCCCTGGCGCGGGCGAGGATCCATGCAACACCGCGCGCACCCGTTACGCGAAACTCCAATTCCGCCGTCGTCTCGGCATAATTTGCGGTGCGGACGTAGCTGCGCACCATTTCGCGATCGTCTTCATGCACGAAGGTGACGAACGACTCGAAGGTCTGGTTCTGCGGCAGATTATTATGCAGGACGTCAGCGATATTCGCTGACCACTGAAGCGTCTGCGCTTTCTGGTCGAATTCGAATGTTGCGAGCTTCGCAGCTTCACTCGCGAGACGAAGCCGCTCCTCGCTCTCCTGGAGTCTGGCGTGGGATTCTTCGAGTTGTTGCGCACGCTGCTGAACGCGCGCCTCGAGCTCGGCATTGAGCGCGTCGAGCTGCCGGCTTTTTCTGAAAAGCTCGACGAAGATCTGAACCTTGGCCTTCAGAATTTCCGGCACGACCGGAACGGACACGTAATCGACCGCACCTGTCCGGTACCCCTTCAGGAGGTCATCGGTTTCAAGCCGAACCGCTGAGATGAAGATGACCGCAGTCTTCTCGTGTCGCGGATGGTCTCTGATCATCGCAGCAAGCTCGAAACCGTCGAGGTCGGGCATGCAGACGTCCATCAGTATGACGGCAATGTCCGTCTTGAGGAGCGCGGAAAGAGCTTCCTCGGCAGTCGTGGCCTTGATGAGCGTCGCGTCGAGGCCGTCGAGAATAGCCTCGTACGTGAGCAGCTTTCCCGGCTGGTCATCGACCAGAAGGATATTGACTGGATCTATCGAAACGGATTCGCCTGCCATGTTTTCCCCGTCACCGATGCAGCCACATGCGCAGCGCCGAAATCAGCTGCTCAGTGTCAACGGGCTTGGCGAGATAATCGGAGGCGCCGGCTTCAAGACATTTTTCGCGGTCGCCCTTCATCGCCTTTGCGGTCAGCGCTATGATCGGCAGCCGCTGGTTCTTCTCGCTGCTCCGAATTTTCTGCATGGTTTGGTAACCGTCCATCTCCGGCATCATGATGTCCATCAAGACGATCGAAACATCGGTCGCGCTCAAGGTCTCGATGGCTTCTAACCCGGTGGTCGCCGTCAGGACTTCCATTCCGCGACGTTCGAGAAGACTGCTCAAAGCAAATATGTTTCGCGCGTCGTCGTCGACAAGAAGCACCTTACGTCCGATGAGATAGTCGTCCGTATCGTGCAGCCGCGACAGGAGTTCCTGCTTCTCGGCCGGAAGTTCGGCAACGACACGGTGCAGAAATAGCGCAGTCTCGTCCAGCAGCCGTTCCGGGGATTCCACGCCCTTCACAACGACGGTACGGGCGTATTGCCGTATCTGCAAGTTCTCCTCGCTCGATAACTCCCGTCCCGTGAAAACAATGACGGGGATATCGCGCATCGTCTCCTGCTGGCTCATATGTTCCAGGATCTCGAAGCCCGACATATCTGGCAATTTGAGATCGAGAACGACACAATCGACATTTTCGCGCTTCAGAATCTCGATGGCAGCCTGCCCGCTCGACGCGGCCAGGATCGCAACATCGTTGTCTTCGAGCAGCGCAGAGACGCTCAGCAATTCCGCGGGGTCGTCTTCGATGATCAGCAGCTTTTTGGTCGTCGATGCCGAAAACGTGCCGATCTTCCGCAACGCGGATTTCAGCTGGTCAGCCTGCAGCGGCTTGGTGAGGAACGAATAGGCGCCCCGCGCCAGACCGTGATGACGATCATCATCGAGCGTCAGTACCTGTACCGGAATATGCCGCGTGAGCGGGTTGTGTTTGAGCTGGCTGAGCACCGACCAGCCGAGCACGTCGGGCAAATGGATATCAAGTGAAATGGCCGTCGGATTATAATCGGTCGCCAGCGTCATCGCATCGACGCCTCGCTGACAGACGATGCCCTTGAAGCCGGTCTCGTGCGCCGCATCGAGCAGTATCCGCGCGAAATTGATATCGTCCTCGACGATGAGAAGGACCTGATCGCCGGCTGCGATGTTGTCGCGATCATCCTCGATGGGCGAAGGCAACGGACCGGCGAGGGATAATGGCATTGGAACGGAGGAGGGCGCGTCGGGCTTCGTGCGAACCTCGCTCGCCAGGGAAGCGTATCGGAGCGGCAGGTAGAGCGTGAATACGCTTCCGACTCCCGGTTCGCTTCGAAGCTGAATCTCGCCTCCGAGAAGGTGAGCGAGTTCGCGACTGATCGCGAGGCCGAGACCCGTGCCGCCATACTTTCGACTCGTGCTGGCGTCCGCCTGCTGGAACGCTTCGAATATGAGCTTTTGCTTGTCGGCAGGAATGCCGATTCCGGAATCCTGCACCTCGAAGGCGACGATCGTCTGCGCCGTCGAGAGGATCGGGTGATCGCTGCCCCACTTGCCCGTTGCTGGCTTGACGGTCAGCCGAACGTGACCTTCGCGCGTGAATTTGAACGCGTTCGACAGCAAGTTCTTCAGCACCTGCTGCAGTCGCTTCGAGTCCGTGAAGATCGTCTTCCCGAGGTCTGAATTGAAAGTGACCTGGAAGTCGAGTGCGCGCCGTTCGGCCTCGTGCCGGAACGGGCGAGCCACGGCTTCGATCAAGCCATTGAACGCAATCTCCTCGGCATCGACGGAAACCGTTCCGGATTCGATCTTCGAGAGGTCGAGAATGTCGCTGATCAAGTTCAAAAGATCGGTTCCCGCACCGTGAATGGTGCGCGCGAACTCCACCTGCCTGTCAGAAAGATTGCCGTCCGGATTGTCCGTCAACTGCTGCCCGAGAATGAGGATGCTGTTGAGCGGCGTCCGAAGCTCGTGGGACATGTTCGCGAGGAATTCGGATTTGTAGCGTGACGTCAGCGCGAGCTCAGCGGCCTTCTCTTCGACGGCGCGGCGAGCCTGATCGATTTCCTCGTTCTTGCGTTCCACTTCGACGTTGCGTTCAGCGAGCTGCTGCGCCTTCTGCGCCAACTCCTCGTTCGTCTTCTGCATCGCCTTTTGCTGATCTTGCAACTCGGCGGCCAACTGCTGCGACTGCATCAGCAGGCTTTCGGTTTGCATCGTGGCTTCGATGCTGTTCAAGACGACGCCGATGCTGACCGAAAGCTGTTCGAGGAACGTCAGCTGCGCCGGCTCGAAGTTCTGGAGCGAGCTGAGCGAGATGACAGCCTTGATCTGATCTTCGAATGTAATCGGATGTACGATGACGCTGCGGGGAGCAGCCTTGAAGACGACCGCGTCGATGCTGCCCGTTGGTTGGGGAATATCGGTCAATACCCGGCGTTTCTTTTCAATTGCGCATTGTCCGATGAGGCTGGAACCGAGTTCGAGCCTTTCAGGGTAGCGCGCGTCCACGTCGTCGGCGTACTTCGCGAGAATCTTGAGTTCGCTTCCCGCCGCGTCGAACTGATAGATCACGCCTTGATGCGCATTGATGAGCGGCACGAGTTCTGACAGCAGCTTTCTGCCGACAGTGACGACGTCGCGCTGACCCTGCAGCATGCTGGTGAAACGCGCGAGGTTCGTCTTTAGCCAGTCCTGTTCGGTATTGAGCTGCGTCGTCAGACGCAAATTGCCGATCATCGTGTTGATATAGTCTTTGAGTTCCGCCACCTCGCCACGCGCTTCGACCTGGATGGAGCGCGTCAAGTCGCCCTTCGTCACCGCCGTCGTAACTTCTGCAATCGCGCGCACCTGTGTGGTGAGGTTCGCGGCGAGCAAGTTGACGTTGCCGGTGAGGTCTTTCCACGTGCCAGCTGCGCCGGGAACATTTGCCTGACCGCCGAGACGCCCTTCGACGCCGACTTCGCGCGCGACCGTCGTCACCTGATCCGCGAAGAGTGCCAGCGTGTCCGTCATGTCGTTGATCGTCTCGGCAAGCGCCGCGACTTCGCCCTTCGACTTCACGGTTAGCTTCGGCTTCAGATCGCCGTTCGCCACGGCAGTCACGACCTTCACGATGCCGCGAACCTGTTCGGTGAGGTTCGCCGCCATGACGTTCACGGTGTCGGTTAAGTCCTTCCATGTGCCTGCGACGCCCGGCACAGTCGCCTGGCCGCCGAGACGGCCTTCGGTGCCGACTTCGCGCGCGACGCGCGTAACTTCCGACGCGAAGGCGTTGAGCTGATCGACCATCGTGTTGATGGTGTTTTTGAGTTCGAGAATTTCGCCTTTGACGTCGACGGTGATCTTGCGCGAAAGGTCGCCGCGGGCGACAGCCGTCGTGACCTCAGCAATGTTTCGAACCTGCGTCGTGAGGTTTGCAGCAAGCAGGTTGACGTTGTCGGTCAAGTCCTT